>JBHHTX010000001.1:0-45316 GCA_046753585.1 Mariprofundaceae bacterium
GATGTCGAAGATGATCGCAAACCCAAAACCAACCCTTTGAATGCCAACTTCGATAAAAAGGAGTTCAAGGAACTTTGGGAGCGGATTAATCACAAGGCTGTTTATCGCGTGGAGTTCGATTCGCCGGAACTGGTTCGCAAGTGCATCGATGCATTGGAGTCCGACCTGCATGTGACCCCGCTCCAATATACGGTTCAATCCGGCATCCAGGGTGACCAGATTGATGATGATCAGCTCAAGAAAGGAGAAGGGTTCAAGCTTGAAAAGACCGAGAAGGCTGAAGAAACAACCTCAGTTCACTCCATGGTAAAATACGATCTGCTGGGTAAATTGGCAGAAGAAACCAAACTTACCAGACAGACTATCGCGGAGATCCTTTCAGGCATTCAGCCAGTGCGCTTCGCGCAGTTCAAAATGAACCCGGAGCACTTCATCGCAGAAGCCGGTCGCCTGATCAATGAGCAGAAGCTATGAGTCGGATATCTTTACTGCCGCCCAGAGCAAACAGGATTTCACCAAGGCAGGCTCAAAACTGCAGCGGCACATTTATGATTACGTTGTCACTGATTCAAAAGTCGAGCGTGACTTCGTTACTGAACTCGATACCAGTGCCGAGGTGGTGGTCTATGCCAAGTTGCCTCGTGGCTTCCTGATTCCGACTCCTGTTGGTGATTACAACCCGGACTGGGCCATCTCCTTCAAAGAGGGAAGCGTCAGGCATATCTATTTCGTTGCAGAGACAAAAGGCTCAATGTCCTCAATGCAGCTCCGAGCTGTTGAAGAAAAGAAAATTGAATGTGCCCGTAAATTCTTCGATAAGCTCAATTCTCGAATCACAACGGATCGGGTGAAGTATAATGAGGTGACTGATTATGGGAAGCTGATGACGTTGGTTGGAGCAGGGAATTAAATGACCCAGCTATGAGGGCATAGAAGACTTCATGGGTGACGAAGACTCAGCTTGATCATTAAATTGATTGCTGTTTTCGGTTGAAGCACTTGCTAGAATAAACAATGCGCCTTAGGGGTCAGGTCTTGAAAGTTGAATAAGGTAACATAGAGTATCTATAACCCTTCGCGCATTCAATTAGACGGAGCTGTCCACCATGTGACCTCCCGTGGAGATGGCAGCGAAGATATTTATCTGTCTGATGATGATCTCGTTCTGTTTCTCGATGTACTGGCACATGTGGTCGATTGTTTTACCTGGGAATTACTAAAACAGTTCACTAATAGAAACTTATTGTGGAGCTTACGGTCGTGTTTTTCGGACTTTAGCCCGCATTTTTCATGAGATTGCGGATATATGGCGCAGACCAGGTATTCCAGGCGAAGTTTTCAGGTGAAAAAGCATAGCTTTAGCTATGGTTTGAGACTAAAGGCTTCGATATGGTGCGGCTGGGCAAGCCAGATGCCGCAAAAGACAAAACGTCATTTGAGAAAAGTGAATATTTGCCACCAGCCGATTGTTATCCATAAGAAAAATAATTACGCCCCTCTGTTCTCATGAAAAACGCGGACAAGATGTTAGAGCACGGATCCTGTTTTGATAAACCTCTCTCATGAACAGCTATTGAAATATCTCCATAAGAATTTTTGAACGCAGATCTTCCATGCCACGCTTGTCCAGGCTGGAGACAGGCAAGGGCGCAAGCATGCCACCAAGGGCCTGACGCATTTCCCTTAGTCGTTTGGTTCTGGCATTACCGGATAGCTTGTCCGACTTGGTGGCAACCGGTTGCCAGCGCAGGCCTTCAGCATTTAGCCATTCGATCAATTGCAGGTCGATCACCTTTGGCCCGTGCCTGATATCCATCAGAATCAATACCAGATCCGGGCCGATGTGACTTACCAGATAGGCCTCAATTAAACGTGACCATTGTTTCTGCTCTGACTTGGCGGCCCGCGCATAGCCGTATCCCGGTAAATCAACAATAAGAAGGCGATCGTCAACATTGAAAAGATTGAGCAAGCGTGTACGACCTGGCTGCTTGGATACTTTAACCAGATTTTTTCGACCAAAGAGCGCATTCAACAGAGAGGATTTACCTACATTTGAATGCCCCGCTATTGCAATGTGAGGCAGGGGAATGTCAGGAAAGTCGTCAACATTGGAGACGGATTGCACAAACTTCGTGTTTGGCCAGCGAATTTCTGTACACATGAGAGCAGCATGGCTGTTCATTTTTAGCACTGCAAGCTTTTGCAGATGTTAGTTGTGGCTGACGTGCGGGGGCGCCTCTGATAAAGTGCCTAAATGTTGAGCAATCCTCCTGTAACGCTGATAAAAGGCTTTAACCTGGGTGAGCTGCACATCAGTTCGCCTGTTGTTTTAGCCCCCATGGCCGGCATTACGGACCTTCCCTTCCGGCGAATCTGCAAGCGCTTCGGCGTAGGCCTGATGGTGAGCGAGATGATTGCCTCAAGAGCCATTGATGCAGGCCATAAACGTACGGAATTAATGGCGGAAATTGGCAAGGATGAGCACCCAATCGGTATTCAGATTGCCGGCTCCGACATTGCTTATATGAAAGACGCAGCGATGTGGGCCGTAGATCATGGTACGGACTTTGTAGATATCAATATGGGTTGCCCGGTGAAGAAGATTTGTAAGCAGCAGGCGGGGTCAGCATTGCTCAAAGATGAAGCACTTGTTGGAAGAATTCTTACTGCTGTGGCCGGGGCAGTATCTGTACCGGTGACTTTGAAAATAAGAACCGGATGGGATGAGCAGCAAAAAAATGTTGAGCGCATTGCCCGAATAGCTGAAGAGAGTGGCATGAAAATGTTAACGGTTCACGGCCGGACACGGGCTCAGATGTTTCACGGCAAGGCCAACTGGCATGATATTGGCCTGGCAAAAGCGGCGGTGTCTATTCCGGTGATTGGTAATGGTGATATTGTGGATGCTGCCTCTGCCAGGGAGATGGTAAGGGTTTCTAATTGTGATGGAGTCATGGTCGGCCGGGCAGTACAGGGCAACCCCTGGGTATTGGCAGAAGTAAGTGCCGCCTTGTCAGGTGAACCGGCTCCACCTGAACTCACAGCCGGGGAGCGATGGGAGGTGGTAAGTGAGCATTTACACGCGCTTGCCGATCACTATGGCACTGAAACCGCCTCAAAATTGGCCAGAAAGCATGTGATCTGGTACAGCAAAGGACTGCCAGCTGCTGCTGAATTCCGACGCCATTTTCAGCGCTTGCCGGATTGGGCAGGAATGCTTGTGGAGGCTGAGCGATTCTTTTCAGGCCTTGAGGAGCGGGGGATGGCATATGCAGCTTGACGGCATTCCCATCACATCGGTTCCCTTACCGTTGCTGTTACTCAATCAGAAAGGGTTTGTGCAGGCTGCTAATTTTCTGGCGCAGGAATGTTTGGAGATATCAAATCAGCGATTGATTAACCAGCACCTTTCAGAAATTTTTTCTCCGGATTCAGAGGTGCGGCGTTTGTTGAAGCGGCTTGCAGTTACTGGCGAAGCGGTTTCCAATCATTGTCTCCACCTGGGCAATGCCAATATACCGTTTACACTGCATGCCAGGCCCTTTGCCGACGGAGTAGCCGTACTTCTGGTGGCCGAGGCCATTCGTCATGAAGTGAATGCTTATTTGAAGCAGAAAGAGATGGCTGAAGCCGTCGCCCGCATTGCTCTGGAAATGGCACATGAGATCAAAAACCCGCTGGCCGCACTTCGGGGCGCTGCCCAGTGGCTCTCGGAGCGTCCTGAATCCGAGGATGCGAAGGAGGCTACCCGAATGATGATGGCGGAGGTCGATCGCATCAGTGAACGTGTGGATGATTTTCTTCAACTCGGCACACCTTCCAGCGCAGGCATGCAACTGGTCAACATCCATTCTATGCTGGAGGAGGTTTGCAATCCCATTGCTGAAGTTCATCTACAGCGTGTGTTTGATCCAGGTCTTCCGGAAATTATGGTGAACTCGTCGCGCCTCAGGCAAGCTATTGAAAACCTTTGGACAAATGCGCTGGAGGCAGGTTCCCGGAAAATCGAATTGCACACCCGGGCGCTATCAAGCACACGCCTTCCCGAGTACAACGGCCCTGTCATTGAAATTCTCATTGTCAGCGATGGTGCGGATATTCCTGAGCAATTGATCGACCATATATTTGAGCCCTTTGTAACTGGCAAGCAACGCGGTAGCGGCCTGGGCCTGGCTATCGTTCAACGTATCATGCAGGAGCATGACGGGCGAGTAATATTTGATACAAAACCTGGCCGCACAACATTTACGCTGCAGCTTCCGCTTCGGGGCATAAGGTAATGCGTGCACTGATCGTTGACGATGATCAGGGGATTCGCTGGATACTTGCCCGGGTGCTTCAGGAAGAGGGATATGAAGTCAGCCAGGCTGAAACTCTGGCCGAGGCAACACATAAAGCTGGTCAGCAAACTCCTGAGCTTATTTTTCTTGATGTTTATTTGCCGGATGGCAGCGGTTTGAAAGCCATGCAGGAAGGCATGTTTGCAGCCCCTGTAATACTGATGACGGCAGAAACAACCTTTGATAATGCTGCCCTGGCGTACAAAGCCGGTGCTATTGAATATCTGCCGAAACCATTTGATCTGGATGAGGTTCGATCATTAGCCAGGCGGATCAAGCCCTCGGATGATACTGTTTCAACTGACGGGTCACACAGTGTCGATCATGACATCATTATTGGCAGAAGTGCTGTTATGCAGCGTCTGTTTCGCACACTTGGCAAGGTGGCGGCCTCTGACCTGACGGTGTTGATCACCGGGGAATCCGGAACAGGTAAGGAGCTGGTTGCCCACATACTGCATGATCAAAGTCGCCGGGCAAAAAAACCGTTTGTTGCCATCAACACGGCAGCGATCCCATCAGAATTACTGGAATCCGAACTGTTTGGACACGAGCGTGGTGCTTTTACCGGAGCTGATCGCTCTCGTCCCGGAAAATTTGAACAGGCTGATGGAGGCACGCTGTTTCTTGATGAAATCGGTGATATGCCTCCCTCCTTGCAGGTTAAGTTGCTCAGGGTTCTTGAGGAAGGACGTGTCCAGCGAGTTGGCTCTAAGGAAAGCAGGCCGGTCAATATCCGTTTACTGGCTGCAACGCACCAGAATTTACTGCAGAAGATTGCCTCAGGAGATTTTCGGGAAGACCTTTACTATCGACTCAATGTGATCCCGGTAGCGATTCCGGCACTGAGAGATAGAAAAGATGATATACAGGAACTGGCTGAACATCTTCTCAAGGAAACTGCAGAAGAGCTGACCATGCAGCCCCCCATTATGCTTGACGAGGCTCTGGGCTTGTTAAGATCATACGACTGGCCGGGCAATGTGCGTGAGTTGAAGAATGTGATGCGCAGGTTGGCAGTGTTGACTCCCGGGGCCACAATCACGCTTTCCGATGTTGCCCTGGCCCTGGGCAACCACAGTCAGGGAGAAACGCAGGAAGAAACTCTGCCCGAGGCTGTAAGCCGTTGCCTTCAGCATTATTTTGACCACCTTGGATATGCCAGGCCCTCTAATCTCCATCGCCACTTGCTTGAACAGGTCGAACCAGTTTTATTGTCACTGGTTTTAGAGCGCGTTAAAGGAAACCAGATCAAGGCGGCTGAAATGCTGGGGCTTAATCGCAATACGGTTCGCAAACTATTGAAGCAGTATGATATTGATCCGGCCGTTTATCGGAGATCCTAGCCCGCATTATTGTTTGCAGCCCTCTCGGCCTGGGAGGGCCGGAGGTAGGCAGGTAATAGAAATCGGGGCAGGAGGGATAGTTCAACCGAGTTAGTTGACGCCAGAACAGCTTTGCCCAGGGCCTGAGACCTGCCTGTCTTCAGTTCCAAGCGATGCCACTCCGATAAGTCAACGGGCGGTTCACTCTGGCTTGCAAAGGAGCCTGGCTGAATCTCGAGAACCTGACTCCAGGCAAGGCTTTGATCATCTTGCAGTGCTTCTCCCCCGGCAAAGTACCCGACATATGCATCACCGGCGCGGGCATCCTCAAAAACACAGATCGGCGCTTCGGAGTCAGTTTGAATTGCAGTGATTGCAAGTGAAGAGATGCCAAGCATAGGAAGTTTCAGACCAGTATTGATACCGGCCAGGGTTGATGCTGCGATACGCAAACCTGTGAATGAGCCTGGCCCAAGACCAAGCGCCAAAAGATCCAGATCGTTCCAGCTGAGTCTGGCTTCGGCCAATACCTTTTCCAACAGGGGGAGAATGGCTACGGAGTGCGGATTCTTGCCTTCGCTTTCGGCTTCAAACTGAGAGCCGTCGCTTCTCAAAACCGCACTGGCTGCATGCCCACAAGCGGCATCCAAAGCCAGAATATTCACTGCTTAGAGGAGCTTGTTAACACTAATCCAGAAAATCACGTAAAAATGTTTTGAATTCAGCGCCATATAGCTGGTTTCGAACTCCCAGGGCTGCATTTGCCTTGAGGAATCCCAGGGGGTTGCCTGCATCGAAACGGTCACCTTCTATGATAACCCCGTAGACAGGTTGCTCTTTGGCAAGCCTGTGAATCGCATCGGTAAGCTGGATTTCACCTTGTATACCAGATGAAGTGTGTTTGAGGTAAGAAAAGATACTGGGAGAAAGAATGTAACGGCCAATGATAGCCAGATCTGATGGAGTTTCGGCAGGATCCGGTTTCTCAATCATTCCGTTTATCCGCAGCAAACCATTTTTATCGCTGGCTTCAACCATTCCATAATGCTTACTGAGATGTTTTGGTATCCGGGTAAGCCCTATGACAGAAGCCCCGGTTTGTTTGTAAATCTCCCTTAATTGCTGCAGTGCCGGTTTCTCGGCAATAATCAGTTCATCAGCCAGAGAGACAGCAAAATATTCTTTGCCCACCCAGTGCCTGGCACAATAAATGGCATGACCCAGACCCAGCGCCTGTTTTTGCCGAATATAGGCCACATCGGCCATATGCGCGATACGTGAAACTTCTTTGTAGAGGGATTCCTTGCCAGCCAGCCGCAAATTGTTTTCCAACTCTGCCGAGACATCAAAATGATCCTCAATGGCGCGCTTGCCCCGGCCGGTAACCATCACAACCTGATCCAGCCCGGTAGCCAGTGCTTCTTCCACTCCATACTGAATCAGCGGCTTATCCACGATAGTCAGCATTTCCTTTGGGCTGGCTTTGGTCGCCGGAAGGAAGCGGGTACCCATGCCTGCGGTCGGAAAGATTACTTTGCGCAGGTGATCAGACATGATCGCAGCAGCACTCATGAACAGTTCAGCTCAGGACAGACGTCCGTAGGAGTGCAGGCCGGACAGATACATATTAACCCCTACAAAGCAGAACAGGGTAATGACAAAGCCGGCAACAACCCACCAGGCAAGTGATGTTCCACGCCAGCCATGGGTAATCCGCACATGCAGATAGGCCCCATAAACCAGCCAGACAATAAGGGCCCATGTTTCCTTGGGATCCCAGGACCAGTAACCTCCCCATGCCTCAGCAGCCCAGGCAGCTCCCAGGATGGTGGCAAGTGTAAAAGCAGGAAAGCCAACAGCCACGGCCTTGTAGGTGAGATCGTCCAGTTGATCCAGAGTTGGAAAAGATGATAACAATTTGGCTGCCCTGCCCTTTTTCTCCAGGTGGGTTCTTAGCAGATACATAATCCCGGTACCGCAGGCGACGGCAAAGGCGCCATAACCGACAAAATTCAGGGGGACATGTATCTTCATCCAGTAGGATTGAAGAGCCGGTACCAGGGGTTTTATATCCGCCTGTCCGACAGAACCCAGCCAAATACCGAAGAACACACCGGCAGCGACCAGCGGCATAATAAATGCTCCCAGAGTGCGCACCCTGTATCGATGTTCCAGTGACAGGTAAATCAGCGTGGTAATACAGAAAAGCAGAATAAAGACTTCATAAAGATTGGAGACAGGGGCATGACCGATATCAGGGCTGATCAAATATGATTCATACCAACGCAGCAAAAGAGCTGAGCCGCCCGCATAAACCCCAAGCCAGGCACTCATGGTTCCCAATTTACCAATAAAGGACTCGGGCGCGAACAGGTTCATGAGATAAAGCACAGCTGAAAATATAAATATGGTATTCATGGCCATGACAATACGACCGGAGATAAGACCGGTCTGATCCTCGTAGCTGATGAGGGAACGATGGGGCTCGAGCAATGCAAAACAACTAGCGAGCAAAAGCATGAGGAGTGCACCGTCAAGCCATGGCACCAGGGTAGAGGAAAATTTTGATTCAACTGCATCCGGTTTGAGGAAACAGATTGCCAGGGAGCCAATCAGGCCCGCAGTGGCACCCGACCCACCCCAAAGCATGAGAAGGCGCGACGGGTTGGTTTCATAACCATCCAGGCCGAAGAAATACAGTGCAGAAAGGCCGACGATTGCACCAAGATAGGTATAGAATCGGGCAAATCCTGTTTTACCCGCGTTCATACTATAAAAATTCCAGTTAGCGGTCGCAACTGCTGTCATGATTTTCCTCCTGCTGACTCTATTGAACGCAGATTGTCATCCAGCTTACTTAAAATATCATGAAATTCTTTTTCAAACTCC
The DNA here is from genome assembly GCA_046753585.1 of Mariprofundaceae bacterium. Taxonomy (GTDB): domain Bacteria; phylum Pseudomonadota; class Zetaproteobacteria; order Mariprofundales; family Mariprofundaceae; genus CAYLYU01. Next base: position 8,558 of record JBHHTX010000001.1, read on the forward strand.
ATACGGTTACGATTACTCATGCCCGCGAAACGAACCTGGACACCTTTGCCTTTGGCCTCCAGTACAGCCCAAAGTTTGCGGTGTGGAAAATAAAACATGATGCACAGACCAATCACCAGGATTCCGCTGCCAACCCAGACAACGTTAATGCCAGGATCGTTGGTGAGCTGCAAGCCGGTATAATAGACTTGTTCATAGTCATCGAGAATGGGAACAAATGGCCATGGAAAGGATTTCAGACTGTTGACGCTTTGAATCAACCTGAGGCCCATGGCTTCCAGATTATCCGGTTTTTGCTCTCCGAAAACCTCAAACAGGGCGGAGCGGAAGGCTTCCAGTGAGGCCTCTTCCTTGGATACCTTCGGATTTTTTAAATTACGGCTAAATGCATTGAAAGTTTTCCATTCGTTTACATTGGTGAAATCCATACCCATATAGAAAGGCTGATAGTCAGCAGCATTGCCGCTAAACGAAATCATGATGAGATGCCCCAGGTTCTCTCCATCAATATCAAACGGGTTCATGAAACTCTTGACCTTTACCGTTTTAAGTTCCGGCCCACGCAGGATGTATTCGATGGCAGGGCCCAGGTCAACAAGATTACGGGGTTCATCCGGGCCGGCAACATTTTCAACGTTGAATGGCTTGAAGTCAGTAAACTCCAGGCTTAACCCGGTTTCCTCGTCGGTAAACTTTTCATATACCGTACCCTCCACCGCATCAATCTGGCCAGAGCCATCCAGGCGAAAAAGTTTGAGCTTAAGCTTTGAGCCGCCATCGCCAAAGGAAGCCTGATAGACACTAACGCCTTTATAATATAAAGGTTCGTTGACAATGATATCTGAAGTCAGAATCTCTTTTCCATCTTCAAGAATGGTCAGGTTGCTCTTGAACTCCTTGGGTTGGCCGGAAGGATAAAAGTCGATATTGAAATCATTGCAGCGGATAGAAAACGGCATGTTGAGGGATGCGAGTTTTGTACCTTTGAGGAAATTGATTTGCTGCATGGTTCCGCCTTCAGGAACCGCCATATTGCCTCGAAAACCGAATTGTACACTGAGCAGTCCGCCAGTGAGGATAATCAGGATAGCTGCATGCACCAAAATATAACCTGACTTGTTATAGCGGCCCTTATCCGCCCGCAGATAAACACGATCATCACACTTTTCCGAACGCAAGCGCCAATTTTTCAGAAGGGATTCTATTTTTCCTTGAATGGGCTCGATTCCGGATGCATTGATATTCCACTGTTTCAGGTGATGGAAACGCTGCAGGGACTTGTCGGCAATGATCACCCGGTTACGGCGCATTTCCTTGAGCATGCGCGGCGTGTTGCGCCATAAACATACGATCAGGGAAACCATCAGAAAGCCGAGCAGGCATATAAACCACCACGAATGGTACATATCAAACAGGCCGAGAAGTCGAAAGACTCCATACCAGAGTGGCCCAAACTGGCTGAAGTAGTCGGCCTGCTCCTGATTCTGGATGAGGACAGTGCCGATAACCGATGCGAGGGATAAAATGACAAGCAGCACGATTGCCAGGGACATGGATCCCAGTCTGTCGATATAAGGCTTAAACTCTTCTGAAATAGAACTCATGGCAGGCATCCTAGTTTAGATATCGAACGCAAAAAAGTCACAACTTGAACCCGGTTAAAATCAAACCCGCCTTAATTGATGAATTTGTGAGCCTTTTACCATCAATAATGACGATGGCTGTCCTGTCGATTGAATGCCCTGCACTCCGGATCGTAAAAAACGGTGCCAGCGCATTGTTGAAGATATATACGGTAGCTGTACCGGCTTTCCCTTGCGGTTAAGGCTGCTTGAAATCAATAAACCTCCGGATTTGAAGGCAAGATGCCTGCATGCCTGATTTCCATCCACGCGAATAGCCAGGTAGCCTTTCCGATAACAGCTTCCCGGCAGCCCGGGCTTGCCAGGAAAGATGATGGTTGTACTTCCGGGCCAGCAATGCTGCATGGCCTTTCGCAGAGCCGGTGTCCATCGACGAACCCAAGTTGCTGCCTCCCTTTTCGACGCTGCCAGAAGGAGAAATGGCCCTTTCCTTTGTTTGAACCGTTGCAATAAGCACACGGCCTCGGGCTTCCCGGGGTGAGCTGCAAGGCCTGGAAGTGTGGATGTGCCACAGGCAACGAGCTTGCCATTGTGCAGTAATGGAGCCAGGCGTTGACAGCGCAGCTTGAGACTTGCGTCAATCCTTTGGAATGGCTTGCTGATGACGGTCATGAATCATGGATTTTTGCAAGCCTTGGTCACCCAGGGCAAGTATCTGAAGGCTTAGCAAAGCTGCATTTTTAGCACCGTTGATACCCACCGTTGCTACCGGAATGCCAGGCGGCATCATAACCGTGGACAGCAAGGCGTCCTGGCCATTCAGGGGGCCGGCAGCTATGGGAACACCTATTACGGGTCTGGTAGTATGTGCTGCCACGGCACCGGCAAGATGGGCGGCCATGCCGGCGGCACAGATAAAGACCTGACAACCGCTTGCTTCGGCATCTTTGACCGTTTGAATAGTAGCTTCAGGGGTTCGATGGGCCGAACGGATCAATACCTTGTGCGCCACGGCATATTCATCAAGTACCGCAATCGCTTTTTCCATCACTGGCAAATCGCTTTTGCTACCCATTAATATTAACACCTTTAATGCTTCCATTTATGCCTCCTTTCTGTCTACGGCGCGAAAGCCAATGTCCCGACGGTAAAAACCACTGGGCCAGTCGAGACATTGCATGGCCCGATAAGCACTTTGTTGAGCCTCGGACACTGTATCGCCCAGGGCATTGATGCCGAGTACGCGGCCACCGCTATTTACAATCCTACCGTTTTTTTTCGCCGTGCCGGCATGAAAAACCGTGGCTCCAGCCGATTCGATTTCATCCAGACCGTTAATTACCTGGCCTTTTTCATAAGATCCCGGATAGCCGCTTGAAGCCACGACAACCGTTAAGGCTGCCCGTTCATCCCAGGCAAGCTTTGTGCCGGCAAGGTGACCATCTGCTGCGGCCAGCAGAACCTCGCCAAGATCAGATTTCAACCGGCTCATCAAAGGCTGGCATTCCGGGTCACCAAATCTGACGTTATATTCCAGTAACCTTGGCCCCGCAGCAGTCAACATAAGACCGCAATAGAGGATGCCGATATATTCCATTCCTCGGGATTTCAAGGCATCAACAGTGGGTCTGGCCACATGTTGTATGGCAAATGCAGTAATTTCAGGCGTTACACATGGTGCAGGAGAATAGGCGCCCATGCCGCCGGTATTTGGCCCCAGGTCACCATCCAGTTGACGCTTGTGATCCTGGCTGGAGTCCAGCCACAGTATATCATCACCGGAGATAAGAAAAAAAAGGCTGGCCTCTTCGCCGGAGAGAAACTCCTCAATCACAACTTCCCTGCCTGCATTGCCGAAGCTTGTTCCCGAAAGCATATCTCTTGCTGCCGTGATAGCTGTTGCTACATCTTCGGCAACAATCACACCCTTGCCTGCAGCCAGACCAGATGCCTTGATCACGATTGGTGCACCCCATTTCCGAATCGTTTCTTCGGCAAGCTTGATATCTGAATGGGTTTCAAACCTTGCTGTCGGCACTCCGGCCTCAGCCATCAACTGTTTCGAGAACGCCTTGCTGCCCTCGAGTTGTGCAGCATCTTTCCCCGGACCAAAAACTGAAAACCCTTTTTCACGCAATTGATCGGCGAGTCCCAGCACAAGGGGTACCTCAGGTCCTATCACCACCAGATCCGGTTTTGCCTTGCTCGCCAGATCAAGTTGACCCGCAACATCATCCGCATCGATATTTACACAACGTGCATCATTGATGATGCCGGCATTCCCCGGCGCGCAGATTATCTCTGATACACTGGGGCTGCGTTTCAGCTTCCAACACAGCGCATGCTCACGTCCCCCGCCACCAACCACCAACACTTTCATTTATAAATCTCCATTTGATACAGGCTTTTGTTAATCAGCGTTCATCCGCATCTCTCCACTCAATGTCGGAAATGGCGAATGCCTGTAAACACCATGGCCAGACCATGCTCATCTGCTGCTGCGATGACTTCCTCATCGCGAACGGATCCTCCCGGCTGAATCACTGCTGTTGCTCCTGCTACTGCCAGGGCATCGACACCATCACGGAAGGGGAAGAATGCATCGGAGGCGATGCATGAACCCCTGATGGCTTCGCCACCGTGGCGTGCTGCAATCCGTGTTGAGTTAACCCTGTTCATTTGCCCGGCACCAATACCGAGTGTGACCTTCTTTTTAACAAACACAATTGCATTGGATTTTACATGCTTGGCTACTGTCCAGGCGAACAATAAATCATTCCATTCATCTTCATCAGGCTGGCGTTTTGACACAAGCCGGCATTTTGAACGATCAAGCCGATGTGCATCGCGTTCCTGTACAAGCAGTCCACCATTCACCCTCTTGAAGTCCCAGCCTCCGGAAACCGATTCCGCTCCGGGAGCCAATAACAGGCGGAGGTTTTTCCTGGTGGCCAGTTTTTCGCGTGCCGCATCGGAAAAGCCGGGGGCAATGACAACCTCCATGAAGGTTTCAGAAATCAGGGTGGCGGTCTCTTCATCCAGCGTATGATTGAAAGCTGCAATACCGCCAAAGGCAGAGGTGGAGTCTGCTGCCCGGGCTCGTTCATAGGCCAGCGACTGGCTTGGTGCCAGCGCTACCCCGCAAGGGTTGGCATGTTTAACGATAACAGCTGCGTTTTCCGAAAAATCACGTACACAGGCAAAGGCTGCATCGGCATCAGCGATATTGTTGTAGGAAAGTGCTTTTCCCTGCAAAACCTCACAATCAGCCAGCGATAAACCTTCATCTTCGGGATCAGCATAAAAGGCACCAGCCTGATGCGGGTTTTCACCGTAGCGGAGTTCATCTGCCGTTTTGATAAACTGGCGTGTAAAAATATCCGGAAACTTGCGTTTGCTCCCATCTGTATTGAGTGAGGAGAAGTGGTTGCTAATGGCTCCGTCATAGCTGGCTGTATGCGAAAATGCCTTGATAGCCAGAGCCCTGCGTTTGACCTCATCCATGGAGTCCGCTTCTAAGGATTGCAGCACATCGGCATAATCGAGCGGATCAACAACAACAGTGACATATTTATGGTTTTTGGCAGCTGACCGAATCATGCAGGGGCCACCGATATCAATATTTTCGATGGCATCTTCCAGTGTGCAGTCCATCTTTGCCACGGTTTCACGAAAGGGATACAAATTGACGACAACAAGGTCGATGCAGCCGATATTGTGTTCGCGCATAACTTCAGCATCTACATCGCGTCGAGCAAGAATGCCGCCATGAACTTTGGGATGCAGTGTTTTGATTCGGCCATCCATCATTTCCGGAAAGCCGGTGTAGTCGGAAACATCGCGAACCGGTACGGCTGATTCTCGCAGCAAACTCGCGGTGCCGCCGGTAGACAGAATTTCAATATCCATCTTTACAAGCTGGCGGGCAAAATCCACCACCCCAGTTTTATCGGAAACGCTGATCAGGGCTCGTTCCATTGGCATGTAATTACTCCGGGTGAATTAATCTAATAGGATATGGAAAGCTACCCGTCCCTTCCATCAAGGCAAGAACAGCAAAACGGTTTTTTCGCTCATCGTTTTCTTCCCGGCCTGTTTCTTGATGGTGCCCTGCCGGAAGGCTTCTTTTTCTTGCCCGGCCTGGACTGCTCGCGATCTTCCTTGCGTAAGCCCTCCGCAGTAGATCCGGGATGCGTCGGCGTGCCGATATCCAATATGCAGTGATCCCAGTCCGGTATTGGAATGGCGTGGCCGATGAAAGCCTCGATGTCCGGCAGGCCAAAGCAGAAACGTTCACAGGCAAAGGAAATAGCAACACCCGAGCTGCCGGCACGAGCCGTGCGTCCGATGCGATGCACATAGTCTTGTGCATCCTGAGGCAGATCATAATTAAAAACATGACTTACATCGTTGATATGAAGACCACGACTGGCAACATCCGTAGCAACCAGCAGATGTAGCTTGCCTGAGGTAAAGTCCTTCAGGATACGCAGGCGTTTTTTCTGCCGCACATCGCCGGAGAGAATGCCAACTGCAAAGCCATAGCGGGCAAGATTTCCGGCTACCCGTTCACCTGTTCGTTTCTCATTGATAAAAATCATGCCGCGCTCGACCTTGCTTTGTCTGAGCAGACTGATCAGCAGCGGAAACTTTTCATCCATGGCAACGTGATAAAGTGATTCAACTACACCCTCAGCCGTAATGCAGCCTTCCTCGGCGCGTAGCTTTACGGGGTCATTCATGTGCTCATAGGCCAGTTCCAGCACACGGTGGGATAAGGTTGCAGAAAATAGCATGGCCTGGCGCTCATTGTATTTTGGCAGGCGACGCATCAGAAAACGCAAATCCTTGATAAAACCAAGGTCAAACATACGGTCGGCCTCATCCACCACCAACATTTCACACTGGCGAAGGCTGTAACAGCGCTGTTTAAAATAGTCGATGAGCCGTCCGGGCGAACCAATAAGGATGTCAACGCCCTGCTCAAAGCCCTTCCTTTGTTTGTCATAATCCACGCCGCCATAGACTGTATGCAGCTTCAGCTTAGTGTGCCTTGCGAGAATTTCAGCATCCCTGGAAATCTGTACAACCAGCTCACGTGTCGGTGCAATAATCAGGGCCCGGAGATGACGGGTCTTGCGATTAGTTTTTGGCTTCTGATTCAACAGATGTGTGATGATGGTGATGAGAAAGGCTGCGGTCTTACCCGTACCCGTCCGCCCCTGACCCGCTACATCTTTTCCTGCAAGCGAAACCGGCAGGACGGCTTCCTGAACAGCTGTTAACTCGGTAAAGCCCAGACCATCAATGGCTTGAGTAAGCTCGCCGGGTAAATTCAAATTATCAAAACGCATTGCTTTCCCTTCATACGGGCCAGTGATCAGCCTCATACAGGTGTGTTTTTTTGAGGTGGTCCAATAAGTTCAGCCGCCGATTTCTCTGGTCGAGGATTCAATTTGCTCTTTGACTTTCTCCAATATGGCATTTCGAGAACTGTTTGTCACTTCCTCCTCTGAAATAAAGGGCAGGAAGCGAACTCTGATGAGGCCCGGCTTCTTGATAAAACCGCGGCGCGGCCAGATATGGCCAGCATTGTGCGCCATCATCAGAATACCAACTCCTTCACGCTTGGCCAGCATAATGCCGCTGGCTTGATAGTTGCCAGTGACTCCCTGCGCTTGCCGGTGACCCTCAGGAAAAATCACAACCCAACGCTTTCTTTCTAGAAATTCCTGGCCCTGATTCATGATCTGTTTCAGTGCTTCACGCGGATTACTGCGTCTAATGGCAATGGCATCAAGCACCCACAATGCCCAGCCGAAGATCGGAATATAAAACAGTTCACGTTTAAGTACCCATACAAATGGAGACACCAGTGAGGGCATAGCGATCGTTTCCCAGGCAGACTGGTGTTTTGCCATAACAACGCAGGGTTGTTCCGGTACATGTTCACGTCCTTGAATCTCAACACGGATGCCGCAGATGATACGGGCCAGAAACAAAGTTGTGCGTGACCAGGCCACAGCCCAGAACCAGGCTATATTAAAGCCAAATGGTCGTAACACTATAATCAATATAGAGAAAAACGGCGTAAGAAAAAAGAAGCAGCAGTTAAAGAGGATAGAGCGCAGAATCAGCATGGCCGCTCCAGTATGATGTCGGTAGCTGTACGCAAATCCGGATAGATCGGAATGCCCGGCTCAATCTTGGTGGCCTGCCTGTAAATAGTGTTCGCATCACCGTAGCCAGTTCTGACCAAAGCCGGCTTGACTCCGGCAGAAACAGCGGCCTGAACATCTCTGATAGAATCTCCGATCAGCAAGACAGAGGATGCCTGATCTTCCAGACCTAATTTTTTCAAGGCTTCAAACACGAGCCCCGGTTCAGGTTTTCGGCAATAGCAACCATGATCCGGAGCATGTGGACAGTAGGCGGCATGAGCAATGTGCCCTCCGGCTTCGGCAATAGCAGTCATCATCCTGGTATGAATAGTGCCGAACATATCCTGATCAATCATGCCTCTACCCAGGGCGGATTGATTGCTGACAATGGCTACAGGAATGGCAGCAGCACCAAGTCTGGCTATGGCCTCAAGGCTGCCAGGAACTGGCCACCATGCATCAGGACTCAGTATATAGTCAGGAGAATCAACGTTGATTACACCATCCCGATCCAGCAGCACGGCTATGGGTCGATTTTTCATACGGGAAACGGTATCGACGTGACGATAGAGTTACAACAATGCTGATTGGCACGTATTTAGAAACAAAAAGAGCAGCCCGTGGGCCGCCCTCTGTGTAGTCGCTTGCACATCCTGGTTAATTAAAAACCGGAAAGTGCCCGCTTGATGCCATAAAGAACAGCATTGGAATCGACAACAACGTATTGAGACGGGATGCCATCAACGCTTTCTTACCAGCTGCAGCCTTTTCGTCAGCAGTAGCTTCTTCGATGCCGATAATTTTTTTCTGGGCGGGCCAGATGATGAACCAGACATTGAACCACATGATAATGCCGAAGGCGGCACCAATACGGATATCCCAGCCGGCTGCAGAGCCCATATTCATATACAGTATTAGGCCAAAGATAAGAGTGAACATAGCTCCCCAGCGGAACCACCACAAGGCACGGCGAACAATGCTGCACTCTTTGAACAAGTCAGCCTTGGTATCAACAGACAAGCCACCCATTGATGGAACCTGTACAAAATTAAAGTAGTAAAGGAGACCTATCCAGGTGATACCGGCCAGGAAGTGTCCCCAGCGGGCAAGACCATTCGGATCCAGGCCCTCATAGCTGCCGCCGGAAGCAATCGTTGTCTTGATGCCGATTGCGATCAGAACAAGGGTAAGAATAAAGCCGGCACCAATGGTCCAGCGATGATCCTGAAATATTTTCATCATGATAAACTCCTGATGGATTTTTTTGTCGGCGCAAACTATACCCGGATTCGGGATTATCAAGTACCTTGAGTTTTTATGGCCTTTACCCATGCTATATCTGACAGACGTTATTTTTACACTTGCATCCAAGTGTGTTTTAACCTACCACTAGGGTTTAGGAAACGCTTGGGGTTAATGTATGTCGGAAATAAAAGCAAAGGGTCGCAGGAAGTTTGGCAAGCGAGATGTGATTGTCGTGCTATTTGTTGTCATTATTATTGTGATCCTGAGCCTTGGCACACAGGAAAGGCGAACGGCGGCAACACCTGATAACGATATTCACCGGGCGGTTGCGTCCCGGGCTGCGTGTATATCATGCCATGGTTCCGGAGGCCAACGGCCGCAACCGCCCGGGCATACCAAAGCCGACCAGTGTTTTCAGTGTCATTTGCAGCCATCCACCTGGAAAGGAGGAGAATCATGAAGGTTGGAATTGCCATCAAGCCCGGAGAACCCAGGGCCAGAAAACTGGCTATGGATCTCTATGGCTGGCTACTTAAACATGATCAGGAAGTCTGGATGGCCGAACCTTGCCTGATGGATATGCCGGGGTTGCAACGTTTAGCACTGGAACAGATGTCACAATCTGTTGAACTGATGATCGTTTTGGGTGGTGATGGTACCTTGCTGCATGTGGCCCGCCGCTTTATCGGCTCGTCCACGCCAATTATGGGCATTAACCTTGGCCGGCTCGGATTTCTTACCGAGACACCTATAGGCAGTATGTTTGATGCGGTTGAGAAAGTTATAAGGGGCGAAGGCAAAGTAGAACGCAGGTTCGGTTTACTGGTTGAAGTCTGGCGAAGTGAGCAACGTTTTACTACTGGCTACGCTATCAATGATGTTATTCTGCAACGTAACGAGCACCCTCGCATGATCGAATTCGAAACGCGCGTTCAGAATCAGTTTGTATTTTGTCTGCGCGGAGACGGGCTTATACTAGCTACACCAGCTGGCTCCACTGCCTATGCCCTTTCCGCTGGAGGGCCAATTGTTCACCCCAGATTGCCTGCTATCAGTGTTGTACCTATTTGCCCGCATATTCTTTCCAACCGTCCTATCGTGGTTCCGGCTGAAGATGTTATCGAGCTTAAGGTGATAGAAAGTCCGGCCCCGGTAGCCCTGAATCTGGATGGCCAGGAACATTCCGTGCTGGAGCAAGGAGACCGGGTAAGGGTGGAAAAGGCAGGTTATGTCTCTATTGTTTATTTGCCCGGTCGTAATTATTACGGGGTTCTGCGCTCGAAACTTCATTGGGGAGGCCGAGACAAAAAAGAACATGCTGACTGAACTGCATGTTTGCCAATTTGCGCTGATCGATGAGGTAAGGCTGGAATTTCATCCCGGCATGACCGTGTTCAGTGGTGAGACCGGAGCCGGAAAGTCGATTTTGGTTGATGCTCTGGGAGCTGTTTTTGGTGTACGGGCCGAGCGCGAATGGGTACGCCATGGCGCCGAGCGGGCGGAAATATCGGCAGTGCTGGAAGGTATCAGCAAATCGCTGTGGATCTGGCTGGAAGCTGAGGGCCTGGAACCGGATGAGCAGCTGATTCTCAGGCGCCTCATCAGCGTTGACGGGCGCTCCCGCGCCTATATCAATAACAAACCTGTTCCTATAAAAACCCTGCAACTCCTGGGCTCAAGAATTCTCGATCAGCATGGCCAGCATGAACATCAGGCCATGTTGCGGCCAGAGTATCAACGCCATTTACTGGATGAGCGCCTTTGTCCAGCCGTGCTTGAAGCATGTCGGGATACATTTCGGCGTTGGCGACGGGAGAAGCAGGCACTTGCCGACCTGAAGGCACAGTGTGACGAAAGTCAAAAACAAGAATCCTGGCTCAGAGATGAATTGCGAAGGTTACAGGCACTGGAGTTGGAAGATGGTATCGGTGACAAGCTACGCCGTCAGGTCAAAAACGGTCGCCATTTCACCCAGATCCAGGAAGCCCTGACCACTTGCCTGTCCGCCCTGGAGGATGGTGACCCCACTGTACGTAATTTACTGGCAAAGTGTGCGCAGGCACTGGGTCCGGTAGCGGAGTTCAGGCCGGAATTTAGAGAATGTCTTGATATATTGGGCCAAATGGATGCTCTGCTCGGCGAACTGGAGCCCAACTTACGACCCATTCTGGAGGAAACGTTTGACTCTCAAACTTTGGCCCGGGCAGAGGACAGCCTTATGCATCTTCAGGATGCCATGCGTCGCCATCATACAGATGAACCGGGCCTTATTCGCCTGCTTGATGATATGGAGGTAAGAATATCCGGTCTGGAAACCGCCAGCTGGGATTTGGAGAAGCAGGAGAAACAGTTGCAAGCGGCAGCTCAATCATATCAACAGGCAGCCGGAAAGCTCAGCAAGACAAGAAATCAGGCAGCCGATGAGCTTTGCCTGGCATTGAGGCCTTTTATGGACCGGCTGGCCCTTGATGGTATGCAGGTCAGGATAAATGTTGAGTCAATGGATATGAATGATTCCCGATGGTCTGCTGAGGGTTGGGATGAGGTTCAGTTTATGGCCTCATCCAATCCCGGTGAACCCTTCCGGCTTCTGGCTTCTATTGCATCCGGTGGAGAGTTGTCCCGCCTTGTTTTAGCCCTGAAAGGTAGCGGGGCACTGAAAACAGCTCCGGAAATGGCAGTGTTTGATGAGGTGGATGTCGGTATCGGTGGAGAAACAGCATGGAGTGTTGGTGAATTGCTTGCCTCTATGGGCGGAGACAGGCAGGTGCTGGTGGTCTCTCATCTGCCACAGGTAGCAGCATGCGCGAATCATCAAATTTATATTCGTAAACAGGAAAAGGATGGTCGGACCTTAATTGTTTTCGATTCACTTAAGCCACCTGACAGGCTGGAGGAGTTGGCTCGTATGTTAGGTGGTTCCAGCACCAGGAGCAGGGAGCATGCCGCTCAAATGCTGCGACGGGGAGAATCTGCATGATTCACGTCCGTGCTGCCGAAATTGGCGATGTCGAAGCAATTTTCGACCTCCTCCAGCCTTTTGCCGATCAGGAGATTATTCTGCCGCGATCCAGAGATGATATTTATCAGCATCTGCAGGAGTTTATAGTAGCCATTTGCGATGACAAATTGCTAGGTGCAGCAGCAGTGCACATTTATGGCTCGAATCTGGCTGAAATCAGGTCGTTGGTGGTGAATCAGCAACATCACGGGACTGGTCTGGGACGTATGCTTGTTGAAGCCTGTGAGAAATGGGCATCTGGACTGGGTGTGGCCTGTGTTTTCGCGCTTACCTATGCCCCGGATTTTTTTAAGCGCCTGGGATTTTCGATCGTTGCCAAGGAAAGCCTGCCCCATAAGATTTGGACAGTCTGCGTGCATTGCGCCAGATTTACCGATTGCGATGAAGTTGCCGTTCAAAAGAATCTATCCGGCGCGCGCATCAAACCAATGAAGTTGATCCCTATACTTGAGAGTCACTTACGAAACGTATGAGCTTTGCAAGTGGCTTGTCCGTGATTGTGTTAGTATCATACGAGGCGAGGAGTGGTTCGGATGGTCGCGACACGTTTCTTACCCGTCGAGGAAAGTCCGGGCTGCACAGGGCAAGGTGCCGGATAATGTCCGGTGGGTGTGAACCCAAGGAAAGTGCCACAGAAAATATACCGCCGGGCTTTTCCCGGTAAGGGTGAAAAGGTGCGGTAAGAGCGCCCCGCTCCGAACGGTAACGGTTGGAGGCATGGTAAACCCCACCTGCTGCAAGGCCAAATAAGGAAACGCTGAGCGTTGCCCGCGCAAGTTTCCGGGTAGGCTGCATGAGCTGTCGGGCAACCGACAGCCTAGATGAATGACCATCCCTCCTTTAGCGGAGGACAAAACCCGGCTTACAGAACCACTCCTCTTTTTTCTGTGCCGATGAGAGAACAGGAGATTGATTCAATCAGGAGAAAGCGTGGAAAGCAATATTGCCAATGCAGCCAAGACCAGAAAGCTTAAAAAATATTTTGAGCGACACGGGCGCATATTTATTGTGGTTGATGCCACCAGGGATGGAGTGGTGCTTCCTGATCATTTACGGGAAGATCCCGCCTTAAAGCTTATACTAAATGTGCGCATGCCCCAGCCGATTTATTTTCGTGATGGCTACCTTGAGTCTACTTTTTCCTTTTCCGGCCAGTCATTTGCCTGCCATATACCCCTGGAAGCGATATGGGCTGCCTACTTATCAAACCAGGAAATTGATAACGGTATCATGTGGGAAGAAGATATGCCCGAATCAGTTCGTGAGGTTCTCAACGCAGTTCGGGATCTGCAAGGAAACGACCCTGACCGGACGGCAGTTCAGGCCAAGGATGCCAACGTACCGGAGGCGGAGACAAGCAAGACTCAAAAGAGCAAAAAACACCTGCGAGTCATAAAATAATATGCATCTGAGAAGTCCTCTGCCTGTGTTTCTGGTAGTTCTACTCGGGCTATTGCCTTCAGCTGCGCAGGGAAATGCCGATAGCCGACTACAGGTTTCTCTTACTCAGGAAGGGCAGGTTCTTCGTCGGCCACCCATTGAAGACATGGTTCGTTCTTCCCTGCCGACATTATGGGATCGTCTGATACCCAGAAATCATCGTGCTCAGGCGGACAGGCTGGCTGCTTCATCAAAGCTTGTAAGTCGCATTGTTCCCGGCCGCGAACTATCGCTGGTGGTGTTTAATGCCTCAGCAGTTTTTTATTTGTTGAAGCAGTCCCGATTACCTTATATTCCCTCCTCCCCCTATTTCAATCTGAAGATAGTCGTTGAAAACAGCTTTGGCTCTCCAATGAAGCAATCACAACAACTGCTCCATCAACGAGCACTCGAAATAGCTGAGCAGTGGGGCATCGGGCTGGCAGAAACTGCTCCGGCGCTGGTCATTACATGGCGCTGGTTGAATCAGAGCAATCAGGTTGAGATGTCAGTTCGGGGCAATACCCGTTTACAGGAATATACCGAGGTGCAATTGCTGCCTCCCGGTGATCCGGCAAATGCGCTCAGCCAGTTACTTGAGGAAGTGATGCTGAAAGCCCGGGATGCCTATGCTGTTAATACCCGGATCAGGCAGACTGAAACCCAACAGAAGAATATCAGTAATATCGAGGGGACCCTGATTATTAACCGCCCCATGTCGTTGAGCGAACAGGTAGTAATCGAGTCGGGGCTGGAGTCTGAACGTCGGGTCAAGGTCCTGATTCCAGAGTCTTACACCCCACAGCGTCAATCCTACCGCTTGATCCTGCGTAGTCAGGATGACACCTGGCTGGCGCCATGGTTTCGCCGTCGTGGCATGGCATTGAGTTTGACCCCTGAAGGTTGGCTGGTACGTTGAAGCAAAACATTATTAATTTCCCCAATATGCTCACCTTAAGCCGGATTCTGATTACTCCCTTTCTGGTGTTTATGATTCTGGAACAGCAGGCTTTATTAGCCCTGGCTGTATTTATTTTCGCTGGCCTGACCGACATGCTGGACGGGTTATGGGCCAAACGCTTTCACCAGGAAACAGATATTGGCGCGCTGCTTGATCCTATAGCCGATAAACTGTTGCTGGTTAGCTGCATTGTTGTTCTGTTCAGCATCGGGCATGTGCCCCTGTTTTTGTTCCTGGCTGTTATTTTCCGTGATGTCATTATAATCGTTGGTGCTATTGCCTATGAACTGGTAACGCACAAGCTGAAAATGGAGCCAAGCTGGTTTTCCAAGGCCACTACAGTAATGCAGCTTGTTTATACTGCTGTTGTGCTTCTTAATATGGCTACCCCGATTTTATCCATGCTGGTAGATATAACAGCCTGGCTGACATTTGGGCTGACCTGTATTTCAGGCTTGCACTATATGATAGTCTGGACATTGAAGGCGATGCGGACAGAACCTTAATGCGTCAGCGTCTGCTTAATTTTGAAATTTCTCCTGCCCACTCTTACGGTGAATGGATTCGGCATGCCGGCATTGAGCCTGTGCACAATCGTATTGCCCTTTGGCTGGTTCACGGCGGCAGACTCTGGTTAAGCTCCGGGGAACCATCCGGCAAAACCCACTTCCTGAAGGCATTGCAACAGGAACACCCCTTCCTGGGGCTGCTCCGTCTTGATCAACTGCATGCTTCGTCCTCCATCAGTGAAGTTCAGAAATGGCTGGATTTTCTGGATCCGTATGCGTTTTGGCTGGTTGATGTTCCTGCCGGGGCCTTGCCTTATGCTACTGGCACCGCCTTGTTTCACCTGATTGAACGGGCTCGCACAATGCAACGCCCTTTTCTTGTTTCCTGGAGGTGTCCTGAAGAGGAGCTGGCACCACCGGAATTGAGCAGCCGTCTTAAGGCAATGGATCGCCTCGCCATGCCCGCGCCGCACTCGGATGAAGATTTACGTGCAGTACTTCGTTCTGTTGCAACATCCCGGCAATGGCAAGTGGATGCTGCCATCATCGATTTATTAATTCTCCATCTGCCGAGGAAGTTAACTACGCTCATTGAGGCCTTACACGTCCTGGAGAGAACCTCACTGGAGGAGCGTCGCAGCCTGAACAAAACATGGGCTCGCCAGTTTCTTCGCTGCCAACAGGAGAAAGATGCCCAGACGGGTTTATTTGCAGAGAATTAAACACTTTATGCGCCAAATGGACTCTTCATAAGTTCCTTGTAAAAGTTGTGATGCCGCCTCAACTTGCCCTGACAAATCAGCGTGTAGGAAGTGAAATATGAAGTCAGGCAAGGAAATTTACCATCAGAGCAAGCAGCTTGTTGAAGCAGCCTTTTTTCATCATTCGGCTACCATAACTCCAGGCAAGCGGTTCTTGTCTGTGTCATGGCCATATCAAAACCCCTTGTCTTCAGACAGTAAAAGAGGCCCCACAGCCGCACTCACCCTTTTTATTCGGATTGGCAAACACAAAACCGGAGGAAAGTGCATCCTCCTGATAATCAAGTCTCAGACCGATCAGGGCCTGTTTGTATGAAGCCGGATCGATATAGATGGAAAAACCTTCAAACCTTTTAACGTAGTCGTCATCTTCGGGCTCGTCAGCATAATCCATCACGTACTTCAGACCGGAGCAACCGGCGGCACGCACCGAGATCCTGACACCAGCATATCCCTGCTTTTTTGCCGTCTCTGACAATCGATTCATTGCAGCAGAGCTCAGCTCCATGTCAGGTTCAGGAAAATGTGTTGTTTCATTCATCTCAGTTCCACCAGTTTGACAATATTCAGATAGCCCCGGTCATGCTTAACAAACGCTGGCGAATAGCACAAAGCTCATCAATGAGAGCATAACCATCCTCCAGGCTGTTGCCCGGCCCAAAACTTATTCGCACACTATTTCCTGCAGTTTCCCTGGAATGGCCCATGGCCAGCAGGACATGCGAGGGATCCCTTTTGCCGGAAGAACAGGCAGAACCAGAAGCAATGGCAAATCCGGCCAGGTCCAGCTGCATTAACAGGGTTTCCCCATCGAAACCGGGCAGACTGAACATGCTGGTATTGCCGACACGCTCAGTTTTCTCAGCGTAAATATCAACATCCGGCAAACGTTCTTTCAGACAATTCTCAAAACTGTCGCGCAAAGGTTCAAGTGCAGAAAAATCGTTCACACCCAGAGCTGCGGCAAAACCGGCAATGCCAGGTACATTTTCCGTCCCGGATCGTCTGCCCCTTTCCTGACCTCCGCCAGGTGCTATCTCCTGCAACTGACGGCTTTTGTGCACAATCAGTGCCCCCACTCCCTTCGGCCCGCCAATCTTATGGGCCGAAAAGGAAACAAAATCTGCTCCCCATGCCTCCAGATCTACAAGCGTTTTTCCCAATGCCTGCACTGCATCGACCAGCAACGGTATTCCTCTTTCCCGGCAGATATCACCAACTTCAGCAACCGGCTGAATAGCACCGGTCTCATTGTTCACAGCCATCAAACAAACCAGACGCGTATTTTCTGTCAGCTTTTCAACCAATTTCCCCGCCTCGATCACTCCATTTTCATCCGGTGGCACAACAACAAGCTCCCAGCCCGCATCGGCAAATCGCTGCAAAGGTTTCAAAACTGACGGGTGTTCGATGGCTGAGGTAAGAATTCGTCCGGGTTCTTGTCTTGAGAGCCAGCCATGAATGGCCAGGTTATTAGCTTCGGTGCCGCCAGAAGTGAACACTACAGAAGATGCATCACTGCCAACAAAACCGGCCAGACAATCTCGCGCATCATCAATGATGTGACGGGCGGCGCGTCCCGCCCAATGTATGCTGGATGCATTTCCGGGTATTTCCTTTGCAGCCGCACACCATGCTGCGATTGCCTCGCTTACCGGTGGGCAGGTGGCGTTATGATCCAGATACCGCTGCAATTTTATGATGCCCGCCGCCTGTTTCTGCATTCGAGTCATTTTCCTCAATCGGCGAAAGCTCAATATCGGCCAGACTTACCCTGCCCCGAGTTACATCTTCCAGACTCACAACATCAAGGAAGCGAAAAATATGCTGGCGCAGGGATATCCATAAATTGTGTGTGGCACAACGCTTGCCATTATGACAACCCGGCATGGCATCACGGCAAACCGTCGTGCGAATAGGCTCATCAACAGCACGAATCACATCAGCAACTGAAATATCACTTGCCTGATTATTGAGCAAATAGCCGCCCCCGGGGCCTCGCACTGAACGAACCAGGCCATTTTCGCGCAGGCGGCGGAAGAGTTGTTCCAGATAAGACAGGGAAATGTACTGACGCTCTGATATTACCCCGAGAGTTACAGGTCCCTCAGCCTGATGTCTGCTTAGATCAACCATTGCAGATACAGCATATTGTCCCCTGGTGGTCAAACGCATAAAGCCTCCTGAACCTGTAAAATAGAACGAAAATCATGCTTATTAAGTAAGTGCTGAATAAGCGCGTCGAAACCTACATTTCCGACTATTTTAATCAAGTACTTCGTGTCATTCCGGACCAGGAGTCAGTCGGACTTAGGGTAATCGTAGTGAGCAGGTGGGGGAACAAGTCAAAGACGGCATGATTTTAAGGCGCATAGTGGTAACTATGCAACGATAAATGAGGATGGTTTGGGCCGTTATCCCTGTCGCGCCGTAGATTACTCATAAGTCCGATAGACCCCTAGATGCCACCGCCGCCTAAAAAATGTTCCAGGATTTTGTGTTCTGACCTGATATCCTTCTTCAGACTTGCCTCCTCATCTTTTTCGGACGGGTGGGAAACCCCATGCAACTCATCCACCCGAACATTTACATCATCAACTAGATGCAATACGTGCTCGATAACCCGGGCAATCGGATCCGGCATTAGATGGTGATCAAGGCTGACTTTCCCGTCGACTATCGTTTCCGCTGCACCAACGACACAACCGGGAATTCCTACTACGGTTGAATGGGGGGGGACATCTCTGAAAACCACCGAATTTGCTCCGATTCTTGAATGTTCGCCAATACTGATCGCTCCCAAAACCTTGGCGCCAGCTCCAACGATAACCCCTTCCTTCAAGGTAGGATGACGCTTGGCCTTTTCTTTGGTCGTACCACCAAGGGTTACACCGTGGTAGAGGGTAACATCGTCACCGATCTCGGTAGTCTCACCAATGACAACACCCATACCGTGATCGATGAAAAAACGCCTGCCAATGGTTGCACCCGGATGAATCTCTATTCCTGTCAGCCAACGTGCGAAATGTGAAAGCAGCCGGGCCAACCATTGAAAACGGTGATTCCACAACCAATGGGACAACCTGTGCAGCCACACGGCATGCAGGCCAGGATAGCAGCTTACAACCTCCCACTTCGAGCGAGCAGCAGGATCTCTGTCAAAAACGATGCCTATATCTTCTTTGATTCTATTCCACATGGTGCACGCAATGTATCGGCGATGCCTTAAGGGTGCAATTGTCAAGAAGCAAACTGCATGAAAACAGGCGGGGCTACCCGCCTGTTTCTTTTCAAGCCTTAATCTTCGGAGCCTTCATCCAGGGCTTTCATGGAAAGCCTTATGCGGCCATTTCTGTCTACATCCAGAACCTTCACCTTCACTTCCTGACCCTCGGCCAACTCATCAGTAACCTTTTCAACACGATGTTGAGCAATTTGAGAAATATGCACCAGGCCATCTGAATTTGCTGTGATGCGAACAAAAGCACCAAAGTCCATAATCTTGACTACCTTGCCGGAATAAATGCGTCCTACCTCGACTTCAGCAGTGACATCATCAATGCTGGCACGGGCTGCAGTAGCAGCGGCTTCCGTAGTGGCAAATATTTTTACCGTTCCATCATCCTCAATGTCAATCTTGGCACCGGTTTCCTCTACAATGGAACGTATAACTTTTCCTCCCGGCCCGATCAGATCCCTGATCTTGTCGGTATTGATCTTCAGCATAAACATGCGCGGCGCATGTTCCGACATTTCTGTGCGGGAAATGCTGATTGCCTTGTTCATCTCGCCAAGGATATGTATCCGACCAGCCTTGGCCTGATCAAGAGCTACAGCCATAATTTCTCTGGTCAAACCGGAAATCTTAATGTCCAGCTGAAAGGTGGTGATACCTTCACTGGTTCCTGCCACCTTGAAATCCATATCACCAAGGTGATCTTCATCGCCAAGAATATCGGACAACACAGCATGGCCGTCATTCTCTAGAATCAGGCCCATGGCTATACCCGCAACCGGGGATTTGATAGGAACTCCGGCATCCATGAGGGCTAGCGATGTGCCGCATACCGTGGCCATGGATGATGAACCATTGGATTCGGTAATCTCCGAAACCGCCCGAATGGTATATCCAAAATCTTCCGGGCCGGGAATTACAGCTTCAAGGCCACGCTTGGCCAGTTTACCATGACCGATTTCACGCCGTCCCGGAGGGCCAAAGCGACGAACCTCGCCGACCGAATAAGATGGGAAATTATAGTGCAGCATGAAGCGCTGTTTGGATACACCCTCAAGATTCTCAACCATCTGCTGATCTGAATCGGTTCCCAGTGTTGCTGTTACGAGCGCTTGTGTTTCCCCGCGCGTAAACAAGGCAGACCCATGTGTCCGTGGAAGTACACTCACCTGGCAGTCAATGTCCCGCACCTCCGTGGTGGCACGCCCGTCAATCCGTGGTTTTCCTTCAATAATAGCCCGCCTGACAACTTTCTTTTCCAGACCTTTCAGGGCATGGGAAACATCATTGGCCTCATACTCCCCGGCTTCACCGGCAAAACGCTCCTGCGCATCCAGACGAAGTGCATCCAGCCGGGTACTTCGTTGTTGTTTATCCGTAATCGCATAAATCTCGCGCACATCATTCTCAAATGCCTGATCAATCGCGTCCTGCACCTGTTCATTTCCAGCAATGTCAACAGTCATTGCTTTCCTGCCGACATCCTGAGCCAGGGCTTCAATCGCTTCAATTACCGGCTGCAAACCTGCATGCCCGAACATGACAGCACTTAACATGGTTTCTTCAGAAAGCTCTTTGGCCTCGGACTCAACCATGAGTACAGCTTCCCGTGTGCCGGCAACAACAAGATCCAGCTCAGATTCTTCCATCTGCTGATAGCTCGGGTTAAGCACAAATTCACCATCGATATAAGCAACCCGGGCTGCTGCAATCGGGGACTGGACGGGAATGCCGGAAATCCACAAGGCTGCAGAAGCCCCGTTGATTGCCATAATATCCGGATTATTCTCTTCATCAGCAGAAATCACCGTGGCAATAAGCTGTGTGTCGTGGAAATAACCCTTTGGAAACATGGGCCTGATGGGCCGATCAATTAACCTTGAGGTCAGCACTTCCTTTTCAGACGGGCGACCTTCACGTTTGAAGAAACCGCCAAGGAAACGTCCGGCAGCATAAGTTCTTTCCTGATAGTGAACGGTCAATGGCATAAAATCCACGCCCTGTAGAGGCTGCTTGGCCGCACATGCCGCAACCAGCAGGACGACATCCCCATACTGGAGACGCACTGCGCCATCTGCTTGTCGGGCAATTCTTCCGGTTTCAATGCTGAAGTCGCGACCGCCGACTTTTACCGACTGTGTCTTAATATTAAACATATCTTATTGTCCTTTTGGTAAAGCAGGCAGAGAGCATGAATAAAAAGGGGACAGTTTTACTTTCTTACTCTGGAAAAGTAAAACTGTCCCCTTTCTCAATACTTAGATGAGACTTAATGTCGCAGACCCAAGCGCTCAATCAGGTTACGATACCGATTGAAGTCTTTGGTCTTTAAATATCTTAAGAGATTCCGCCGGGTGCCAACCATTTTCAGCAGTCCTCGCCGGGAGTGGTGATCCTTGTGATGGGATTTAAAATGCTCACTTAAATGGAGAATGCGTGCGGTTAGTAAAGCCACCTGCACTTCCGTAGAACCGGTATCGCCATCACTAAGCTTGAAATTTTCGATGATTTCATTCTTCTTTTCTGTCGCCAAAGGCATGCTCTATTCTACCTCTTTACTATCTTTTTCGTTTTTTGGAGCCGGAACGCTAGCGTCAGCCTCAGGTACTTGCAACGACTACAAACGCTTTGTAACCCCCAAAATGAAAGTGTTCGCTTTTTCCGAAATAGAAATGCCATCTTAGGCATTGCTGGATATAGGCATTTATGAAGGCCGAACCCTGAATGATGAAACATTCAAACGAGGGCATTTCTACATTCCGTTGACAGTTATTGCCGTATCATAACTCCAGCCAAACCGGGGCATGATCGGAAGGACGTTCTTTCTTTCGCATGTCCACACCCACGCCGCACTCAAGCGGTGTTAGTGCATAACTTGTCAGAATGTGATCAATTCTGAGGCCCCAGCCTCGTGGAAATGCGGCCAGCCGGTAGTCCCACCAGGTATACATGGGTTCATCTGTTTGCAGCATGCGTACGGAATCGTTGAATCCAAGGCTCAGCACTTGACGAAATTTTGCCCGTTCTTCATTCGAACACATGATCTTTCCCCGCCAACGCTCAGGCTTATGAATGTCAATATCCTCCGGAGCAATATTAAAATCACCCAGCAGCACGATGTTTTCGTACTCGGCAAGTTCAGCTTTAAGGGTGATCAGGAGCGCATCCAGCCAGTCATGTTTGTAGGCATATTTATCTGAGCCAACCTCCTGACCGTTCGGGATATAAACATTGAGAATACGAACGTCATCAATACTGGCAGCCAGAAAACGTCGTTGGGGGTCATTCAGCCCGACAAGATCCGTCTTGATATTCTGGGCCTGACCTTTGCTTAGTATAGCGACACCATTATACGTTTTCTGCCCGCTGAAACAGACGTTATAACCAGCCGCCTCAATAGCATCCCTGGGAAATCTTTCATCAGGAAGCTTGGTTTCCTGCAATGCCAAAATGTCGGGCTTGGTCTGATCAAGCCATTCCAGAACATGCGGCAAGCGGACATTCAGGGAGTTCACATTCCAGCTCGTGATTATCATACGTCCATATTTACCGGAGCTTTCTTTTTCTGCAAATAAATGATCCAGCTCAGCCCTGCTGCGAACATCAAAAAGGAAAGCAGCATGCCCATCGTTATCGATGCAAACAAAAAACCGAGTTGTGCATCGGGCTGACGGAACAGCTCACAGAATATCCTGGCCGTAGCATAAGCAATGAGAAACAGGGCAACGCGCGTTCCATCCGGCCATTGCCGTTTACGGGTGAACCAGAGCAGGCAGAATAAAAGAACTCCCTCGAGCATCAATTCATATAGTTGGCTCGGATGACGAGGTTCAGGTCCGGCATGGGCGAATACCATAGCCCAGGGGACATCGCTTACACGTCCCCATAATTCGCCATTGATAAAATTTCCCAGCCTGCCAAAGGCCAGAGCCAGTGGCGCTGCTACAAAGAGGCGATCGCAGAGTGTAAGAAAAGGGAGTTTATTTTTTTGACAATACCACCAGCCAAACAAAATCGGGCCAAGCAAGCCGCCGTGAAAAGACATGCCGCCTTGCCAGACATAGAGTATTTCAACGGGATGCTGAAGGTAGTAAGCCAGGTTGTAAAAAAGAATGTAGCCGATTCTTCCGCCGGCCACGACGCCGAGAATCAACCAGGTAAACAAGCCTTCGAAATGTTGTGCCGGGACGCTTTGTTCCCACTCTCCACGCTCCTTAAGCTGGTACCTGGCGAGCCAGTGCACGGACATGAAACCAAAGATATACATAAGGCCGTACCAGTGAATGGCAATTGGGCCGATTTGTAAGGCAACGGGATCAAAATCCGGGTGTATAAACATACTAAACCACTGTAAGCAGGACTACACCAAGGGCAACCCTGTAGAGCACAAAGGGCTTCATGCCCATATGTTCAATAAAGCGTAAAAAGTAGTGGATACAGAAGTATGCACTGACTGCCGATACAATATAGCCAATAAGCAGTTCGGAAACCCCAGTGGACAGTTGATCCTGAACAAGAAGGTCCTTTGTTTTCATTGCTCCAGCCAGAAAAATGACCGGTATGGACAAAAGAAATGAAAATCGTGCCGCCTCCTGGCGGGAATAACCCAGCATCAGTGCAGCAGTTATGGTAATTCCCGATCGTGATGTTCCCGGGATCAGAGCCAGGGCCTGAGCCAGCCCGATCATCATGGCCTGCCTTAATGTCCAGCTGTTCTCGCTCCGGCATTTACTGCTTTTTATATCCGCCCACCAAAGCAGCAGACCAAAAACTATGGAGGCAACAGCGATAACGGCAACAGACCTTAACTCAACTTCAACAACATCCTTGAACATCAACCCGGCAAGACCCACCGGAATTGTGGCCAGCAAGACAAACCAAGCCATTTTGCCATCGGTATCCACCTCCCAGGAGCGGGCCTGGATGGTACGCGCAAAGCCTTTTACCATGAAGCTCAAGTCTGAGCGGAAGTAGTAAATCACGGCTGTCAGAGAACCCAAATGAACAATGCAATCAAAGGCCAGGCCCTGATCCGGCCAGTCGCTTATCATCGGTACCAGAGCCAGATGGGCCGATGATGAGATAGGCAGAAACTCTGTCAGTCCCTGAATCAGGGCAAGAACGGCAGCCTGCAGGCCATCAATACTTTTAATCATGGGTGCTCAACTCTTACTTGCTAAACCTTGCACAACAAGCTGGTATTTCCCTTGCCAGCTTTATTCTATAAATCCTGGCGATCATCGCGGCTACACATGGCTAAAGCAGACAGGAGAGATCGATGTTATCAGGACTTTTAAGCAGAACCTGGCATTTCTTGGATGTTGCGCGTCGCATCATTGTGAACCTGCTGTTCGTCTTCATTGTTCTTGGACTTTTAACAGTAATTCTGACGCAGCGTCCCGATGTTCCCGATGGCGTGGCGCTGGTTCTTAATCCGAGTGGAGCGCTTGTGGAACAGATTACCGGCTACTCCCCCGACCTGACCTTTGGCACACCAAGAACAGACCAATCCTTAATGAAAGATTTACTGCACGCTATCGATATTGCTCGCGATGATGCCCGCATCAAGCTGATGTTTCTGGATCTCAAGGATATGGAGTCCAGTTCATTATCCAAACTTCAGGATTTACGTGGTGCTATTCTGGCTTTCAGAGCTTCAGGGAAAAAGGTGATTGTGGCTGCGGATTCATATACCCAGTCCCAATATTATCTGGCTGCGGCGGCTGATGAGGTTTATCTGCATCCCATGGGTATGGTGATGCTGTCCGGATTTGGCCTGTACCGGAATTACTTCAGGGATGCCCTGGACAAGTTGAGTATCGATATGCACGTTTTCTCTGTTGGCGAATACAAGTCCGCTGCTGAACCTTTGATTCGTAACAATATGTCGCCACAGGCGCGTAGTTCCAATACGGTTTGGCTGAACCAGCTCTGGACGGCTTATAAGCAGGACATTTCAACTTCACGCGGCATCAGGCCGGAGGATCTGCAAGCCGTGCTCAGCCAGCCATCACAATATTTACGGAAGCATCAGGGAAACATGGCCAGCCTGGCGCGGAACACTGGCCTGGTGGACAGACTGGCCTCACGTCAGGATGTGGAAGAAGGTTTGATAAAAGTTGTTGGAGTGGATAAGGAGGGTGGCACATTTCGTCAGATTAGCTACAGAGAATATTTACGGGCGATTGATAGCGATATCATGCACATTCCGGCAAAAAGTCCAAATAAGTTGGCCATCATCATTGCCAACGGTTCTATTGTCGACGGCGAACAGCCATCGGGTACGATCGGCGGAGATACGATGGCCGGTGTTCTCCGTTCAGCCCGAATGAATGATGATATCAAGGCAGTTGTGTTGCGCGTTGACTCGCCGGGTGGAAGTGCTTTGGCTTCGGAGGTGATTCGCCAGGAAGTGGAGAAAATTAGGCAGAGTGGTAAGCCGGTCATTGCATCGATGGGGAGTCTTGCTGCCTCCGGCGGATATTGGATATCAATGGCAGCGGACGAGATCTGGGCAAGCCCAGTCACCCTTACCGGTTCCATAGGTGTGATCGGGTTGTTCCCGAACTTGCATCGGAGCATGGAAAGTCTGGGTATTCACACGGACGGAATTGGCACCTCACCACTTGCCGGAGCAATGCGTCCTGATCGTCCCCTGAACCCGGAGGTTGCGCGGACGTTCCAGATGGGTGTAAATCATATCTATGACCAGTTCGTGCAACAGGCTGCTGCCGGCAGAGGTATGGAGAAGAAAGAAATGGATCAGATCGCCCGTGGAAGAGTCTGGTCTGGAGCAGATGCTCTGAAAATCGGCCTGGTGGACAAGCTTGGCGGTCTGGATGATGCGGTTGTCTCGGCAGCTGAACATGCAGACATCAGCGATGATTACGAAATCATGTATCTGGAAAAAGAAAAAACACTTCAGGAACTTTTGTTTGAAGACTTGTTTAGTAACGCCAGCACATGGTTTGGAGAAAAAATCGCCGGAGTCGTTCCTGCCATTGAACCCCTGTCTTCCATTGCCCGTGAATTACGCCTTCTTACATCTTCCGGCAATGGTGTCTACGCCTACTGCCCATGTGGGGATGCATTGATTGAGTAGGGTGGTTTCCATACCATTGAACCACGCTTCCCAGCCTCAGCCAGGTATCAACAGCGCCAGCCTTGTATAATTTTGGTCATAATTGGGTAAATCTGTTCCTGAATTTCTAACCGCACGCCTCACCATAGGAACCCGTGGAGGTACAACCAAGAAAACTTTTCCTGGCTTAATTACGTCCGGATGCCATGCCCCGGACAGCAAGGTAAAACAAATCCCGGAAATCTAATGAAGGTAACGCGTCGCTTCCAAATGTTCGGGGTATCTGACGAGCACACGTTCATACCTGGCTGCAGCCAGATCTTTTTTCCCCTGCCAGGCATAAGCACGTGCCAGGTAAATCAATGTGGTCGCATCGGATGGATAGTAGCTTGAAAACAGGGAGGCGTGTTTTTCCAGCGTCTGCCATTGTTTCAAGCCTTCTTCACATACCATTAAACGGGTATTGGCCGTATAATTTAATGGCGACTTAGCCAGTACCTGCTTTAGATAACGCATGGCTTCCTTCCATCGTTTCTGTGCCATCAAAGGCAGAGCGATTCCGAGCCTGGCATCAAATGATCGTGTGTTCTGCTCCAAAGCCTGCTGATATGCCTTTATAGAATCGTTGAAATTACCCTGAAGATAGTTCAGCCAGCCATACCGTAAGCGGGCAAATTCATGATCTTCCCCCTTACCCAATAAAGGCACCAGTACGGCAGCTGCCTTTTCGTATTCACCCTTCGCTTCCAACGTATAGGATGAGCTCCATGGGCTACTGTTTTCCTCAGCCGAGGCAATATGCACACAACATAGTAGAGCAATCAGAATCAACATTGATCGATACATTATTTATTCTCCTTCTTACCATTGTTTGGAAATATTCAGATAAAGAAACCGGTTGTCGTAGCTGTCACCGATATTGTTATTCAGGTAATTTTCATTGCCGCCTACCATCAGTAAGCGAAAAGATTCTGCCAATCGCCACTGCAAACCGAGGGAAAGAGAACCTCGCTGGATATCGGCAAGATTGTAAACAACGGCGGCATCACCATCGACAGCATAAATTCTTTCACCTGCAAGACCACTGACCTGCAACTTTTCCAGCCGGTGCCAGGCACCCGGGTCAAACCAGTGCATCCATTTAGCCTCAACAGCAGTAGTATTGTTTTTGCTCTGGGCCCGCAAGCTATTGCTAGGATCGATAAAATATCCTCTGAGCTGAATCCAGTCAGATGAGTCATTGAAGGCGAAACCGAACGTGGGGGTGAACTGGTGTACTTCCAGATTATTCAGATACTTTGAATAGGCATAGCCGAAATCGACATACAATGTCTTGGCGTAATTCATAAACGAGAACTGTGGCGCGATTACTTTGACATGGTCCGTATCACCGGTAATATCGTTGTTGTATATGCTGTGCCCGTCAATTCGCAACGTCAGCGGGCCGGGAATTGCATCAAAATACAAATTGTAATGCAGGCTTCCGTATAGTGCCTGCTGGTTGATATCGTTCATGGTATTAAACTTCAGCCTGGTGTAGTTACCTCCCAGAGAAAATCCACCCTGTTCAAGATAATCAGCACTTAAAATCAGGCCACCTCCGGCAATGGAGCTGCGATTTGCTGAACCACTGTAATTGCCATAAATTCCCTGAACATCAGTTTTGACAGACCAGTCTCCCTCAGCAGCCATACATGCATACTGCATATTTAACATGAACCCTGTAATCACAAGGCCAAAGGTCAGACATCGTTTTTTCATAAAGCGCTCCCGTTTGCCTGTATCATGTTTTGATTTTCCATGCAGGAATACCTGCATCCGCCTTTTGGCCAAGTTCCAGCAGAGAAGCTTCAAATGTTGTGTTCCCGCTAAGCAGCGTAATATTTTTGCAACCAAGTCGGGGCTCAATACATACCGTTGTTGTGGCCTTCAGGCCGGAGCCAAACGGTAGTTTAAGATGGTGTTCACCGCGTTGCTGCCAGTTCTCTCCATTCCATTGACGCAGATAATGGCTGTCGATACCGCTGCCCATCGGCAATAACAACCAGTTTATCAGGCGTTGCGTCCTGGTTGTTGGAATCAGATGCCTTGAAGGTTGATCTCTCCAGGACAGTTCACCTTCCGTAAATGGCGTTAACCCCAAGGCAAGCAACCATGTATCCAGCAAGGCATCAACCGGCCCTTCGCGGTCATAAAATGCAAGCAAATTATCCTGACAGGTAAATGCTGCACTGGCTCCGGAATCAGTTACCAGCCTTAACTGGCCTGAATGGTTCAGCGAGATATGCATGTCTCGCTCGCCTGTTTCTCCATTTTCTGTGACCCGGTAACAGAACTCCCTGCCTACGCTTAATTTCAGGCTTTCAAGTAAAGCTGCTTCAACCTTCGGCGTTTTCACCCGCTCGCCAGCCAATGGACGGACAAATAGCTTGAACTGAGCCCGGGAGTTTTCTTCGGGCTGGTGCAAAACGGTGCTGAGATGAAAAGGGTGCGTGGGGCTACCCAACGTTTCTCCCCATTGAACATGCAAGTGCAAATGAGGCTGTGGAGAACGTCCTGAACTGCCGCATTCAGCCAGTTTTTGGCCCGGGTTAACGTACATCCCTGTTTCTACGCTGAGACTTCCCTGCTTCAAATGCGCCAAAAGGGCAAATAATCCATTATTCATACGAATCAGCACATGATTGCCCCAGTTGTTATCCATATCCACCTGGCCGGGTAAATTATCCGGAAGACTGTCCAGGGTTTTCACCACGACCCCTGTAACAGGAGAAAGGACAGGCAGGCCAAAACAATAATAGTCATTAAGACCGGCACCATCGGTGCGATAACTCTCTGCGTTTTCAACAATATAAAAATCAAGTGCGTGCTGCCAGGGTGGCTGGTGCGTGTGTGGCCCGTCAAAACCTTGATAAATTTCCCATTGGCCATAAAAGGGGGCCAGCACAGGCAGACTACCGAATTCACCATGCCGAGCCAGAGCCAGACGGGCTCGTTCCGAACTTTTTTCAGGCAATGCCGGATCTTCCAGAATAACTTGCAGAGATTTTGAAGCCGGTCGTTTGGTTAATGCCAGCAGAATAGTTGCGGTGGTAATCAGAAAAGGCAGCGCCATCACCGGCAGGCCATATACCAGCATAAATGTTTCCGTGGCGGAGGTTACCAGCGCGGCAACTACAGCGCCGACCATGGCCAGTAAAAAACTCTGCAGGCCCGGAACTGTGAATATGCCACCCAGAGCCATGGCAACAAGAATAAAATTAAAACCGTTCCATGCAACAAGGTCAGGGTGGGGACTTCCGGTCAGAAACGCATAGGTTGCATAGCCGCAGAGAAAACCTGCAATGGCCAACAGCATAAGATAACGGGATGTAATGGCCAGTCCGATCAACATCAGCAGGCCGGCAATCGGATGTGGAGAAAAAAATGCGGAGCCCAGCGCGGTCAGGAATTGATCAACAGATGGTGACACAAGTTCCTCGTAGGGAGCCAGCGGTAGCAGGTAACGACTGAGCGTGCCGTAACTGTGAGCGGCCAGAGTTACGGTCAGGGCAACCACTACAAATGGCAGACTCAGTGCTGGCAAGCGATCCAGACGCCACAATACATCAGCCATCGCTACAGTCGCAAATACGGCCAGCAAAGCTCCCAGCACAATCAATACACCGAGATAGAAATCAAGTTGGTAATAGGCTCCCAGAGACAATCCGACCAGGAGACTGTTGTAGACATGTAAGCCACTCTCAAGGTTTCTGAATTTCAGCAGCCTGGCCGTGAACATGCCGACCGCAGCCGCCAGGAGCCCGGAAAGTCCTATATTGGGAAAGTAGAACGTGGCAATGAGAAACAGGCTGCCAACCAGCGGTCTTTCAGCAAATAGAATCGATCCATAAGCCCTGACCAGACCGGCTGCTGTTTTCTCGAAAGTTTTCAGTGGTTTATCAGACAAAATTATTTTTGCTTTTGGGTCTCTACTGAGCAGAGGTGTGCCGGAATCCTCTCCTGTGCCGTTACCGCTTCCAGATCCTCAGCGGCACGTACTACCGAGACCTGTTGATCCGTATGCACCATTACGACATTCGGGCGATATTCGATAAACTGCATCCACTGGGTGTTGTTGTAAGCGCCAACCGGACTGAAAATAAGCGCATCACCAATGCTAAGCGGGGGCATCATCACCGACGAGCGCATTACATCGATATTCATACAAAGCGGGCCGTACAACACGGTATCTTCCGGCACACCTTCCAGTTCCCGTGTTGGCATAACCTGATGATTGTACCAGAAGCTGGTGAACAGGACATTGACGCCGCCATCGAGAACCACCGAGCGACGGCCATCCGGCATGCGCTTGTTGGCAACCACGGACGTGACAAGAATCTCCGTGTCATCCACCACTGCCCGGCCACTTTCCAGAATTAACCGTGGTCGACCCTTGCCCTGCAAGTCGCGTTCTCTGGTGGCGTCATTCAATGCGGAACAAATGGCGTCAGCATACTGATCCATGCTGGGGACAACCTGCTCCGGCGGTAGATACGTTCCCTGCAGGGAGTTCATTGATGCAAAACCACCGCCGATATCGATGCTTTCAATGCTGCAACCGGTTCTTGATTCCACCGCATCCATAAAAGAACACATGATACGAACCTGGGCCGCATAGGCGCGGGGATCAAGCACAAAAGTGCCCAGGTGGCTGTGTAATCCAGTCAGGTTCAGATGCTTGCTTTCACCCAGAATACGGGCTGCATCCATCGCCTGACCGGATTCGATATTAAAACCGAAACGGCTCCAGGGTTCAGTGAATCCGGTATCAAAATTCAAACGCATGGTCAGATCAATCTGCTTATCAGCCCCGGCAGCCACATCTTCAAGCAAATACAGCTCATCCAGATTATCCAGATGAATACGACCACCCTCCGCTACTACGCGTTCAAGAATAGGCCGCTCCTTGTGGGGGCCATTGAACAATATTTTCTCAGCCGGCACACCCAGCGATCGGGCTTTTTCATATTCAAAGGCAGAAACCACCTCTGCCCAGGCCCCTTCCTGATGCAGTGTATTGCAAACTGCTGCCAGATAATTGGTTTTGTACGACCAGCTGTAGGTAATATTGGAATACCGTGTTTCAAAGGCACGTAACAATTTACGCACATTATCGCGCAAGCGTTTCTCCGACAGAATAAACAGCGGTGATCCGAACTCTTCCAGCAGAGGCGCAATGGTTGCGCCTTCAAAGCTGTCCTGAAAATGACTACTGCCGGCACTGCCAAACTTGTTTAACGATCCGATCCGGTGCGGCGTCAAGGTGGGTTTACTCCATGTTTTTTTACCTTCTTTCTGACTCATGCTGCCTCTCCGTCCATTTTATTCGTGTTTGCGGCATAGTTACCGTGTATTGCCATGGATTCAAATGTACTCAGATCAATGACAGTTTCCTGTGCATAGCGAATCATCATCATGCCTGTTTTCGGCTCCTCAAGTTTCGGCTTCCGGCCCATTATCAGTTCAACCAGAACGGCCGGCAGATTGCTGCCAGCTTTAGCAGCCAGGTAAATCCAGGCCGGAAAACGCGGGTTAATTTCAATCAGCAGATATTGTCCATCCGATTCTTTAAGCATTTCCACTTCCAGCGGGCCCGCCCATTGTAGTTCCTGCACCAGTTTCAGAGCATCTTCCTGCAACTGAGCATCCTCGATGGTGACACATGACCAGGCCTTGCCCTTATCGGTTACAGCCTGTTTTCGCATCATCACCGAACCCAGAAGTTTGCCCTTACCGTCACCGACAGCAGTCAGGTTCACTTCATGGCCTTTGACGTAACGCTGAACGAGTACAGGATACCCCCAGCTTGCTGCAACCCGCTTGAATGCTTCGGCACCTTCATCGGCATTGTGCACAATGCTGGCGTCATAAAAGACCCCCTTCACAACCATCGGGTATTTCCAGCCATCTTCGTGGCAGCTATAGAAGAAACGGGCGCTGGTAATGTTTTTTGTTTCCGGATAACGGATGCCGGCACTCTTCGCCAGATCACCCAGCCTATCCTTGTTGCGATCACGTAACTGATTGACATCGGGTATTAACATCCGAATGCCCAGGTGTTCAAACTCGTGGAGCAAACGGCTAAAGCTGAGAAGCTCTGCATCCAGGCAGGGGATGAGGACATCAATGGATTCCTGCTCCCGAATAAAATGCATGCGCTCCATCAGTTGTTGCTCTCCGGCCGAGGGATACGGTAGCAGGTATGCTGTATCACATATTTCATGCAGGTAAAGTCCTGGATCAAGCACATCATACCCCAGTCCGACAATACGAATCTGCTCTCCATGCGCTAATCTCAGGCAGCGGGCAACTGCCAGACCGGGACCCGGATTATCCGGCTTGGCATTCATGCCGGTGATAGCAATGGTTAATTTGTTCTGGCCGGATGTACTCATGTCAGGAATTTGCGCAACTGGCCGGAAAAATCTGTGATATCACGCTGGGCATTGGCTTTACTGACTTCGAAATCACGGACAATAGCAACGAGAAGTGCCTCGGCATCGTTGCTGTGTTGTAGAAAATGCATTATATACATACCCACTTCGTTGGCGGTAAAGCTTCGTCCATTAACCGGATCAAAGACAAAGCCACTGTCGTTCAAAGCTAGCCTTTGCATCACGTCCATGGACGGGAAGATGTTATTGCCGGATTCATTTTTTTCCCATGGTAATTGATTCATCAATCGCTCCTTTTGCCTGTTCCGGTCAGGGTTTTCGGGATTCCAGGCACGGTAGATTGACCGCATCAAATGATCATTTAAAACGTCCGATGCAATCCCTATGGGTGTTGAACTCAACAGCTCTATTCTTGTCTGTATCACACGCTGAAACTGAGACCGACAGATTTCCAGTTGTTGGCGCAGATACGGTGTATCCATTGGCTGACAACACAGGAAATTCAACAAAGACTTATCTTGCAGTAAGTGCTGCAACAGATAAATCAGGCCATCACGACCTGCCGGCATTGCTTCCAGCAACAAACGAAGCTTGTCACCACGTGTTTCCACCCAGTTGGCAAGCATGGCCTCCTTGGATGAGAAATGCCGAAACAGTACACCGTCGGATATATCGGATTCTCTGGAGACTTGCTGGGTTGTCAGAAAGGCCAACTGATCCCTGGCCGCAATACAATCGATGGCAAGTAGCACTTGCTGACAGCGCTTTTTTGTGGTCTCAGTTTTGAGCTGATGTTTACCCATATGCCGCATCAAAAATGAGAGTGTTTACTTTCACAAGCTTTTTTTGCGTGGCTCTGTAAATAATAATTCAGCCTCCTTCTATTTTTAAATAAGATCGAAACAGGATTGTCACTTAACTGCCCGGAATTTTGCAAGAAGTTCATGTCTTTTCCCGATTGATCCATTTTTCGGCCGTTGCTACGCTTATAAAGGATCCCAGAATAAGGAAACTGCCCTGTTTCAAGCCGCACACCTCTGCCTGCAAGGCATCTGCGAGGCTTTTATAGCTCGCGTCAGATGTTCCATTCATTGCGGCGGATGTAATAAGCCGCCCCGTATACGGGCGAAGCAGGTTTAGTGACCCGCTCAGACAACGATCCTCGCGACAAAAAACAAAGATTGCCTCAAAAGGGGTGGCCAGGGTCTCCAGGCTTGGAAGCAAGGCCTCGATGGCATGCTGATTGTGCGCTGCATCAAGCCAGAAACGCATTTCCCCCCGTTCAATGCATTGCAACCGCCCGGGAATAAGGGTTGCTGCAATGACTTTCCGGGCGTGATCAAGGCTATTATTGTAATAGCCCTGTTTCTTGAGCCTTTGCACTGCAGCAAAGGCAAGATCAGCATTGATTCTCTGATGCGCACCACAGGCTGCAAGATTGGAAAGGTCTGTCGTCTGACTTAATATATCTATGTCCTGCTTATGTGAGCGCAATACTTCGGCAACCTTCGGCACTTGAGGAGCGCTGATTGCCCATTGGCAGCCGTTCATAGCATGGGCCTTTTCACGGGCAATATCGGATAGCGACGCCCCCAGCCAGTTCTGATGATCGAGGCCAACGGGGGTAATCAGAGCCATGTTTGCCGGTACAGCGGTGGTGGCATCAAGGCGAGCTCCGACTCCTGCTTCCAGTATCTCAACATCAACCTGCCTGGCGCTAAAAAAACTTAAGGCCAGTACCGTGGCCATTTCAAAATAGCTGGCACCAACCTCCAGCGCTTTTGGCATCAGGTCATTAAGGAGCGATAACAACTCCGTATTACTTATTGGCAGGCCATTGATTTGTATACGTTCATTAAATTGATGAATATGCGGGGAGGTATACAAGCCTGTTTTCAAACCGCAATCAACAAGTGCGCGGCTCAACATGAAAGCGGTAGAACCTTTGCCGTTGGTACCTGCAATACGTATCCGTAATGTTGGGGTGGCCAGCACCACCTGCTCCAGAAGACTTCGCATGCGGGTATGTCCCGGCTGATAGTGACGGTCTGCAGTCGGAAGGCCCAGTTGCTTTAGCCAGAATTCAATGTTTATGGAGTTGGTCAAGGAAAGTGAAGCTTACGGCGAAGATCGCCAGTTTATTGAAGTCAGGATGTAAGGGGCGGGCGATAGGGATGATTCATTAAGTGGCCAAACAACACATCCAGATAATCTCTGACTTCTCTTCGGTCTACGATATCATCTATCAGACCGTGTTCGAGCAGGAATTCAGGTCGCTGAAAGCCTTCAGGCAATTCCTGATTCACCGTTTCCTTGATCACACGTGGACCTGCGAATCCGATAAGGGCTCCGGGTTCAGCCAGGATGATATCTCCCAACCATGCAACGGAAGCAGATACGCCACCCATGGTCGGGTCACTCAGCAGGCAAACAAAGGGAAGTCGTGCCTCCTGAAGTTTGGCAGCAACAGCTGAGGCTTTGGCCATTTGCATCAGGGAGAAGATACCTTCCTGCATGCGGGCTCCGCCGGAGGCCGTAACGAGGAGATATGGCCATCCGTTTTCAATCGCCCGATCCATTGCCCTTACAAGTTTTTCGCCGACGACAGAACCCATACTTCCGCCCATAAAATCAAATTCAAACACCGATACGGAAATAGAGCGGCCCTTGATCGTGCCGGTAAAGTTGCGCAATGCATCCTGATTTCCTGTGCGTTTACAGGAATCCTTCAAACGATCACGATAGCGTTTTTTGTCGCGGAAATTCAGTGTATCGACCGAACGCAGGTTTTCATCGCATAACTGGAGACTATTGTTATCAAAAAGGAAACCGGCTCGGTCTATGGCCGTGATACGCAGATGCTGAGAGCAGCTTGGGCAAACCATCTGATTTTTCACCAGTTCACGATTATAAATAGCTTCTCCACATCCCGGACATTTCTCCCACAGTCCTTCAGGGGTTCCTTCAGCACGGGAGCCCAGCATCCGCTTTGGTTTTTCGATAAATCGGGTAATCCAGTTCATATCTTATAAAAGGAGTTCGTCTACCTGGGAAAGCATTCGAACATGTGGAAGATTAAGGGCTTCCACCTCGGCCGTCAGGATATTCAGGGTCTCCGGTTTCATGTGGTAAAGGTATACGGGGATATCTCCCAGACCTTCAAATTTATTCAATTCCTGTGCCATGAGCTTCGGTGTCATGTGGCCACTAATATTTGCCAGACGTTCATACTCATTGGGAAAGGAGCAGTCGACGATCAATCCTCGAAGGTTGGGCTGCTGGTTGGCGATTTCCCAAATTCGACTGGTCTGGCCGGTATCTGCAGTGTAAATAAACTGAAGGTCATTCTGCTCAAGCAAAAAACCGGTGCAGGGGACAGGATGATTAACGGGTATGGGGGTTATGCTCACACCATCAACCTCAACAGCAACTTCTGCTTGAATGGTCTCAAATTTTAGAATGGGGTCGGATCTTGAGGGAATTTTAGTAAAATCAGGCCAGATTTTTTCATTGAAAAAATGTTTTTCCATTACTTTCAGGTTTTCAGCCAGGCTGTGCACATGTAGCCGACGATTTTTGTTGGCTCCCCCCATGCGTTTCAAGGCTCGGTTATCAGCAAGAAAAGCAATGCCCTTGATATGATCCAGGTGAGTATGTGATACAAAGATATGGCGAATGCCATGCTGCTCTTTCAGAGTCAGGGCAGCCGTTGGTGAGCCTGCATCGATAAGAATGCTATCGTTAACAAGAAAAGAGGTGAGGTCGAAACCCTGTAGCTGGCCTCCATAGCAACCCAGTACCCTAAACTTCATGAGCGCTTCAGACCCAGTCGAATACTACTGGCAGCATGTTCCATAGCGGCAATCATGGCACAAGTATCGCCAAGATGCTTCTCAATTTGACCGACAAAATAACTTCCGACTACAATTCCGTCAGCAAACTGGCCAATTCGCCTGGCCTGATCGGGGCCATGAATACCAAACCCGACACCAACAGGCAGGCTGCTTAGCGGACGAATGGCTTCGACTTTTTCCTTAATTTCATCGATATCTATAAGTTTTGCCCCCGTAACACCAGTCAGGGAAACATAATAGAGAAAACCGCTGGCAGATTCCGTCACCAGCCGACATCGTTTGGACGAGGAAGTTGGTGCCAGCAGCCGAATACTATGCAGGTCCGAAGCATACATGGCGGCATCGAATTCAGCCGACTCTTCCGGGGGAAGGTCTACGATGAGAACGCCATCGCCGCCGCTTTGTTTCACTTTCAGGGCAAAATTTTCATAACCCAGGACATAGGCAACATTGGCATAACCCATAAAGACAATGCCCAGTTCAGGATGTGC
>JBHHTX010000002.1:0-37488 GCA_046753585.1 Mariprofundaceae bacterium
TGCGGCGAAGCTCCGTAAAGCCTCCCAGGGGAATAATCTTATGCAGAAAATAAAAATCCTCCCCGGCCTGTCGCCTGTTCATTCCTCCCTGAGCCTCATAGGCTGAAGAACGAACTGCAAAGCAGGAACCAATGGTGTGAAAGGCGTGAGGGAAACGACTATAGCGCAGGCCGTGAATATAATATCTTAAAAAGAGTTCGTAAGCATTGATGGCCTCTTGACTGCGGCCATCAACTGATTGATCCGGCAAATGTTCAAAATAGATACTGCACGCCGGTGTTTCGGGATGTTCCATGAAGTGGGTTTCAAGGGCGGTAAGGTAATTCGTATCACATACACAATCCGCATCCAGGCTGGCTATAATTCCATCTCTATTTCCAGTCATATGGAAACGCACCACAGCCTCATCCATTCCGATCTTGCGTGCTAGGCCCACACCTGCAACCTTTTCTGGCATATCAGGAATCAGCAGCACATAGAACGAAAGTTTGGGGTTCTGATACCGACTAACCCAAGCCTTAGCCTCGTTAAAACTTCTTTCATTTTGTGCATGAACCCTGGCAGGATCCTTGCCTGAAGCATTGATAACCACGATAATCTCAGCATGACAATGTGGCCGTTTGCAAAGCAATAGCGTGTCCAAAGTTTCTGTAAGTTTGGGCTCGTCGTAACAGGGGATAACTACAATCAGGCCAAGGTCCCTGCCGGGTGCATTCAGAATTTGCGGTGGATAGAGTTGATGCCTCTGTAAATAGAGGTTGAAAGTTGGAGTGTTTTCACATGCACGTCGATTCACCCGCAAAAGCATAGTTGAGGAGGATACGCTTGGCCAAAAAATCGATCTCACTCAAGGGTAAAACTGACCCTGCCTGGGCTGAATTCATCATCAGACATTTCGATGAATTTCTTGCCGATCATGCCAATTGTGAACGCAAGGCCTCTGCATTGGCCATGAGCATGATTGTACGCTATCCCGACCGAACCAGAATCATTCCAGCCCTGATTGACCTGGCCAGGGAGGAGCTTGAACATTTCGAGCAGGTTTACCAGTTCATGAGTGCCAGAGGGATCACCATGATTGCCGATAGCCCTGATCCATATGTTAATCAACTGGTCAAGCTGGCCCGTCATGGCAGACATGAGCGTTTTCTCGACAGGCTACTAATAGCTTCCATCATCGAAAGCCGGGGGGCCGAGCGCTTTCGCTTGATTTCTGAATCGCTGAAAGATGAAGATCTGATGCGCTTTTATCGTGACCTGTGGGCGGCAGAGGCCAAGCACGGTCATGTTTTCGCTGACATGGCCCTGCAATACTTTGATGAAAATACCGTCTACTCCCGCCTGCATGAACTAGCTGAAAAGGAAGCCGCGATCATCCAAAATCTGCCGTGGAGACCATCACTGCATTAACATGCGCTTGAAAAACAAAGGGGTCATTCTAACTGGTTTGTTCAATTTGAACCTTCATATGAAGGTCTCCGGAAAATAATGATGGTATTTCTTCATGTTTTTCTAATCGTTCATCCTGCTACACTGCCGAGAGATGATAATGCAGTTTAGTATATCTCTCGTGCTGCATAGGCACCGGGTTCCATTCCAGAATGGCTAAAAAGTATTTGAAAGGCATGTATTCTGATCAAGGGGAAATACGTCGACGCTGGTCTATCAGCCTCACAGCTTCGGTACTTTGCCACTTACTGCTTGCAGTATTGCTTGTATGGAAAATAGCGGATCAGAATTTGCCCAAACCGAAGCCACCTGAAAATATGGATGTCGTCTTATTGGATCCAGAGAAAAAGTCCTCTAAAGCTCTTCCGGACAAGGCTGATGCCATCTCAAACAAGACCGCCAGAGGCGGGAACAATACGGGTCAAGACCGCCTCACACGTGCTGCAAGAAGCCCCGCCATAAGCCCACAACAATTGCCTCATCCTCCCGCACCGCAAATGCTGAAAAAGCCCTCTGCCGCACCAACGCCAGAACAGCGCCATGTGCAAACGCTGAGCAAACGAAAACCTGCGCCTGATACAAATAGCGCCAAACTCCCGAAGAAGCCAAAATCAAAGCGAAAGAGTCCTGAGGAGAAAAAACCGTCTCGGTTGGAAAATCTGATGCCAAGCAGAACAAGCCTGGCAAAGCTATCCAGCAAAATGGATCGCAAACGACAGCTTAAGAAACTCATGTCACGTCAAGCAGAAATCCCCATCAACACCCGTGAAGTCAAATACGCTCCTTACGCACATGCAGTCGTTCAGGCCCTGGAGGAACAATGGCGACCGGGTCAGGCTAATTATTCTGCCCACTCTGAACATGACCGTCAGGTGTTAATGAAAATGACTATTGAGGGCAACGGCGACCTTGGCAAGCTGGAAATGGTTCGGCCAAGCCCTATTCCCAGCTTGAACAAAAGTGCGGTTGAGGCAATTCATGCGGCTAGCCCTTTCAAGCCCTTGCCAAGTTCATGGGGGCTGGATCGAGTGACTTTCTACCTGACCTTTGAGGTAGTCGAGGACAGGTTTGTTTTCCGCACGCGATAAGATGCCTGATCAATTATTGACATGGTATAAGGCCAATGCCCGGGATCTTCCCTGGCGACTAACTCGTGAACCTTACGCCATCTGGATCTCCGAGATGATGTTGCAACAGACCCAAGTGGCAACCGTGCTGCCCCGCTACACCGCATGGTTCAGTCGCTTTCCGAATATACAATCTATTGCCTCTTCAACACTTGATAGCGTACTTAAGGCCTGGGAAGGTCTGGGTTACTACCGGCGCGCCCGATATATCCATGATGCTGCACAACACATCATTACAGAACACGATGGCAAATTCCCCGAATCTTTTGAAGATATCCTGAAACTGCCCGGCATTGGCCGCTCCACAGCCGGGGCCATCGCCTCCTTTTGTTTTGATGCGAACTCGCCTGTATTGGATGGTAATGTGAAGCGCGTGTTGAAACGATGGTACGGAGAACCAAACGCGAACAGCAAACAACTATGGCAACTGGCACAGCAGACTATTGATGCATCAGGCCATGTTGCCACATGGAACCAGGCCATGATGGAGCTCGGTGCAACAATCTGTTTGGCGAAGAAAGCAGACTGCAATTCATGCCCTGTATCGAAATACTGTGCCTCAACCTTTCAGCTTGACGTCTCTGACGAGAAAAATAAGGCGGCCTTAGTCCACGATGTGCACTGGAAGGTACACCTGCACACTTGCCCGGATAAGGGCATCTGGCTGACCAAACGCTCAAGCTCTGGCATCTGGGCCGGCCTGTGGTCGCCACCAATCACAGAGTTACATGAAAAACCGGACAAAACTCCCTGCTATATCCACCTGCTCACACACCGCCGCCTGCATCTTTATGGCTGCACACAGAAAACAACCCCAACAGGCCATGGCCAATGGGTTTCAGATATTTCAAAGCTAGCTCTACCTACAGGCATCCATCGCCTGCTCGCAATACATAGCCTTAACCAGATGAGGACTTAAACCTTATGGGCTTACGCTCGCTGCTTTCAGCATCGCCAGGGTTTTATCTCTGCCAATCAAACGAATCGACCAAAAATCCGCTACTCCATCCAGACCTGGCCCGCTGTAGGCAACAAAATTACTGTTTTGTCCACTAATCGGAATTAACAGGCGCGTCTTGCCAACAAAGACGGATAACCATGAGTCCACTGTTACGTCGTAGATTAGGCAACGCACTCTCACCCCATCTATCATTACATTCCTGAAGCCGGCCCGTTTTGCAATTAGGGGGTATACTTTGCCATCGTCATAATTAATGGCTGAAAATACAATATCCTGCCCCAATTCTTGCCGGGATTTACCCAACAGGAGTTGAGGCAGAGCTCCCAGATCACGCAATCCAGCATCCCAGATTTTACGTTCAATATATTCGTTCTCACTGCGCCTTCGATAAATACTTGGCTGCCTGCCATTCGTACTGTAACTGATTTCAATACTAAGATTCAGGGAATATATGGTACGTTTGACATACAGCGGAGCACCATCGCTGCGTCGAATAAAGTGTTCTGCTTTCATCTGATCGCAATCCCAGACAATACGCCAGGCGGCTATGCCTTTGTAATCTACAGCATTCACATGATACTGAATGAGACTCCCATCGCCTTCCTGAATATAGAAGAAACTACCGCTAACCACTCCTGCATGCGCAGACATTGCCATAAGTGGAATCAGTATTAGAACAACGATGACGGACTGCATACTCCCGGGCCATATTTTACAGACCCGAGACATGAACAATACCCAGGCCATGCACCTGTTTACTGTCGAGACAACCAATAACATATCTTTCTGACCAGCATTTATCAGGCCAGAAATTATACGTCACTATACTCTGTTCCGAAATGATGGAAGTTACTAATAATCCTGGAGAAACCTTTGCAATTTCAAAAGTGACAAGCCGGAAATTATTGCCTCCATAGAAGCAGAAAGTGCCAACCGTCAAAGTAAAACCACCCTCGGAAAACCCTTGCCTCGAATGCAGCTTGGACGCAGGAGACTCCTGGCGATACAGTATCAAGCATGGAACGACTTCAGGAGAGACATGGGGTCAGTTTATGAACCCTGACCTCAGCCTCATGAGACGCAGAAAATGCAGCTGCTGCTCTTTCGCAGGACAACTGCTTGCCGCTCTACTTCTGCTATTATCACTTGCGGCCCACGCCGAAGAACCGAATATTGGTATGGTGGTAGCAGCTCACCCTTCGGCGTCCGCAGCGGGTTTATCCATGCTTAAAAGAGGTGGCAACGCCTTTGATGCAGCTGCGGCAACCACCCTGGCTCTGGGTGTCGTTGAGCCAGGATCTTCCGGATTTGGTGGTGGTGGTTTTTTCCTGCTCTATATCGCTAAAGAAAATCGTTATGTCATGCTGGATGCTCGTGAAACTTCACCAAATCTAGCCGGTCACGGTGAAGTGTATACATCAAAATCCAGTATCGACGGACCATCATCTGCCGGTGTGCCCGGCATCCCGGCGGGTGTGGATCATCTGGTAAGCCGGTATGGAAAATTGAAGCGTGAAGACATTAGCGTTCCTGCCATTCGCTTGGCAAAAGAAGGTTTCACGGTATCGCCCAGACTTGCCGGCATGATTCAGCGTCGCAGCAAAATTTTTAACAATGCTGCACAACGCATCTTCAAAAAAGCACGGGGGGATATCATTCGCCAGCCCGCACTGGCCGACACCTTATCGCGGTTTGCCAGAAAAGGAGCCGAAGATTTCTACCGTGGTGAAACGGCTGGACGACTGGTCGCCGATATGAAGCGCGATGGCGGCCTGATTCGACTGGATGATCTCGCCCGTTACCGGGCTATTGAGCGTCAGCCTGTGAACATCGACTGGCAGGGCTTTCATATTGTTTCAACTGCTTTGCCATCATCCGGCGGCATGACACTTGCCCATATATTCGGGCAACTCAAATATGATGAATTAAAAAAAATGCCTGAAGAAGACCGGGCGCATCTGTTAATTGAGGTGATGAAACGAGCCTACCACGACCGCAATACGTATTTAGGTGATGCTGATTATATTTCCGTTCCCGAAGATTATCTCGACCCCGAACGTCTCAATTCCCTGCGCCAAAATATCCGCATGCATCAAGCCAGCAGGTCAGATGCAATCAGTGGTCTGGCTGAACCAACAGGTGCGAGTATTGACACGACGCATTTCTCGATCATTGACCGTGAGGGAAATATGGTTTCGGCCACACTTTCAATCAATTTTGGATTCGGATCTGGATATGTATCCCCCTCAACCGGTATTCTGCTTAATGATGAGATGGATGATTTTGCTACCAGGCCGGGAAAACCCAATGTATATGGACTGGTGCAGGGAAAAGCCAATGCTGTAGCTCCAGGCAAGCGCATGCTCTCTTCCATGACGCCAAGCTTCATCATAGGGCCAGAGAGAACCTTCATCGTCGGCACGCCCGGTGGCTCGCGTATCATCACCATGGTTCTACTGGCTGGCCTGGGCTTCATGCTTGATGAAACAGAACCTGCCGACTGGATCAATACGCCACGCTTCCATCACCAATTCCTGCCAGACGTAATACAGCACGAGAAAGCTGCCTTTTCACCTGGAGTTGTCGCCGAGCTAAGCAATCGCGGACATCAACTCAAACAAGTCCACAGCTATGGTAATATGCAGGCTATTCTCTGGTATAGGGAAAAAAACAAATATATTGGCCTTGTCGACTCAAGGGGCGAGGGGGCAGCAATCATTGGCGGCGCGAAGAAGCATTGACATCAGGACATTCAGTGACTTGACTGAACTGATCAAGCGAGGGATACAAGGGGAACTCTATTAAGTACGGTGATAATTTTTTTATGACGGCATCCTTGGAAGCATGAGCACAACCGGAGCAATAAGTCCTGCTGTGCGCCTTGTCGAGAAAATAGGCCGTGCTACGGCACAAGCCATTGAAGGCATAGGACACGGAGCATCCCTGTTGGCAGGATCGCTGTACTGGGCATGTTTCGGCTGGCGTAGGAAGCAACCCGTGCGTCTGCCAGCAGTTATTTCAGAAATGATGGATATCGGTATTTTCGCGATTCCCATTGTAACAGTTTTGTCGGCTGCCATCGGTACCATGCTTGCGATTCAGGGTATTCATACATTGAGAATGTTTGGGGCTGAATCCCGTGTTGTCATCGGCATTTCCCTTTCGGTGGTGCGTGAATTTGCTCCGTTAATTACAGGTATTCTGATAGCCGGACGTTCAGGTTCGGCGCTGGCTGCGCGATTGGGAACGATGCAGATCAATCAGGAAATTGATGCCCTGACGTCCATGGGTATTAACCCGGTACGTTTTCTTGTTGCTCCCTCGCTTTTAGCCATGCTTGTAATGCTGCCAGCGCTGACTTTTTTCTCCGATGTTGTTGCCCTGTTTGCGGCCGGCCTTTACGTCAATCTTGACCTT
Organism: Mariprofundaceae bacterium; assembly: GCA_046753585.1. GTDB lineage: Bacteria > Pseudomonadota > Zetaproteobacteria > Mariprofundales > Mariprofundaceae > CAYLYU01. The sequence goes on from JBHHTX010000002.1 coordinate 6,955, forward strand.
GGCCTGAGCCTCACCGCCTACGCCGACCAAGCCCTGGAAATCTTGTCTGTAGACGATCTGATACATGGCTTGGGCAAGAGCATTTTATTTGCCTTTCTGATTACTTTGGTAGCTGTAGTCAACGGCGCAGCGATCACTGGCGGTGCCGAAGGTGTAGGTCGGGTAACAACACGATCGGTAGTGCACGCCATTACGGCCATCGTCATTACCGATATGCTGTTTGCTTTTCTGGTAACGCGTTGATGACATCTCAAGCTACTATTGAGATTCGTGATCTTGTCACCCACTACGGTGATCGAATGATTCTTAAGGGCGTGGACATGGAAGTTCATCAGGGTGAAATCATGGTCATCATGGGTGGCAGCGGTTCCGGAAAAAGCACCCTGCTACGCCACATGCTTGGGCTGGAAACCGCGACTTCAGGTAGCGTCAGCTTGCTGGGCGTAGATATTTGCACGGCCAGTGCTGATGAATTATACAAGTTGCGATTGCAAATGGGTGTGGCCTTTCAGAGCGGTGCACTGTTCAGCTCAAAGACGGTGGGTGAAAACATTATCCTGCCACTATATGAACATACAAAACTGGATCAATCGACTATGGAGATCATGTCCAGACTTAAACTTGAAGTAGTCAATCTGGCTGGATTTGAAAATCTGATGCCGTCCGAACTTTCCGGTGGCATGATTAAACGGGCAGCGCTGGCACGAGCTATTGTCATGGACCCAAGGATACTTTTTTGTGACGAGCCTTCGGCAGGTCTGGATCCGGTTGTATCGGCAGCCATTGATGAACTGATCCTGAAGCTTCGTGACACGATGCACATGAGTATCGTTGTTGTGACCCACGAACTGGACAGCGCTTTTAAAATTGCAGACCGTATCACGGTGCTGGATCAGGGTGAAATCCTGTTCATTGGTACCGTGGATGAGGTCAAACATAGTGACAATCAACGCATTCAGGATCTTCTCAACCGGCAAACCAGTAAAGAAGAGCTTGACCCGGATGCATATCTGAGACGGCTTACCGGAAAAAATACCTTAATGGGGACAACATAGGCAATGAAAAGCAACAAAATTAATTATGCAGTAGTGGGCAGCTTTGTGTTGGCTATACTTGTTGGCCTTATTATCTCTGTGGCTATGCTAACCGGACGAAGCGGTGATACGGATACATATTTTGGCATATATGAGAATGTAACAAACATTAAATATGGAACCCGAGTGATGTTTGAAGGTTACCCTGTCGGTCAGGTTGAGGATGTCCAACCCTTTCAGGAAAAAGGGACATTACGCTTCCGGGTGTATATGAGTATATTGCGGGACTGGAAGATCCCCAACGACAGTATTGCCCAGATCACATCTGCAGGGCTTTTATCAGCCATCACTATTGTTATCCGCGCAGGCCAAAGTCGTGTTATGCTCGAGCCGGGTGGTGAAATTCCAGCCGGAGATCAGAAAAGCATGTTTGAAGCTATCTCTTCTGTAGCAGGTGAAACCAGCGGTCTGATACAGAGTCTAAATGATATCGTTACCAAATTTGCCGACAAAGCACCGGAGATCACAAGAAATGTTACAGAGTTTACCGCCAAGCTAAATAAGAGTGGGAACCAACTACAGGAAGTGTTGAAAAAGGAAAACTCGGAGAACCTGTCTGTAGCCCTGAAAAACTTTTCCGAGCTGTCCAGGAACCTGCAAGAGACTGATAAAAAGATTGATATACTCCTGGATAACTTCACACATATTGCCAGTGAGAACAAAGACGGAATCAGGGATGCAGTTGAAGATCTGCGTCATACCATGGCATCAATGTCCAGGCACATCGATGCAATTTCGCACAATCTAGAAATAACCAGTCGCAATATGAACGAATTCAGCCGTCAGATTCGCGCCAACCCTGGTGTATTGTTAAGTAATAAACCTCCGGCAGATGAGGCTGAAAAATGAGTTGGCACTCCGGAAGAGCATATTGTTTTCTACCTGCCCTGATTCTGACCGGGCTACTGCTGACAGCTTGCGGACAGGGTAGCAAGGTTCCACAGGATCATTATTATCGTCTGAACCTGGCTTCACCACCTAAATTGGCGCAGCCGACCCTATCCGGGACACTTGCGGTCAAACGCTTTGCAGCTAACGGTCTGTTGCAGGGGCGCGGCATCACGCATAGCCAGCCCGGCAATCCCTCGGAGATAGAGAGCTACCATTACCATCACTGGATAGATATTCCACCACTCATGCTTCAGGAATTGTTGCTTGGCTATCTGCAGGCAGCCAGCGTAGCTTCCGATATCGTTGCCGGAGATGGAGATATAAAACCAGATTATCTTATCAAAGGCAGAATTAAACGTCTGGAACATATTACAGGCTCTCCCTCCGAAGGCCTGATCGAACTGGATCTGTCCCTGATTCAATCCGATTCAAGAACATTGATTTTGCATCGTGTTTATCAGCAGAAGGTCAGGACAAGCAAGCAGACGATCACAGCTACAGTCATGGCATTAAACCATGCTCTGGAAAAAATCTATGCTGCCTTTCTCGAAGATCTGGCCCGGATTCCTGATAAAAGCTAATGATCAACGCTATCAAACAATTTTTTGAACAAAAGCTTATGCAACAACATCATTCTACCAACAATTCAGAACACACTTTGCAATTAGCTACTGCAGCCCTCCTGATCGAAATGATGCGTATGGATGACGAAATAAGCCAGGCGGAACAACAGACAGCAGCCCGTATCATGCAGGCAAAATTCAGGTTATCAAAAACGGAAACCAATGACTTAATGAAACTTGCAGAGCAGGAAACCCATCAATCAGCGGACTATCATCAGTTTACTTCCCTTATCAATCTTCATTTTTCCATGGCCGAAAAAGAGAAGATGGTGGAATACCTGTGGGAGATTGCCTATGCCGACAACGTTCTGGATAAACATGAAGAATATTTAGTGCGAAAAGTTGCCGATCTGATCGGAGTTTCACATAGGGCCTTCATTGCAGCAAAACACCGGGCAAGGACATCCACACGCTAAACCTGGCACTCGTTCAGCCTCCGTTCAGGCCTTGCTCGTAAAGTAGCAGGCACCGGGCAGTACCCGGGACTACTCTTACTTGAACGGAGGTATACAATGCGAAATAAACAGTGGTTTTCCGCTATATCTATCGTCGCAGTGCTAGCTCTTGGCCTTGCCGTGCCAGACACAGCCCAAGCTGGCCATCATCGGCATCATGGCTACCAGTCCGGCCTTCAACTTCATTCCTATGCCCAGCACCCCCGCCATGCTTACAGGAACCATGACAGGCGCGGACACTATAACAAACACTCCTACTGCAATCACAAACACCATAATGGGTACAAACGAGGACATGTAAGGAGTTATCAGCCCCGCCATAGCTATCGTCAGCACTATCCGAGACATCCGCGCTGGAGTATCACCTATCGCGGCCCGGATGGTTACGTCTATTACAGATATTGATTTAGCCATTTCAGAGACGGACAGGCGGCGCTCAGGTACCGCCTGCCCGCGAAAGAATCGGACTGGATTCATGCGGCAGCATGGTTCATGATGCTTCCTGAATGAGGGACAGTTAATATGAAATACACGCTGATCACCATAACGATACTCTCACTGCTGTTTACTGTTTCTCTGGCAACGGCAAGGGGCTCTTTTGAATGGCATGGGACACCGCATTCTCTGCTGGCAAAAAACAATAAATGGCATCATATCTCTGAACAGGAGGCGGTCCACATGGCCGAACGAAAGATGGGGGGGCGTGTGCTCTCGGTAAAAAGAGTTCATTCCCGTGGCCAGAAGGGATATCGCATCAAGGTGCTCACCCGGAAGAGAAATATCCGATTCATATATATTGATGCCAAAACCGGCACCATGATGTCGACCTACTAGTGCTCCGTCCGCAACATATACTGAGTTTCAGCATGTCAGGCATGGAGCACTAAATGCGTATCCTAGTCGTTGAAGATGAGGTTAGCCTGCAGGCTCAAATTAAACGCCAGTTAACGCAGGATGGTTATATGGTGGATTCAAGCGGCAATGGCGAAGAGGGATTATATTTTGCTTCCGAATTTCCATTTGATGCTGCAATCGTTGATCTGGGCCTGCCGGAAATGTCCGGCATCGAGGTAATTCGGCGATTGCGACTTCAGGGCAGCAAACTTCCCATCCTTATTTTGACTGCACGCGGCCGCTGGCAGGATAAAGTTGAAGGCCTGGAGGCTGGAGCAGATGATTACATGGCTAAACCTTTTCACATGGAAGAATTGCTGGCGCGACTCAAAGCACTGTTACGCCGGTCGGCTAGTCAAAGTCCTCAGGAGCTCAGCAGTGGATTGATCACCATTAATCCTGAAACTCAGGAAGTACGCGTCCGGGAAAAAGGAGTTGAACTTACAGCCTTTGAATACCGCTTGCTGGAATACCTGATGCGAAACAGCGGAAAAATTATCTCCAAGAGCCGACTTTCAGATTATTTGTATCCGCACGATGAAGACAGAGACAGTAATGTAATCGAAGTCATGGTTGGCCGCCTGCGAAAAAAACTTGATCCTGAAGACACATATCACCCCATCGAAACATCACGCAGCCGCGGTTACCGCTTTAAGGTTCAGAATTAGCACTCGGTTTTGAAGATATCAATAAGTACCCGCCTGACATTAAGCGCGAGCGGAGTTCTGATCATTTTTATCGCTCTGACAGGAGCAGCATTGGAGCGGGCATTTTTTGACAGTGCCCGGTCGTCTATGCAGGAAAGACAACTGGGTCAAATCTATTTGCTCCTGGCCGCTGCCGAAACCGATGCCAGCGGGACAATTTCCATGCCGGAAACCCTCGCGGAATCCCGCTTCAGCACTCCTGGCTCAGGTCTTTATGCTGAGATAACTGCTGCCAACCAGACCATTGCCTGGAGATCCTCATCAGTACTGGGCCAGGAGCCACCTTTCCCTGGAATGCTTAAGCCGGGAGCTCAAAACTTTCAACAACGCCAGGATAAAGCCGGCAAGATTTTTTTCGTGTACAGCTTGGGAATCAACTGGGCTACTAAATCCGGAGATTTTCCGTTTACTTTTCATGTCGCTGAGGACCTTACCGCTTTCCAGGCCCAGATAAGCAAATATCGCCATAGTCTTTGGGCATGGTTTGGTGCCATGGCTGTGTTGCTTTTACTAACTATGCTTATCGTCTTGCGTTGGGGGCTTGCACCATTACGGCAGCTAACAAGCGAACTGTCCTTGATTGAATCCGGAAAACAGGAACGGATAGAAGGTGCGTACCCCCAGGAACTGCACAAACTAACTGGCAGTCTCAATACCCTGATGCATCATGAACGCACTCAGCAGAAGCGTTACAGGAATGCGCTTGCAGACCTTGCGCACAGCCTCAAGACTCCTCTGGCCATTTTGCGAGGAATGATCGGCGAAAAGAAGAGTAAACCATTGCTAACTCAGGCTGTTGAAGAACAGGTGGAGCGTATGGATCAGATAGTTATGTACCAGTTGCAACGAGCAGCTACTGCTGGCCCCTCGACATTGGCCAAGCCGATTGCTGTCCGAGCTGCGGCACAGAGGATCATGGATGCGTTAAAAAAGGCACACCGTGATAAGTCCGTACAAACCCAACTGGAAGTTGAGGATGGCATTTGCTTCCAGGGCGATGAAGGCGATCTACTTGAACTGCTGGGTAATCTTGTTGAGAACGCATTCAAATGGTGTAGCAGTCAGGTTTCCCTTCGAGCCGAACTGAATGGAAAATATATACTTCTCATTCTGGAGGACGATGGGCCAGGCATTGATGCCGGACAGGCGGAAAAGATTCTACAGCGGGGCGTGCGGGCCGATCAAAGTGTCCCCGGTCATGGCATTGGTTTAGCAATCGTTCAGGATATTATTCAAACCTATGATGGCTCTATCAGGATTGAGCAGAATCGATCAGGTGGTGCCAAACTAATATTGGAGCTACCTGGTTACCAAAAGTAAACCAATAATTATCAATGAGGCGAAAACATGGCTTTCTTTACGTTGATGTTAGTATAATCCACACCCACTTAAACCATGTACAATGAATTCTTTGGCCTGAAAGAGGCTCCTTTTTCAATCGCTCCTGATCCTCGTTATCTTTATATGAGTGAGCGACATCGGGAAGCCTTGGCACATCTCTTGTACGGCATCGATAGCAACGGCGGTTTTGTTCTGCTCACCGGCGAAGTGGGTACTGGCAAGACTACGGTATGCCGTTGCCTGCTGGAACAGATTCCGAAACACACGGATATCTCCCTTATATTCAATCCTAAATTAAACGCGGAAGAACTCTTGGGCGCAATCTGCGACGAATTGGGGATAGCTTACCCTGAAGGAAATAACAGCATTAAGGTCTTCATTGATCGCATTAACGTCCACTTACTTTCAGCCCACGCCAAAGGACGAAATACAGTCCTCATCATTGACGAGGCGCAGAATCTAAGCACCGAGGTGCTAGAACAGTTGCGTCTGTTAACCAATCTGGAAACAAACGAGCGAAAACTGCTACAAATCATCCTGCTGGGTCAACCAGAATTGCATGACATGCTGACTAAGCCTGAATTGCGACAACTGGCGCAACGAATCACTGCTCGCTACTACCTGGCTCCACTTTCGCAACATGAGGTATCAGATTACATTCAACACCGTCTTGGCGTTGCCGGAGCACAGGACCCCCTCTTCTACGGTTCAAGTTTGAGAAAATTATATCACTTGAGTGGCGGGGTTCCGCGACTGATTAATGTGTTGTGTGACCGTGCCTTACTCGGCGCTTATGCCCAGGACCAAAAGACCGTTGATACCAGAATCCTTTCCCAGGCGGCAAAAGAAGTATTTGGGAAGGGTCAGTACACCAGATCCGAATCTCAAGGGAAGCTAACATGGATTATACTTGCTCTAATTCTACTCTCAGGGATTGGAGTTGCGGCAGACTATTACTACGATGCAATAAAACCTGATCTCATACAGACTAAGGCGGTTGAAGCTACTTCTGTCACGAAGGCTGTTTCACCTGAGCCGTTGCGGCTAATAGATCAATTTTTCATCGCTGATAGTTATGCCCTGGCGTTTCACGAACTGTTCAAACTCTGGGATATTGATTACGAAATCGAAAGAGATGGAGAGGCGTGTCTGTTTGCACAAGATCAGGGCCTGCAATGCCTGCACAAACAGGGAAACCTAAGAAGCCTGCACCTTCTGAACCAACCTGTGATATTAAAACTGCGCAATGCTCAGGGTGAAGCATGGCATATCCCCTTAACGAAACTGCAGAAAAAAGCAGCGACTGTCATCCTGAAAGGAAAACATGAAATTGTCGCTTTAGAAAGTATCGAACAGCAATGGCTGGGCAGCTATACCCTGCTGTGGCGTCCACCACCGGGTTATCAGGGCGATATGCTTCCCGGCGCACGTGGGGCTGATATTGAATGGCTAGCCAGACAACTTGACTCGATTCAGGGGAGAAAGCAATCTGATACGAAAAAAAATAGCTATGACCAGCAACTTCTTGAACGGGTCAGGGCCTTCCAACAATCGGAAGGACTTATCCCGGACGGGATTGCCGGACCACAGACCATCATTCGCATCAACGCTATCCTGGGAGTAGCAGGGCCCGCGTTGCTAAGCGACGGAACGGAGTAACCATGTCCTATATTCTCCAAGCTCTGAAGAAGTCTGAACAGGAACGCCAGCGAGGATCAATACCAAACCTTCAGTCCTCACAAATTATTGTGGAACAAACATCGAGACAACGCTCCATCTGGTTAAGGACGTTTGTTGTCACACTGGCACTCAGTATCGCCGCATTACTTTACTGGTTTCAACCGTGGCAAGACGAAACTTCAGCAACCCAAAGCGCATCGGCTTCCCGCAAGCAATCTGAAACGCCCATGCCAGCAATTGTCACCTCTTCTGACAATCTACCACCTGTACAGCAAACTTCCCCACAACAACAATCGACATCTCCCCCCCCTTCAACAACAATAGCCGCTATAGAATCTGTTGAAGAACCGCGCCCGATAGCAGCAGTTGCCAGAAAAGTGATAGAAACGCCATCGATACCCGCTGAGGCAACACCCGAGTTATCTTTGCCAGAAGAGCAGTGGCAAAAGATAACGCCCTCAACCCCCCGGAATAAAGTCTCTGTAAAGCAGGGTCTTCCTCAGCCGAAAACGGTAGCCTTGGCTAAACCAGCCGTTAAGAAGCCTGCCGGAGCAATCGGCCCGGAATCAAAATCTGTGCTTACTTCTGAGGAACAGTGGCAGAAAATATCCCCATCATCCCCGCAGAAGGTAACTGCTACCCACCAGACCTCTGCCATACCAGCGTCCCAACCGGCTATAAAGACTTTGCCAAAATCCGAACTACCGAGCGTTCATGAACTACCTGCAAATATTCAGCAAAGCTTGCCCGCTATCACTATTGCTGCACATATCTATTCCGGTGATCCAGGCTCACGCATGACGATTATTAATAACAAAAGTTTGAGGGAAGGTCAAAGTGCAGGGGCTGGACTTGTTCTGGAAGAAATCACCCGAAACGGTGTCATTCTCAAATTTCAGGGTAAACGCTTTCGTTTAGGCAAACTTCAGGCCTGGCGTAAATAACTTTTCTATTTTTCCTGTTTGGTTGCTATCAGATCAGGTTAGAGTGCTGTTATGCGCACCTTGTTTTTTATCTTTCTTCTCGCCTTTCTTGCCGGAGTTATTCTCATAGGCTGCGTTAGCTCACCTCCTAAAAATACCGGCAATGCCTGTGAGATATTTGAAGATAAAGACGGCTGGTACAAGGCAACCAGAAAATCCTATGACAAATGGAAAGTACCGATTCATGTGCAGTTGGCCATCATGCATCAGGAATCTCGTTTTCAGGAGGATGCCAAACCGCCTCGCACCAAATTACTCTGGGTGATCCCCTGGAGCAGAAAATCATCGGCCTACGGTTATGGGCAAGTCAAGGATGGTACCTGGGAATGGTATCAGAGAGATACCGGAAACAGTTGGGCTGACCGGGATGATTTTGAGGATGTGGCCGACTTCATCGGCTGGTACGGAAACGTCAGTCACCGGAAACTGGGCATAGCTAAATCCGATGCCTATAGCCAATATCTGGCTTATCATGAGGGGCATGGTGGCTATAAGCGCAAAACATACCGAAAAAAGAAATGGTTGATCAAGGTAGCCAAAAAAGTAAGCAGGAATGCCGAACGCTACCGGGCTCAACTGGCTCGCTGTGAAAAGGATCTGAATCGCGGCTGGAGCGTCTGGCCTTTTTAGATATGGTTACTGCTGAAATCACAATTGACGAAAGTGCAATCAAATACGTTTTTATCCGGGCTTCGGGGCCGGGTGGACAGCATGTCAACAAGGCATCTACAGCTGTACAGTTGCGTTTCGATGTCATGAATGCACCATCTTTGCCGGACGATGTCCGCAGACGTTTGCTGCGTCTGGCAGGCTCACGTATGAACATGAGCGGTATTTTGATTATCAACGCAAGGCAATTTCGCAGTCAGTCTCAAAATCGTGAGGATGCACTGAACCGACTTACCTGCCTGATTCGCAAAGCAAGGGAGAAACCGAAACTCAGAAAAAAAACAAGGCCGACTCTCGCATCAAAGGAACGCCGCCTGAAAGCCAAGGATCGTCAGGGAAAAATCAAGAAGATGCGCAGACATGCTCCCGATACATGTGAATGAATCAGCATAGAACCTTTAGGCAATCTTTTTGAATAGTGTAATTCGTAATGGAACCGGTTTCATGTCGACTATAGCTTGCATTGCGAGGAGATAAAATACATGAAAGCAGCCGGGTTGTTTGTGAAATGTCTGGAAAACGAGGGCGTGGATACGATCTTCGGTATCCCGGGCGAAGAAAATCTGGACGTTATGGATGCCCTGCTTGATTCAGATATCCGTTTTGTTACAACCCGTCTTGAACTGGGTGCCGCCTTCATGGCCGATGTTTATGGGCGATTAACAGGCAGAGCCGGTGTTTGCCTGGCTACATTGGGTCCCGGTGCGACCAACCTGATCACCGGTGTGGCCGATGCCAATATGGATCACGCGCCTGTCGTGGCTATTGCCGGACAGGCTGCCACCACCCGGCTACACAAGGAAAGCCATCAGGTACTTGATCTGGTCAACATCTTCCGGCCGATCACGAAATACAGCACCCAGATTCTGGAGCCAGAAAACATTCCCGAGATCGTGCGCAAGGCCTTCAAGGTGGCCGAGGCTGAAAAGCCAGGCTGTTGTTTTGTCGAGTTCCCCGAAAACATCGCCGAAATGGATATGAGTTCCGATCCATCTCCCCTGCTCGTGCAGCAGGCCACGCCACCGGAACCGCCCCACGACAAGGTATGCCAGGCAGCCCGAATCATTTCGGAGGCAAAATTTCCCATCATCATCGCCGGCAACGGTGTCATCAGAGGTGGCGCCTGTGATGCGCTGAGGCACTTTGCCGAAAAGCTGAACATCCCGGTGGCAACCACCTTCATGGCCAAGGGTATTCTGCCTGTTGATCACCCCTTGTTTCTCGGCGCAGTCGGCCTGCAGGCCAATGATTACATTGCCTGCGGCATCGAGCACGCCGATGTTGTGCTATGCGTTGGTTACGACATGGTGGAATACCATCCACATCTGTGGAACGCCACCAAGGACAACATGATCGTGCACATTGACACATCCCCGGCCGAAGTGGATGAGTGCTACATTCTCGAAGCCGGTGTCATCGGTGATATCTCCCTTAGCCTTGAACGGATTGCTCATGAGGCGGAAGCAAAGCCGGACAATATGGCCTCCTCGCTGAGAACCGCTATTGTCGAAGAGATGAAATCCTTTGCAAAGGACAAGGGCTTTCCGGTCAAACCGCAGAAAATCCTTTGGGATTTGCGCCAGGCGCTTGAACCGGAAGACGTGGTGATCTGTGATGTAGGCGCACACAAAATGTGGTTGGCACGCATGTTTGCCGAGGAACGCCCCAACACCTGCATCATCTCCAACGGCTTCGCAGCCATGGGTATCGCCGTGCCGGGAGTGATTGCAGCCAAGTTAGTGCATCCGGAGCAAACCGCTGTGGCTGTAACCGGTGACGCCGGTTTCATGATGAACTCGCAGGAAATCGAGACCGCGTTGCGGATCGGCACGCCGATTGTCATCCTCATCTGGCATGATAACGCTTACGGATTGATCGAGTGGAAGCAGATGAACCAGTTCGGTCGGTCGAGCAATATCAAATTCGGTAATCCCGACTTCGTAAAATATGCTGAAAGTTTCGGCGCTAAAGGCTACCGCATCGAATCTGCAGACGAGCTTGCTCCCACGCTGAAACAGGCCATTCGCGATAACACCGTTGTCATCATCGACTGCCCGGTAGATTATTCGGAAAATCTCAAACTGACAGAGCGGCTCGGCGCCCTCGTCTGCCCGATCTAGGAGGAAGCATGCCTGATCATTACCCATTGATGATTCCCAACGCAGCTTCGTCGGCTACAACACTGGAAGTGACCAACCCCTATGACGGCAACCTGATCGCAACCCTTGATACCGCCGATGCAGAGGCGGCGGGACTGGCCATGAACACGGCATCGGCTCTCTACAATGATCGGAACAACTGGCTGCCCATTACCCGGCGCATCGAGGTGCTGAACAAGGCTGCGGTGTTGATGGATGGACGGGCCGAAGAATTGGCTCTGCTGATCGCCTGCGAAGGTGGCAAACCGCTTGTCGATGCAAGAATTGAAGTGGCGCGCGCCATTGATGGCATCAGGCTGTGTATCGAAGCCATCCGAACACAAAGCGGCAATATGATCCCGATGGATCTGAATGCTGCCTCGGCGGGCAGGTTGGCATTCACCCGGCATGAGCCCATCGGAGTTGTACTGGCCTTCAGCGCTTTTAATCACCCGCTGAACCTTATTGTGCATCAGGTCGGCCCGGCGGTTGCCGCCGGCTGCCCTGTCATCATCAAGCCGGCGGAAGCAACGCCGCTTTCCTGTATCCGCTTTGTTCAGATTCTAAGGGAAGCAGGCCTGCCGGAAGCATGGTGCCAGGTAGCAATCGTGAATGATCTCGATGTGGCTGGAAACATGGTGGCGAATCCCGAGGTGGGTTTTTTCAGCTTCATCGGCTCAGCAAAAGTTGGCTGGATGCTACGTTCAAGGCTTGCACCCGGTGCGCGCTGTGCCCTGGAGCATGGTGGAGCAGCACCCGTTATCGTCGAGACCGATGCTGACCTGGGGATGACTGTTCCGCTGTTGGCCAAGGGCGGATTTTATCATGCAGGGCAGGTTTGTGTGTCCGTGCAACGCATTTTTGCCCATGCATCCATTGCCCGCGATCTTGCAGACAGGCTTGCAGTTGTAGCAAATAAAATGGTAGTCGGCGATGCGGCGAACCCGAAAACCGGGATCGGCCCCTTAATCAGAAGCAGTGAGGTTGCACGTGTGCATGACTGGGTTAACGACGCAGTTACTGACGGGGCAGAACTCGTATGCGGCGGCAAGCCGATATCGGATTCATGCTTTGCGGCGACGGTACTGTTTGACCCGCCTGGACACAGTTTGGTCAGTCGCAGGGAAATCTTCGGGCCGGTGGTGTGCGTTTATCCATACGATGCGCTGGATGAGGCGATTGATCGCGCCAACGTACTGGAGTTTGCCTTTCAGGCGGCGATATTCACACGCGATCTGGACGCGGCGCTGGCGGCCTGCCGGCAACTGGATGCGGCGGCAGTGATGGTGAACGATCACACGGCCTTCCGAGTGGACTGGATGCCGTTCGCCGGACTGAAGCAATCCGGTCTGGGCACCGGCGGCATCGCCTGGACAATGCACGATATGCAAATTGAAAAGCTTATCGTTATCCGTTCGGATGCGTTGTAGAACCTGAAATGGAACAACCCCTGTCAGATGTATCCTTATGCCATCGATTCATGAGTAGTTCAGGATAAAATCATAAGGCATTCTTTTTTATTTATGACATAATTATCCTCAAAAGCATCATTCGCTGATTCTTTCAGGAGGAAATCATGGCACAAGCTGAAAGCATGCAAATTCGCAACGTCGCCCTGGTGGATCATGAGGGCGCGGGGGAAACAACTCTTGTGGAGGCCATGCTCAAGCAAACCAGCACCATCCAGCGTATGGGGCACATAAAAGATCACAATACGGTCAGTGATTTCGATCCGGATGAGCAAAATATGGAAAAATCCTATTATTGCTCGACCATCTCATTTCCCTATCGGGATCTGAACTTTAACCTTTTGGACATTCCAGGTTCTCCCGACTGTATCGGCGAGGCTCTTACTGCCTTACATGCCGTTGAATGTGCCTTGGTTTGCGTCGATGCCTGCGATGGAATCAGGGGAAACACGCGTAAGATGTGGCAGATGGCATCACAACTGGGGCTGCCTCGCATCATCGCTATTACTCGCCTGGATGCTGAAAGTACAGACTTCTGGAAAACTTTGAAGCAAATCAAGGAAGAATATGGTAACCGCTGTATTCCCCTGTATGTGCCTGATGGATCGTCTGAATCTTTTAGCAGGGTTTATTCTGTCTTGCATGATAAAGATGCGAATGAAAACACCAGAAACAAGTACGAGAAGATCGTTGAGGCAATCGTTGAGACTGATGATGAGCTCATGGTACGTTACCTGGAAGGCGAAGATGTCTTGGAAGAAGATCTGCTCAAGGCTCTCAAGAATGCCCTGATGACCGGGAGCCTCTTTCCCGTTGTGCCAACCGCAGCCGAAAAGGAAATCGGTACCAAAGAACTGCTGAATTTACTGGCTGAGCTGGCTCCGGCTCACAATGAAATCAAGCATATGCTTATCAAGGATGATGAAGAGATTTCTTCAGACGGTGTGAAAGGATTTAGCGGCTATGTCTATCACACTGCCGCAGATGAATTCGTTACCAGGATTTCTCATGTTCGAATCCTGTCCGGCTCACTTGCAGGCAATTCAGGCATCATCAACCGGAGATCGAATAAATTCGAGAAGGTAGGTCATTTATTCAAGATTATTGGCAAGGAGCAAGAGGAAATTGGCAACGCCGTTGCGGGAGATATTATTGCCATCCCCAAGATTGAGGATATGCATGCCGGTGATGTCATCACGGATGACAAGACAAATGTACGCATGGAGGATATTAAATTCCCTGTTCCCATGGCTTCGGTAGCAGTACAGCCGAAGACACGCAAGGATGAGCAAAAGATCAGCTCGGCCCTGCACGACCTGGAAAATGATGATAGAACATTTCACGTGCATTCAGACCCCCAAACAGGCGACTTGATTATCAGCGGCATGTCTGATGCCCATCTTGATCTGATGCTGAGAAAGTTGAAGCGAAGACACAGGGTTGAGGTTGATGTCTCTTCTCCCAAGATTCCCTACAGGGAGACAATTACCACAAATGTAAAAAATGTAGAGTACACCCACAAGAAACAGTCTGGTGGTGCCGGCCAGTTTGGAAGGGTTTTTATCAACCTGGAGCCTGTTACTCGTGGAGCAGGCTACGAGTTCATAGACAAGATTTATGGTGGCGCGATTGATACGGTTTTCAGAACATCTGTGAATAAAGGGATACAGGCAAGGATGGCCGAGGGTATCCTGGCGGGCTATCCGGTGGCCGACGTCAAGGTAACCCTGATTGACGGCAAAACGCATCCCGTGGACTCCAAGGATATTGCCTTTCAGATTGCTGGCAAAGAGGTGTTCAAAAAGGCATTTCTTCAGTGCAGCCCGGCCATGCTTGAGCCTATTGTAAGAATGGAAGTGAGTGTACCGCCGGAAAACATTGGCGACATTATCGGTGACCTTAATTCAAAACGTGGGAAGATACTTTCATCTGACCCCACAGGAACAGCGGCCACCATCAGGGCACTGGTGCCGCTGGCCGAAATTCAGTCCTACCAGGCTCAGTTGAAATCCATGACAAGTGGAGAGGGAAGCTACTCCGTCGAATTTGATCACTACGACTTTGTACCGCCAAACATTCAGAAAAAAATTATTGCCGAACACGAAAGAGGCTAGTTTTCAGAAACTCCACTCAATCTCTGTGAAGACCCGATCATTTTCGGCGAACTGACCGAAAAACCCTTTGGATCCGATAAATATATCCAGTCCCAGCGTGCCGGACAGGTTATCTGCGAATTCATAGCTGGCCTGGGGGCGAATCATCCAGCCCCCGTCAGCCCAGTCGTACAGGGCGATCACTTCCGGCTTGAGTCGTTCGTTCATATAGTCGGTAGCCACACGTAAGGTTATGAAGCCGGAATATCGAGGCTCGATGACATTTGTATGCCAGCCGGCGATAGAGCGAACAAATACCTGGGGACTTATCGTCCAGTTGTTTTTTAGCCACTCACCCGCCAGGGCGGCATTGACTGTTGTCATTTTCTCGATAGATGTTGCCGGGGTCAGACCTTGTAAATCAATCGCCTCGCCCACATTCACAGCCAACTCTCCACGTACCACCCAGGCGCCAAAGGCGTTGGCAAAAGATCCGCCGGCAGTGTGCATACGCAGGTATACTGGCCGAATACTCAGGTTTAACCCGGTCAGCTGTTTTTCCAGATTCGGTGTATTCTTCCAGCCATACAGATAGTTCAGAGAAACATCCCAACCGCCCAGCTTCGCCCGCCATGCCGCACCCAGCTCCGTATTATCAAATGACCAGTCAGGTTCGTCAGCTGGCAACAGGCTGGTAGTAATTCCAACTGGCAAGACAGGGGCTGTAAATCCCCAGCGTGAGCCGATCGGTGCAAGCTCGGATACCCTTGCATCCGGAGTTACAACAAGCTCAAGCTCATGCTCGGTATCGCCCGGCATGATGTAATAATTTAGTCGCAGGGCCCACAGGCCGATTCGTGAATCAGCAAAATCATCCAGAATAAACTCGCGTAAGTCGAGTGGGTTGATGATATCGAGCAAGCGCAGGCCATCTGTCTTTCCCCAGACGATCTGCTGTTGACCAACCCTTAAATCAAAGTCATCACCTCCATAAAGAAAATACGCCTCTTTTGATTCCAGCAGTGTTCGATAATGTGTTTTTATCCCGGCTGTAAGGTCGGTATTGTTTGTGGGCTCGATATTCATGGCAACGTCATACCAGCTCAGAAAACGACCTCGAAATTCAAGCCGATCAGTCAGCACGGCTTCCGGCTGCAGGTCAAGACGATTTTGCACCTTGTCGAAACGCTTGTCTCCACTGACAAAATAGGCAGTTTCATTCTTCAGCGCCCCATGCAATGTCCACTCCATGGCAAAGGCCGGTGAGAAGACAAGTGCCAGGATACTAAAACACCAGACAGAGAGAAATAATCTTTGCATTTACTTGGTAACTTCGCGGGGAATTATTTTCTGCGGTAGCCACGCTTTAGCATGCGCTCGGAGAAGCTGCGATCGGAAAGTCCTGTATTGTACTTATGCCCGGAAAAAAGCATCTCGGTTCTATGCCCTGTTTGGATATTGTCCATGCGCATGCTGGTTGCGGTCCAGATATTGTCGATCTGTTTGATCTCGATGATACGAAAGTGTTTCAACTCCTGGCCCTTGCGATCCCAGTAATCCGCCCTGATCGTCATGGCAATGTCTTTGCGGATGTAATTCATGGTTTTCGAATACCCAAGGTTCTTCTTCAGACCATCTGTCTTGGGAACACCTTGTACCACCCAGCAGTCATGGCCATCCACCGCCTCTGAACCTTTTAGTGTCCAGTTGTAATCCTCCAGCTCGGGTGTCTGCTTGATATCCTCGAATGTGAAATCCGTGCCCATAAAATAATCGCCTCGGTCGGAAGCGGAAATACGCCTCACCTTCTTCAGGGCAGGCAGGTAAAGCCACTGATCATCATCCCGCTCGCTTCCATCGTAATCATACGTTAGCAAGGCAGTGTCCCGGATATTTGCCGGCTTGAGAAAATATGAAATCGACTTGTTGTCCTTACCGTAATCCTTGCGGAATGAAACAATAAAGCGCTCGCGTACGCCTCCTCGCTTGTCCACGAGTTTCTGATAAATCTTTTGCGTTAGATCATCGCCATCATTCCTGTCATCCACCCGCTGCATGATTTGACTGCCGCTTATCTCCTCACCATAGGAAAGCACTGCACCCATGCCCGTCATAACGGCGATAGCAAAAAGGATCAGTGCCAGTTTTTTTGAATCCATCTCAGGTCTCCTTCGAAGAGAAAATAAACTTCGGGCTTGCCGTCAAAATCAGTGCGGGCAAGACGATTAGCGTAGCTGCAAACGAGGAAAACATGGCTACGCTTACCAGCAGACCCATCTGCTCATTGGGTGGCATGGCGCTCGCCAGAAGAACCATAAAGCCGGCAATGACGACGATAGCGTTAAACAAAATGGTTTTGCCTGTTGTGGCCAGCGTCAGCATCAAGGCACGCGTTGTATCTCTTAAACGATCATATTCACGCTGAAATTTATAGATCAGGTGAATGGCGTAATCAACACCGATGCAAATAGCAATGGATGTAAACATGGAGGAACCCCAACCGATTGTAATCCCGGAAACACCCATAATGGCAAAGTTAAGGATGACTGCGGCAAGCACCGGCACCATAACAAACAACCCTGCAACAAATGAACGCATCATTGCCCAGGCAAACAGAAAAATAGCCAGGATTGTCGTGATAATATTGAAACGTAAATTATCCGTGATCATTTTGGTTTGCACGTAGCCGATATGGCCATTACCGGCAATCGACCATTTGACAGCCAAAGGATCGAAATGCTTCGCAGCCAGTCTGATAACTGCGTGTTCTATCGCACTTCCTTTAATAAAATTATCCACAGTGGAAAAAATACGGATGTTTGCCGATCGGTATTCGCTATCGACCACTTCGGCAAAATCATCCGGTGCGCCTGAAAAGGAATAAAGGAGAAGATACTGGGCGATTAAGTCGGGCGATTCGGGAATCATAGCCATGTCGGAGCGATTTTCATTCATGACACGGTGCATGCGACGTATATAATCTGAAATGCTGATTGTACCCCCAATACCTTCAACTATTTCCAGATCCTGCTGAAAATTCCAGACAGCATTTAGCAAGCCCGGATCATAGAAGGCATCAGCTGCATCAGCCTCCAGCAACAGATTGCGCTGATAGGACCCTATAAAATGCTTGTTGATCTGTTTGTCAGACAAAACAACATCCGAGTCCTCTTGGAAATTGGCCATGTAGGAATCATCGACATATACCTGCGAAGCAGCCCAGGCGAGCAAAAGCAGGATGATGCTGGCGGCATACAAGGTTTGGGTTGAATGTTGCGATACCCGGAAACCCAACATGGATAGGAGACGCGATAACCCACCTGCATGCTCAACCCCCCTGGCCCTGGCTGCTTTAACCAGGCTTTTGGGAGCCTTTACTTTCATCAACATCAGTGCGGCAGGGACAAGTGTCAGCGATACAAACATTGCGTAAATAATCCCTACAGCAGCAAACACTCCCATCATTTGGAGCGGCACCATTTCCATCATTAGGAAAGAGAGAAAGCCGACTCCGGTCGTAAACGATGTAAGCACTACAGGCCGCCACATCTCATCCATGGTATTCAAAACAACATCTCGCCGCTCAGCATTAGGACTGATCAGAGCCACCTCGTAATATTTCCCGAGAATATGGATAGCATCCGCAACACCGATAGCCATAAGCACTACTGGCACCATCGTTGTTGTTGGATACATCGGTACACCAACCCCGGCCATCATGCCCATGGCCGCGATCACTGATAACATAACCACCGACATGGGTATCACGACACCCCGCACACTTCTGTAGGTAAAATACAGAAGCAGCATCAGCATCAGAAAGACAAGGGGCAGCATGATGTTCATATCTTCCTGAATATACTTACCCAGCGTTGCCTCTGCTACGGGAAGTCCTGCAATATAAAAATCCTCATCCCTTCCCTGTGACAGTCCATCTACAACCATTTTGACGGACTGGTAGACCATAAATTTGTCCAAACCCCGCTTTAGCAGGAGTTCATTGGGTTCCAGTTCAGCCAAGATGGCGGCAGCTGAACCATCTTTGGCGACAATAAAGCCCTGATAAATATCAAAATTTTGTATAGCAGCCACAAGAGCAGCCATTTCGTCCGCATTATTCGGCACGGTTTCCATGAAAGGCTCAACTTCCATGCCCCCCTCGGTTCCACGGATATTATCCTCTGTAGTTAGTGAGACCACATCACGATCCACTATACCGGGAAGAAGACGTATTTCTTCGGTCAGGTTCTGAAGCAGCCTGAGTGTGTCCGATGCATATATAGAGCCCTCATTTCTTACGATTCCCACCCAGAGAAGATCCGACGTGCCGAAGATTTCCTTCATCCGGTCATTATTGATTGTTGCCTCGTGCCCGGGAGGAATAAACGCTTCGGTATCGGTCTCTACCCGCATATATTGCATTTGAATTGCAATAAACAAGGTAACAGCTACGACGAGGATAATGGTCAGCTTCGGCCAGTTGGCAACCCATTCAAAAAAACGGTTCATTCCTTCTCCCCTGATTTCGATTTACGAACCTGTATGCCTTCGTAAAGCAGATTCATCAAACTCTCCAGTTCTGCCTCGAGAATTTCCAAAGGCATATCCATGCATATGGGCATATTGTATTTGCTTGTAGCGTTGTATAGATCAGCCGCGATTGTTGCTGTATCGCAAGTGCGGAACTCACCCCTGTTTATACCCAGCGTTATAACATGCCTGATTGTCTCCCTGGCCCTGTCCTCAAATTGCTGCAACATATCCCTGTGTTTAATGACAATGAGTTGCACCAGCTCATGCATGTGTGGTGTTTCAGACATAAAGCCATGTAAATATCTCAGACGCACAACAAAGTAGTTACGCAAAGATTCTATAGCCACATCTGCTTGCCCGGCTGCATACTCAGCCGCCTTTGCCTTGTCATCCAGGCAAGTACGAGCTCCCTCCACAGCGATATCTTCCTTATTTTTATAGAAGCGGTAAAGGTTACCTACACTCATCTGACAGTCGTCAGCAATCTCTGCCATCGTGGTTTTACCATAACCATAGTGAGCAAAACGCCTTTTAGCAGCAGCAACAATTATTTCCTTTTCCGGTTTGTGCATGCCGTAACGGTAGAGCTATGAATAATGAATAACAAGCATTATTATTCATTATTCAACGCAGACGTCTGGATGACTGCTGAAGTATTCTTTGTGAATAAGGCGCGGCAGCATTTATGAATCGTTCAGGTTAGCTTAACGGCATGCATGAAGCTCCAATGTTAACCTCGGGCCGGCATCAGATTCCGGAATTGCGAATCATTCGGCATGAACGGCAGGCTTATATTGACTCGGTCGAGGAGCAGGAACTGTTGGTCGATGAGATTATTCATCATAGAGCCAGACCCTGCATCATCCTGACGGAGCATGATCCTGTGTACACCATCGGCACCTCCGGTTCAGAGAATGATATATTGCATACGGTTGTTGATGGTGAGCACATTGCTGTTATATCAACAGGACGGGGGGGAGAGGTAACCTACCATGGGCCCGGACAGATCGTCTGCTATGTGCTTGCTGATTTGAGGCAGGAACAGGACTTGCATCGGCATATCTGGCGTCTTGAGGAAATGATGATCCGAACCCTGGATGAATTCAATATCAGGGCAGAGCGAGATCCACGCGGCATTGGTGTTTGGATAAATCAGAAGAAAATTGCGGCGGTCGGTGTCCGTTGCAGAAAATGGGTTACATTTCACGGCATTGCCTTGAACGTAACTCCGAATCTGAATCATTATTCCGGCATTGTCCCCTGTGGTATGCAGGACACGCCGGTAACATCCATGCAGGCTCTGGGTATGGAGTCGGCAAGAAAGCTGGTTGAGGCTGCATTATTGTCTCATGCCCGGGTTCTATTTGGCGAGACAGTCCCAAGGGGCTAAACTACGCTGATGACAAATGAGAAACTTCTTTCAGGCAAACCCCGGGGGCTTATTCCTCTGGCCCGTGAGGGCTGGCCGTTTCTCGGGGCTTGTGCTTTCCTGCTTGTTTTCAGTGTGACAATCGACTGGTGGTTACTGGCCGGATTGCTGACGATTATTCTTGCACTGATGCTGAATTTTTTTCGCGACCCTGAACGCAACATCCCAGCTGGTATGAACCTGTATCTGGCCCCTGCAGATGGCAAGGTTCTAAAAGCTGATACAGGAGAGCAAGGCGGTCGAGTGGATATATTTATGGATGTATTCAATGTGCATGTGAACAGGGCCCCGATGAATGGCCGCATCGTACACATGCAATACTTCCCGGGTAAATTTGTGAATGCGAGCTTTGACAAGGCCAGTGAACACAATGAACGCAACCGCATTGAACTGGAAACCGGGCAAGACGAATCCTGTGCCATCACACAGATAGCAGGTTTAATCGCACGCCGGATTGTTTCGTATGTTGCTGTGGGTGATCGTGTAATAGCAGGCCAGCGCGTGGGTATGATTCGCTTCGGCTCCAGAGTGAACTGCGAAATTCCTCCGGGCTACACGCTGCTGATACGTCCCGGACAAAAAGTGAAGGCGGGCGAAACTATTTTGGCCAGGAAGGTGGATCAGGATGGGTAAGGCGCTGTCAACTTTACGTGCAAAGGGTGTTTATGTACTGCCCAGCATGTTCACAACCGCTGGCCTTTTTGCAGGTTTTTACGCACTCATCGCTGCAATTCAAAGCCACTTTGAGATCGCCGCATGGGCTTTGATTATAGCCATTGTTTTTGATGTTCTGGATGGCCGGGTAGCCCGGTTGCTTCATGCCGAATCCAAATTTGGAGCTGAATACGATTCGCTGTGTGATATGGTTTCATTCGGAATTGCCCCCGCTGTTCTTGTGTATATGTGGGCCCTCACCCCCCTGCATAAACCTGGCTGGCTGGCTGCCTTCCTGATTGCGGCCTGCGCAGCTCTCAGACTTGCACGTTTCAATACAGAACATGACAATGATGACATACGCTTTTTCCAGGGGCTGCCAACACCTGCGGCTGCAGCCATGATTGCTACTTCGGTATTGCTCTATGAGGATCAGGGCGCGGAACCAAGTTCATGGCTTTGGTTTATTGTCTCGGTTCTTCTTGCCTATCTGATGGTTAGCAGAGTTCGTTTTTTTGCCGCCAAGAATGTGGATTTGAAGAGACAACGGCCATTTGCTTTTATCATTATTATGATCGCAGTTTTCGTTCTGATCGTGGCCAATCCTCATTTGAACTTATTTCTGATTGCCCTTGCCTATTGTCTGTCCGGACCAATTCTCAGCCTTCGACAACATCAGAAGCTTACCAGTCAACGCCTGGCGCAACGCCTAAGAAGGAAAGAAAAAGATCCTCCACCGCAAGATCCACCGCAAGATTGACCCGGGCCCTTGCCAGTGGTCTAATCTCCGCATGTTAACACTCCGACTTCCGGGCTCCCTTGGTGGGCGACTGCCAGTACTGGCAGAGCGTTGCGGCTTGTGCATGCAATAAACTGTATGATTTCAGTTATGCAAAGGCCGCAGCTTAATCCTGCGGCCTTTTTTTATAAGGAGAATTAGAATGACGGACAGGCTATACATCTTTGATACAACCTTGCGTGACGGCGAGCAATCTCCGGGCTGTTCCATGAATATCGAGGAAAAGCTCAAGATTGCTCATGCTCTGGCCGTAATGGGTGTGGATATCATTGAGGCAGGATTTCCTGTTGCATCACCGGGAGATTTTGAGGCTGTTCGCAGGATTGCAAAAGAAGTAAGAGGGCCGGTCATTGCCGGCTTGGCCAGAACACGTAAGGAAGATATTGAGTGTGCTGCCAAAGCTGTTGACGCAGCTGAACACTCTCGCATCCATACTTTTATTGCCACCAGCCCTATTCACATGCAAGCCAAGCTACGGATGGAACCTGATCAGGTTCTGGAAATGTCAGTCAAGGCCGTTGCCCTGGCCAGAAATCTGGTCTCCGAGGTTGAATTCTCGGCGGAAGATGCCGGACGTACGGAGATGGATTTTCTTTGCCGTATTGTCGAAGCAGCGATTCGGGCGGGTGCAAGTGTCATCAATATACCGGATACCGTTGGATACATGACCCCCGATGAATTTGGAGAACGTATCCGCCAGTTAATTGAGCGTGTCCCGAATAGCGATCAGGCCATTTTCTCCGTGCATTGCCACAATGATTTAGGTTTAGCGGTAGCCAATTCTCTGGCAGCTATTGAAAACGGGGCCCGCCAGGTCGAGTGCACGGTCAATGGTCTGGGAGAACGCGCCGGCAATGCCTCTATGGAAGAAATCGTCATGGTCCTGAAAACACGATCAGATCGATTTTCTATTGATACAGCTGTAAACACGAGCAAAATTGTGCCGACTTCCAAGCTGGTCAGCCAGATTACCGGCATGATGATTCAGCCGAACAAGGCTATCGTGGGCTCCAACGCCTTTGCCCATGAAGCTGGCATCCATCAGGATGGTGTTCTGAAACATCAGAAAACTTATGAAATCATGACGCCTGAATCCGTAGGCTGGACGACAAACCGTATGGTACTTGGCAAGCACTCCGGCAGAGCTGCGCTGAAGGCACGTTATGATGAGCTTGGTTTAAGTCTGGATCAGGAAAGGTTAAACACCGCCTTTGATCTATTTAAGGTATTGGCTGACAAAAAGAAGGAAGTGTTCGATGAAGATCTGCTGGCTATTTTATCCGATGACTCAGAAGAGGAGACGGAGAGCATCAGGCTTATCAGTCTGCATGCAGCTTCAGGAACACAGGATGCTCCTGTTGCCGCTATCGAGCTCGATATTGAGGGAGAAGTTCACAGAGCTACGGCGCAAGGTGACGGGCCGGTGGATGCAGCCTTCAAGGCCATCAATAGCCTGGTTCAACCGCATGGAAAGCTTCTGCTCTATTCGGTTAACGCCATCACTTCCGGCACGGATGCACAGGGTGAAGTAACGGTGCGCCTGCAAAACGACGGTCGCATTGTAAACGGGCAGGGTTCGGATACCGATATCGTTGTGGCTTCGGCCAAGGCATTGATTGCAGCATTAAATAAATTACCGGATATGCATGCCAGACAGGTGCATGCACAATATTCAGGCGTATGAGAGGTAAAATATGAAAACTCGAGTATTTATTAATCTTTTTCTTGCTGCCTTTTTATTGCTGGCAAACACTTCCGCCTGGGCATGCGATGCGGCGAGGCCAAATACGCATATTGGTCCGGTAACCTCGGTGGATGATTCGGGCGGAACTTTTACAATTATCGATGCGCAAACACAACGACCCATCTCATTTTTCGCATCCAAAGCCGTTCTCAAAGAAGCCGCGCAAGCCAAGAGCCCGGTTGCGGTGAGCTTCAGGGAAGACAATGGCAGACTTATTGCTCTTGACGTTCATTAAACGTTCTAACCCGCATTTTTCATGAGAACAGAGAGGCGCAATTATTTTTCTTATGAATAACAATGGGTTGGTGACAAATATTCATTTTTCTCAAATGACGTTTTGTCTTTTGCGGCACCTGTCTTGCCCGGCCGCACCAGATCGAAGCCTTTAGTATCGAACCATAGCTAAAGCTATGCTTTTTCACCTGAAAACTTCGCCTGGAATACCTGTTCTGCGCCATATATCCGCATTCTCATGAAAAATGCGGCTAATTGATAAAACCGTTCCCGAATATCCGGAAAGGCAGGCCAGTCGGGGTCGCCACCGATGCTCAGGCTGCATTTGACTTCATATGCTTCGAATAGATCACCAAACCCCGTCAGTGAACACGTGCCCCAGACCCTGCCGTTATGCCTCATATCAGATTACCACTTCCAACAAGTCTTTCTCTGCCTCCGGTCAGAACTGAACTTCAAAAGTCACAACTTACTCCCATTTCAGCTATAGCTCCATTGAGTTGCCCGCGCTTGTAGGTATCGAGATTATCAGCAAAGTCCGGTTCTGATCAGGCAAGATTAAAGGATACGCACCATATCAGTTGTTGGGATGCGTCTATTATTAGCGCAGCAGGGCAGCTAAAGTGTAAAGTTATCTTGTCTGGAGATTTAAATAGCGGTCAGTTTTATTCAGGAGTTGCCATGCAAAATCCGTTTTCTTAAACCATCATAAATGAATCTGTTTTAGCCAGCGCTCAAGAAAGTGGATATTGAAATCAGCAGACTGGAAACCGGGGTTGGCCAGCAAACGCATGTGTAATTCGCGATTCGTAGTAATTCCGAGGATAGCTAGCTCATCAATAGCACGCTGCATCCGGCGGATGCACTTTTGCCGGTCGCGGGCATGGGTGATCACCTTGGCTATCATCGAATCGTAGTACGGCGAAATAACATATCCACTGTATATCGCTGAATCCACACGCACACTGCGTCCTCCCGGAGCATGGTATAGCTCCACTTTTCCGGGCGAGGGGGTGAAGGTGAAGGGATGTTCTGCATTGATACGGCATTCAATGGCATGTCCCTTCCTTTTGATCTTGTCCTGAGTGAAAGCAAGTTTTTCGCCAGCAGCAACACGAATTTGCCATTCAACCAGATCAACGCCGGTAATCCATTCGCTAACCGGATGCTCGACCTGAATTCGTGTATTCATCTCCATGAAATAGAATGATTTGTCCGGGTTCATCAGGAATTCAATCGTGCCTGCGCCAACATAATCCACAGCTCTGGCCGCAGCTACACCAGCTTCGCAGATCGCCTGACGCGTTTCTTCATCCAGAAACGGGCTTGGAGCCTCTTCAAGAACCTTCTGATTATTACGTTGGATGGAGCATTCGCGTTCATACAGATGAATGACATTGCCATGCGTATCCCCCAATACCTGCACCTCAATATGGCGTGGTTCCTCAAGGAATTTTTCGATGAATACGGTGTCATCTCCAAATACCGTACCAGCCTCTATCTGACAGGTGGAAAATGCGGCTGGCAGCGCAGGTTCAGAATGTACAACTTTCATGCCACGCCCGCCGCCACCGGCAGCTGCCTTGATAATGACCGGAAACCCGACAGCTTTTGCTGCCCGTTGGGCCCCCTCGACACTTGTTACAGCACCATCTGAGCCTGAAACCAGAGGAATGCCTGCATTCTCCATGGTTTTCTTGGCGGCAACCTTATCACCCATTGTCCGCATGGAATCCGGTGCGGGACCGATCCAGGTATACCCCGATGCGCCACAAATCTCGGCGAAGTCTGCATTCTCAGCCAGAAAGCCATAACCGGGATGAATTGCCTCGGCATCGGAAACTTCGGCAGCAGCCATGATGGAAGGGATATTGAGGTATGAAAGGGTACTAACTGCAGGGCCGATACATACTGCCTCATCTGCTAGTCGGGTATGCATGGCATCCTTATCTGCCTCGGAATAGACCGCAACGGTACCGATGCCCAACTCTTTGCAGGCCCGAATGATACGAACCGCAATTTCACCACGATTGGCAACAAGAATTTTTTGAAACATTTTGCCCGCCTACAGAGGGATAATAACGAACAGGGCTTGCCCGTACTCAACCGGGGTGGCGTTTTCTACCAGAACCTTTTCTACCATGCCATCGTATTCCGCCTCAATTTCATTCATCAGCTTCATGGCTTCAATAATACAAAGGGTGTCACCCTTTTTAACCTTGCTGCCTTCGCTAATAAAAGGGTCAGCTTCCGGTGATGATGAACGATAGAATGTGCCAACCATGGGAGAAGGCATCATATATTCCTCATGCGCAGCCTCAGCTGCTGCCTCCCCGGACGGTCCGGTTTGCGCGGCAGCGACCATGGCGGGAGGGGGAGAAGCTACTACCGTCTGGGTTGCAGGAGAAACCTGTGCCCCGGCATTACGGCAGATACGGACTGTTTTCCCGCCTTCTGTGACTTCAATTTCACTAACATCGGTGCTCTTTATCAAACGGATCAGCTTGCGAATCTGGGAAATATCCACCTTATTCTCCTGTTATTTCTGAAACTGGTTTATACTGTACATAACGAAGGCTAATATCCTATCCTGAGTGCCTATGCAAATAGTCGGCCAGCCCTCGCATTGCAAGTAAATAGGACTGGGCTCCGAAACCGCCAACGACCCCTATTGCAAAATCGGCCAGCAGAGAACGTTGTCGAAACTCTTCCCGGTTATGGGTATTTGACAAATGCAACTCCACAAAAGGGATCTGGCAGGCTAGAAAAGCATCACGAAGGGCAACACTGGTATGTGTATAAGCAGCGGGATTAATAATAATACCATCCATCTTTTCGGTTCTGGCCTGATGAATTCTCTCCACCAACTCACCTTCATGATTACTTTGGAAACTAAGCACCTCCAAGCCCAGTTTGTCTCCGAGATGTACCAGTTCCTCATTAATGGTGTGCAAAGCACTTTGGCCATAATGCTCAGGCTCACGCTCACCGAGCAGGTTTAAATTCGGCCCGTGCATAACAAGCATACGCAAAGGATTCATGCCTTCTCCCAAGCTTGTCTAAGATCATAAATTCCATGGTCATTCTCTCCGAGATCCATCAATTTATCCAGCATGGCGCAGGCTGATTCCTTTTCGCCCTGTTTCCATAGTAACTTGGCCAGAGCTATGGAAGCAAATTCCCGATGAGACTGAGTCGATGAATTGGACGCATACAGGTCGGAAGCGTTACGAAAATGTTGCAAAGCCTGATCATGATCACCCATCGCCTGCATCACCCTTCCCAGCAGATGCCATGCCCTCGCCTCCATCGGTGCAAACTCCAGAACTTCTTGCAGATGCTGACTGGCCTGATGGTATTCAGCTTGCCTGAAATTGTTCTCGGCATTTTCAAGGCCATTGCGTACGCCCTGCCAGTTGGCAGGCAGAGGGGCAGGATTTGGTGTTGAGCTCATGCACAAACACTACTTTGAGCAAAAAACGGGGTCAATATGAATAAAAAAAGGCCAAAACAGGACAAAATTATGATAAAATAGTCGCGTAGATATGCTTGGATTATATGTTAACAGGCCCTCATGAGCCAATTCAAATATTGCTAATGTGACGGGAAAAAGATAAAAAAGGGGCATGAATATTCACCTGAACGGGGAATCAAAGATTATACACGCAGCTACGATATCCGAGCTGATTCAGGAGATTGGCTTGCAAAGCAGACTGGTAGCTGTAGAGCGAAATCTTGAAGTCGTGCCAAAGAGTCTGTATGGCGAGGTTAGCCTGGAAGATGGCGACCGAATTGAAATCGTCCATATGATTGGCGGTGGGTAATCGCTGTTCACCAAAGTTCATGATAAAATAGAGCAATCTCAACATCATCGGAGGCGGCCACATGCCGGAGACATCATCAATCAGTCAAGACAGGCCCTTGCTATTGGCCGGACATACTTTTCGATCACGGCTTATTGTCGGTTCCGGAAAATACAGGGATTTTCCAACAACGAAAAGGGCTACCGAGGCTTCCGAAGCCGAGATTATCACCGTAGCGGTACGCAGGGTAAATATCACCGATCCGGGCAAGGAAAACCTGCTCGATTATATAGACCCGAAAAAGTATACCATACTTCCCAATACCGCCGGCTGTTATACAGCTGATGATGCCGTTCGCACATTGAAACTTGCACGGGAGGCAGGAGGCTGGGATCTGGTTAAACTGGAAGTTCTCGGTGATGAAAAAACGCTCTATCCGAACGTGGTTGAAACAATCAGGGCGGCAGAAGAGCTCGTCGCTGATAGTTTCAAGGTGATGGTCTATACAAACGATGATCCTATTGTAGCTAAACGTCTGGAGGAGATCGGTTGTGTTGCAGTTATGCCTCTGGGCAATCCCATAGGTTCCGGTCGGGGGCTTGCAAATCCTTTCAATATTCGTGTGATTGTGGAAAGGGCTCAAGTGCCGATTGTGGTGGATGCAGGCATTGGCGCTCCGTCGGATGCGGCTGAGGCGATGGAGTTGGGAGCCGATGCTGTACTAATTAACACAGCCATTGCCGAAGCCAGAGATTCAGAATGCATGGCAGAAGCCATGAAGCTTGCCGTTCAGGCAGGTCGTATAGCCTATATTGCAGGACGCATGCCGAAGCGCGCCTTTGCCTCGGCCAGCTCCCCAACTGAAGGATATTTCTGGAATTAACGAATTTCACCACAGAGGAAAACATGACTGAACTGAAAAATGATCGATTTCTTCGAGCCTGCCTTCGCCAGAAGGTGGATCGGACACCGGTGTGGATGATGCGGCAGGCTGGACGTTATTTGCCTGAATATCGGGCTACGCGTGCCCGTGCCGGCGGTTTCCTCAACCTCTGCAAAACACCTGAACTGGCTTGCGAAGTCACATTGCAACCCATTGATATTCTGGGCGTCGATGCAGCCATCCTGTTCTCAGACATTCTGGTTGTGCCCGAGGCCATGGGCATGGAATTAACCTTTGGTGCCGGTGAAGGACCGAAATTCCCCCAGCCGGTCAACTCGGCTTCAGATGTAGCAAAACTTCCTGTCCCCGATCCGGAAGTGGAATTGGCCTATGTCATGGGGGCGATTCGTGCCATCCATAAGGCACTTGCCGGTCGCGTGCCGTTGATCGGTTTTGCCGGCAGTCCATGGACGCTGGCAACTTATATGGTAGAAGGCGGAGGTTCGAAGAATTTCTCCAGGGTCAAAAAGATGGCCTTCAATGAACCCTCTACCATGCATCTGTTGCTTGAAAAGCTGGCTGATGCAGTGGCCGCCTACCTGAACGCACAAATAAACAATGGTGTCCGGGCTGTACAGATCTTTGATACCTGGGGCGGTATCCTGACCAGTCGTGACTATCGGGAATTTTCACTGCATTATATGCAACGCATTATCGATCAATTGAAACGCGATAATGAGGGTCGCCGAGTACCGGTTATCCTGTATACCAAGGGGGGTATGGGTTGGCTGGAAGCGATTGCAGATACCGGCTGCGATGTCGTCGGGCTGGACTGGTCGATTGATATTGATCAGGCCCGAAAACGTATTGGCCACAAGGTCGCACTTCAGGGGAATATGGATCCATCCATGCTTTATGCGTCTCCCGAACGCATTCGTGAAGAGGTGAAAGACATTCTTGGCCGCTATGGCCACGGCTCCGGACATGTCTTTAACCTTGGCCATGGCATCACACCGGATGTGCCTCCCGAACATGCCTCAGCTTTTATCAAAGCCGTGCAGGAAGAATCGCCTCAGTATCATCAATAATATCATGAGCCTGGAAGACAGAATAATCGACCTTGAAACGAAATTTGCATATCAGGATCACACGATTCAGGAGTTGAATGAGGTCATTATCCGTCAACAAATACAGATAGGCTCCCTGGAGAATCAGTTACAACGCATCCGAAATCATCTGAAGGAGATTACACCTTCAGAAATTGAACATTCTGAAGATGAGGCTCCACCGCCGCACTACTAGGAGTCTGTCGGACTTATGAGAAATCTACTACGCGGCAGAGATAACGGCCCAAAACATCCTCATTTATCGTTGCATAGTTACCACTATGCGCCTCAAAATCATGCTGTTTTTGACTC
>JBHHTX010000003.1:0-31281 GCA_046753585.1 Mariprofundaceae bacterium
AAAGATCAGTTAGGGTCATTGACCGATTCCATACGGCATGATGGTGTGTTGGTGCCGGTTTTATTGCGTCCCTTCGGTGATGAGTACGAGTTAATTGCGGGTGAACGTCGCTGGAGGGCCGCCCAGGCAGCCGGCCTTCTGGAGATTCCAGCTATTATTCGGGAAGTGGATGATCGGCAGGCATTAGAGTTTGCCATCATTGAAAACGAACAGCGGGATGACCTTTCTGCTATTGAGTCAGCCCGGGCATACCAGAAGCTTGTTCAGGAATTTGGACTTACTCAGCAGACAGTAGCAGAGAGAATAGGTATATCACGATCTCAAGTAGCTAATATTATTAGACTTTTGCAATTGCCGGAAGCTGTGCAAAAACTGATTGAGCAGGGAAAACTGGAGATGGGCCATGCCCGACCCCTGATAGGATTGCCACATCAAAAAGCTGTTCGGCTGGCAAATGAATGTATTACCAATGTTTGGAGCGTCCGCCAAATGGAGCGTGCTGTAAAGCGGAAAGCACCTACAGAAAATTCATCTAGCAGGCTTGATGCGGATGTTGTTGCGTTGCAGGACTCCTTGAGTCGCAACCTTGGCTTGCAAGTTGAATTTCGCTGTAAATCAAAAGGTTCAGGTGAATTACGTATTCGATACTCCCGACTGGAAGAACTGGATGGCGTCCTTGCCAGGCTGCGTACATAAGCAGGTTGTCAAAATCATGATGAATATGCTGCCCAATAAGTTGAATATATGCGGGTAGAAAATAAAGATTGGCGAGCGATTTTTTGGCAAGAGGATACCGTTTGCTGGATTGACCAACGCTTTCTTCCATCTCGCTTCATCATTGTCCATGCGGAATCCCCCGAGTCAGTAGCTCAAGCCATTGAATCAATGCAGGTTCGGGGTGCCCCTACCATCGGGGCGGCGGCGGCCTTCGGTCTGGCTTTGGCATATCTTCGCGACAGATCCAGGTTTGAGAATTACTGGCTTAACAGGTTTCGCCGTACCCGGCCTACAGCCGTTAACCTGTTTCATGCCTGCAATTATATGCAGAGCTGTGCAGAGGAAGGAGGAGGTTCTGAATCAATGATTCAGGCAGCTCATGCCTATGCGGATACTGAGGTGAAGAATAACCGAGTTATGGGAGAAAAGGTGGCTGCATTGCTGGCTATTGGCAAGCGGCGAATTCTCACACACTGCAATGCTGGCTGGTTGGCTGCAGTAGATTGGGGGACGGCACTGTCCGGCATATATCATTTAGCTCGTTCGGGAGAATCTCCCTTTGTCTGGGTAGATGAAACGCGTCCCCGTTTGCAGGGTGCAAAACTCACCGCCTGGGAACTTGATCAGGAAAATATAGACTGCAAGTTACAAGCTGATTCAGCGGCGGCCTGGATGATGGCAAGGGGTAAGGTGGACGCGATCGTTGTCGGGGCTGACCGTATCGCATCCAATGGAGATGTAGCCAATAAAATAGGGACTTATATGCTTTCTCTGGCCGCACAGGAACACGGCATTCCCTTTTATGTAGTTGCCCCTGGCAGTACATTTGACGCAGGCTGTGCTACAGGCCAATCCATCACTATTGAAGAACGGGCCGATGAAGAGCTGGTTGAAATTGCAGCTGAAACCAATGGGACTCGAAAGTGCTTACAGTTGGCTCCGGCAGGCATAATAGCAAACAACCCGGCTTTTGATGTGACTCCGGCAGAAAAAATTACAGCGATTATAAGCGAGACAAGAGTTTGGCAACCATCATCAGGCAGTTGATGTGTACGCCCCTGATGCTTTTTGTTGCTTTTATTTCATGGGAAGCTCTTGCCGGAGTTGATAGTAACGTAATAAAAGCTATAAATATTAATGGGTTGGAAAGAACAGGCTTGAACGTTGTACGGCGCGAGCTACCCTTTGCCAAGGGTGATAGCTGGCAAGATAATCTAGCTGTAGTTGGTGAGAGAAGGCTGCGCAACCTTGGTCTGTTCAGCGAAGTGCATATTCTCCGACCAGATAATGAAGGCATCGTCCATATTAGTGTCAAGGAGCGGTGGACGCTCTGGCTTTTACCGGAGGGATCCCGATCAGATATAGGGAAGACCACCGCCGGCATCACCTTAACAGAGCATAATCTTTGGGGCTTGCATCATAAACTGCGCCTGGCTGTGCGCGAGGACACCGGTAAGAATTTTACTGACCTTAATGGAACATCCTATCAGGCAAGCTACTTCTGGAGGCGAATTGCAGATGGACCCTTAAGCTGGACATTTTCCATAAACAAGGGAGAAAGTGTTTTTGATGCCTTTGAAAATGGTATCCTGACAAGTCAATATAATTTAAAACAGGATAGCTGGAGTACCAGCTTCATATACGGGCTAGGCCCAGTTCCCGGTGAGGGCTGGGATATTGGCCTTGGCTTCAGCAGTTCTCTGAGCAATTTTACACTGGTTAAGGGGCTTTTGCTGGATTCTGTTCAGGATAGCCGCAGGAAAGGAATGCATATATTTGCCGCTTATCAACTTATTGATGACCAGATAACATGGCTTACCGGAGTTAGTTTTAGCTATTCTTTTGGTGTTGCACATCGAGCATTTGGTTCAACAATGAATGTATACAGGCAGCAGTTTGATCTTCGAAAACATGTTCTGGCAACAGGGAAAAGCACGTTTGATATGCGCCTTAGTGGTGGAGCGGCCAGCGGTGATGTTTTTCTGGATGGCCTGTACGATATCGGTGGGAAAAATCAGCTACGGGGTTATTTTCCGGGAGAGCTACAGGGAACATATTATATGTTCGGTTCCTTGGAAGGGCGAGTGCCTATTAGCAAAGGTGGAAGCTTCCAACTGGTTGGATTTACTGATATTGGTCAGATATGGAAAAATGGCCAGCCGGCACTTGGCAGTGATGTGCTGGTTGGAAGCGGGATAGGGCTTCGCTGGATCCTGCGGTGGTTGATTAAGGGTACTTTCCGCACGGATGTTGCCTACGGTTGGGCAACGAATCGATGGCGAGTGCATTTTGGAACAGGTCAGGCGTTTTAACCTGAAAACGGTTCCGTCCCCCGGCCTCGGGTGTTCAGCATTAATCCGGGTTGAATTCAGATTCCAGGTATGTTCGAAGTTGCTTTTTTATGTCCCGGGGCTCATGCACAAAATCATGAATTAACCGGTACAGAGGATATGCGGAACTGTCGAACAACTTGTGCTTATCAACCATTTCAAGCGTATGTACACCCTCACCAGTGAGATTAAAAATTTCTCCACGGGCAAGTTTACGGCCAAGATCGTGATGATGTGAACCGGGACTGGTTGCTGTTGTAATCAGATCTCCCAGACCTGCCAGATGCCATGGCGTTCTGACCTTGCCACCCATACCTTGCACAATGGCATCCAGTTCTTCCAGTGTCTGTACGGCCAGAAAGCCCCGCATGTTATCACCCAGATGCAGTTCATCAGCAATGCCAAAAAGCATGGCATAGACATTTTTCAGGATTACAGCCCAGGAGATTCCTGTGGCATCTGTACTGGGTCGAATATATAACGTCGTATGATCAAACAGGGCCATTACTTGCTTCGGGACAGACTGTTCGGAGTAACCCAGTTGGGCAAACCCAGCCTGGTCGGCAATAATGTTTTCGGCAATCATAGGGCCATACAGAAGCCCATAAAAGTGAGTGTTACCAAAAACATCGGAAAAAATTCTGGCTGCTGTATATCCATTTTCATCCAGTCCTTTGGCAATGCTGAGGCAGATGCACTGTTTTGACAGAAAAGGGGCAAGACGCGAAGCTATTTCCCTGTGTGGGTTAACCGGAATGCAGAATAAAACAAAGTCGGCTTGGCTGGCAGACTGCTCAAGATCAATACTTTTTAGTCCCGGCTGAGGATTGCAGTCCCAGAAGCAGAGTGTGTGTTGGGGCGATAGCAACCGTTGCATGGCATGCCCCATCCTGCCATAACCAAGAACAAGAACGCGAAATCCCTTAACCATCTTACCTCCGGATAATGAGCCGGATATAAACAAGCGTAGAGCCTATACTAAGCCGCTATTATTTTTATCAAAAGCCTACAGAATTATAGAGCAGTTTTAATGTTTGAAGTGAGGGAAGTGAACATACAAAACAAATCTTTGTTTCTTGCTATTGATCAAGCCACCTCAGCCTGTATCAAAGGCATCATCGCTGGCAGGAGCTCATGCCATAAATAACAATGGACTGAGCAAGAATTTCCAATAACGTTCATCATATGTCTATCATTTACCCTTTTGCAGGCCTGAGACCTCAGTCAAATCGCGCTGCGGATATAGCGGGCCCCCCTTATGATGTGTTAAGTAGCAGTGAGGCGCGTCAGCGTGCCAGGGGAAGACCGTGGAGCTTTCTGCATATCACAAAGCCAGAGATAGATCTGCCGGAAGATATTGATCCTTATAATCCTGAAGTTTACAACAAAGGGGCTGAGAATTTTCAACGTATGCAGGATGAAGGCTTGCTGATTCGCGATAAGACCCCCTGCTACTATCTCTACAGCATGATAATGGGCGGACATACACAAACCGGGATCGTTGCGGCAGCATCGGTGGCTGCCTACGACAGCAACAGGATCCACAAGCATGAGTTTACCCGGCCTGACAAGGAAGAAGACCGGGTTCGACATATCGATGTATTGAATGCCCAGACAGGCCCGGTACTTTTAAGCTGCCGGCAATCGATTGAACTTGATGCACTCCTGAAAGAGCTAAGTCAAACAGCTGCCGATGTAGACATTACTCTGGAACATGGTGTGCGACATGTTCTCCGTGTCATTAATGACAGGGATGACATCAACCGAATTTCAGAATGTTTTAAATATGTCGGAGATCTGTATATCGCTGATGGCCACCACCGCTCGGCCGCTGCGTCCCGCATTGCGTCGATGCGTCAGGTCTGCAATACCGGGCAAACGGGAGAGGAGGCGCATAATTTCTTTCTGGCAGTAATTTTCCCCGTCAATCAACTACAAATTATGGATTACAACCGCGTCGTCAGAGATTTGAATGGTCTTTCTCCGCAAACTTTCAGGCATGCGGTGTCAAAATCGTTCCTGCTTGAAGATAGTACACTGCCTGTAAAGCCGACCGGGCCGGGTGAATTTGGTATGTACCTGGATGGTCGATGGGTCCGGTTGCAAATCAAGACCGGGCTGGTTCCGGCAGATGATCCTGTTGCCGGACTAGATGCCAGCCTGCTTAGCGAACATTTGCTGGGGCCAGTGTTGAAAATCTATGACCTGCGCCGCGACAAAAGAATCGAGTTCGTCGGCGGCATCCGTGGTTTAAGCGAATTGGAGAGGAGGGTGGATTCCGGTGAAATGGCTGTGGCTTTCTCACTATTTCCTACCCGTATGGAAGATGTCATGGCTGTGGCCGATGCAGGGGAAGTGATGCCACCGAAATCTACCTGGTTTGAACCTAAGCTGGCCGATGGTCTGGTGGCCCATATTCTTGACTAGATCCAGCTAACATATAACCCCACGGCATCATGGACAGCTTTTTCTTTTCTTTCACTCTGTATGCCATCCCGGCAAATTTTATTGGCATAATGTTTTTCCTGGTCGGGAAAAATAAAGTGGGTTTGCTGAATGCCGAGTATTTCTTCATCTATGTTCCGTGGTTCAGTTTGATCGTTTTGTCCTGGCTCTTCTTCGAAGATGCTCAAGGGATAACGGATGAGCTGTCATTGCAGGCATTTCTTGTTATTTTGCAATCAGTAAGTTGCGGGATTCTCGGAGGACTGGTGTTATTGCCCCGTTTTTTGTTCAAAAGCAGAGTGAGCGCCAGCTCTACAACAGCTGAAAAATTACGTTTTACCTGCATAAGTTCCCTGGTTATGACAAGTATTTATATCGTCAGCAGGGTTATTTTGTTTATGGGTATTCTCGCCGTTCTTTAAAAGCTGCTGCTATTCACAGATACGGCAAGCCCCGAAAATGCACGCAGTAGTTTCAGGGCTTGCCCAGTCTATTAATTGCTTAACATCGCTGCATGGGCAGCTGCCAGACGGGCAATAGGCACACGTGGTGCCGAACATGACACATAGCTAAGTCCGATATTGTGACAGAAACGGATAGAGGCCGGGTGGCCACCATGTTCCCCACAAATACCAACTTTTAGATTCGCTTGCACTTCCCGGCCCCAGTTAATAGCCAGCTTCATGAGTTGGCCGACGCCCTTGGTGTCCAAAACCTCGAAGGGGTTGTCCTGCAGGATTTCAGCCTCATTGTACATGGGCAGAAATTTGTTTTCTGCATCCTCACGCGAAAACGAAAAGGAGGCTTGTGTAAGGTCATTGGTGCCAAAGGAAAAGAATTCCACTTCCTGAGCCAGTTGTTCAGCACGCATACAGGCTCGAACAACTTCAATCATCGTTCCAAACTTGAAGTTCAGGGCAAAGCCATAAGTTTTTTCAACGTCCTGTTTAATTTTCTGGACGTAAGCTTTAACACGTTTGAGTTCTTCAGCCGTACAGACTTGAGGAACCATGATTTCCGGGTATACCTCTACACCTGCCTTTGTGCACTCTGCTGTAGCTTCAAGCACGGCCCTGATTTGCATGCAATAGATTTCCGGATATGTGATTCCAAGGCGTACGCCGCGATGTCCCAGCATGGGATTAACTTCATACAGGGCCCGGACTTTCTTCAGCATAGCTTCCTTCTTGCTGATAGCGTCATCAACCAGGCGTGGGTTGGCAAACTTTTCAACCTGCAAAGAAAGTTCCCCAACATTAGGGGTCTCAGCACCGGGGTTGAGCAGACTTACGGTATCCGAAAATATTTCCATGCCTTGCACCGTATTCCGCAGGTGGCGAAGTTGTATAAGGTCGCTTACAAGCTGTTGCTCGGTTGGCAGGAACTCATGAATAGGCGGATCAAGCAAGCGGATAGTCACCGGTCTGGGCGACATTACAGTCAACAGCTCCCTGAAATCCTCCCGTTGAATAGGCAAGAGTTTGTCCAGAGCTATCTGCCTCTGCTCCAGAGTGTCAGCCACAATCATTTCCAGAACGATGGGTAGGCGTTCCTGGGCATTGAACATGCGTTCCGTACGGCACAGACCTATACCCATGGAGCCATATTTAAGCGCGCGTTTGGCATCATCTGGTGTGTCTGCATTGGCCATGACCTTAAGCCGGGCTTCTTCATCTGCCCACCTCAGTAAAGTTACCAGCTCCTGAGAGAAATCAGCCTCTACCATAGCTACTTCTCCCAGATAGAGATTGCCATTGGTGCCATCAATGGAAATAAGGTCACCTTCTTTAATGGTTGTGTCGCCGATGAATGCCCGGCGAACCTGGACATCCACATGAATACCTTCGGCACCGGCCACGCAGGGCTTACCCATGCCACGAGCAACGACGGCAGCATGGGATGTCTTGCCGCCACGGCTGGTTAGAATGCCCTCAGCTGCAAAGAAGCCATGAATATCCTCCGGTTTGGTCTCCTCCCGGATCAGGATGACGCGCTGACCACCCCGCCCCAGGGTTTCGGCCCGGTCGGCATCAAAAACCGCATGTCCGCAGGCAGCGCCGGGTGATGCTGACAAGCCCTGGGCGAGGGCTTCAACTTTGGCATTCGGGTCGAGGCGCGGGTAAAGCATTTGTTCCAGATATTCTGGATCGATGCGAAGAAGCGCCTGGCGTCTGGAGATTAACCCTTCCTTTTCCATCTCTACGGAGGTTCGAACCATGGCAGAAGCGTTCATTTTTCCGTTGCGGGTTTGCAAGCAATAAAGCGTGCCCTTTTCAATGGTGAACTCGAAGTCTTGCACCTCGGTGTAGTGGCTCTCCAGCTTATCCCTAAGTTCATACAGTTGGCGATAGATCTCCGGCATTTCAACGGCCATGCTGTCAATGGATTTGGGTGTTCTGACACCAGCTACCACATCTTCACCCTGGGCATTAATCAGATATTCACCAAAGAGCTTGTTCTCGCCGGTATCCGGGTAGCGTGTGAAGGCGACTCCGGTACCTGAATCATCACCACGATTGCCAAAAACCATGGTGCAGATATTTACAGCAGTACCGTTGGCCATGTCCGGGGTAATATTAAATTCCCGCCGGTAATCCACAGAGCGCCTGCCCGACCAAGAGTTAAAGACCGACTTGATAGCAATTTCCAGCTGCTCGTAGGGGTCTTCTGGGAAAGGCTTGCCAGTTTCCTGTTCGACAACACGAAGGAAACGTTCGCTGATCTCTTTTAAGTTGGCTGCTGACAGGCCCACATCTTCACTGACATGTGCCTTTTGTTTCACTTCATCAAACTCGGCATCAAACAGTTCATCAGGAATTCCCAACGCGACTTTTCCGAATAGCTGGATAAAACGCCGGTACGCATCGTAGCCAAAACGCTCATCTCCGGTTTGCTTTATTTCCCCCGCCAGAGTGATGGAGTTAAGACCAAGGTTAAGAATTGTGTCCATCATACCGGGCATGGACATGGCCGCTCCGGATCGAACGGAGATCAGAAGGGGGTTTTCTGCATCCCCGAATCCCTTTCCGGTAGAGACCTCCAGAGCATGCATATGGTCACGAACCTGATCCATCATCCCCGAAGGGGGTGTGCGGGTGGGAGAGTCCAGATACGTCAAGCAGGCTTCCGTACTGATCACAAAGCCCGGCGGCACATTAAGACCAAGCTGAGTCATCTCACACAGGTTTGCCCCCTTGCCCCCGAGCAGTTGCTTGTTTTTGC
This sequence comes from Mariprofundaceae bacterium, assembly GCA_046753585.1. Lineage (GTDB taxonomy): Bacteria > Pseudomonadota > Zetaproteobacteria > Mariprofundales > Mariprofundaceae > CAYLYU01. Next base: position 8,715 of record JBHHTX010000003.1, read on the forward strand.
CATCGCCTTCATGAAAAGCGAAAGCGTATTTGTGTTCAGAACTGTTATTTCCCATGGATTTATTCCTCAGCTTGATCAATTATTTTTCAGAAATGGCGAAAGGCTGCTCACCCTAATCCTCGCTGCAAATAATTCCAGCCTGTTTCGAAAACTTAAGTCCGGCAGGTTCCTGGGCTTGTGGTTGAGTGAAGAGTTAATTCTCTATTTTGAAGGGCATGAAAAGCCGGGGTTTTTTTAGCTCAGGCGTAACTTTAAAAGAATCTCCCCGTGGCAAGGCTACGGCGATCTACAAGTTAAACCGGAATCTTCCCTGGTTTGTCGAAGAAGTGCTCCTATTATGGTTTAGCCCGCATTTTTCATGAGAACAAAGAGGTACAATTATTTTTCTTATGGCTAACAATGGGTTGGTGACAAATATTCACTTTTCTCAAATGACGTTTTGTCTTTTGCGGCATCTGGCTTGCCCGGCCGCACCAGATCGAAGCCTTTAGTCTCAAACCATAGATAAAGCTACGCTTTTTCACCTGAAAACTTCGCCTGGAATACCTGTTCTGCGCCATATATTCGCATTCTCCCGCTGCGTAGGAGAATGCCCGCGTTAAGCTCCATTGCCCGCCTTCTCCTCCCGCTCCGCGTGAGAACAAGGCGTTCAAGCGGAATCCTTGCAGGACTCCGCCCCTTCGTTTCACCCAAAAGGAGATGATGTGTATCATCTCCTTTTGAGCTCAAGGCGGGGTTCCGCTTAACGCGGGCAACCTCATGAAAAATGCGGGTTAGAGATGAAATCAATTTCCCTCAAATAATATCACAATTTCACAGATTAAAATTATCCGACAGGGCCGTTTTTTTGGGTTATCCGGCCTTTCTTCTTCCGGTCATCTTGACATACTTGTTCGAATGAAAAGCAGTCTCATTCTTTCTAAAGGAAGCTTAGCGCTTCTTCTGGCTATCATTGGAACAGTCACCGCTTTTATTGGCTGGCGCTCAAGTTCTGATACATCCGTTCAGACTCCTGCCGAAATTGAAGATTATCTTTTCTGGGAGGCCAGGGAGTTGACCTCCTTTCATTTGGAAGCTGCCGGAAACAAGACCTTTAATCTGGAGAGTCTGAAGGGGAAATGGAGCTTTATATTCTTCGGTTATACCCATTGTCCGGATATTTGCCCGGCCGCTCTCAATGTCATGGGCGCAGTCTTTAACATCCTTGAGAGTAACCCGGCCATTGCAGCGAAGATTCAGGGCATTTTTGTTTCAGTGGATCCGAAACGGGATACCCCGGAGTTATTAAAAAAATATGTTTCCTATTTCAATGAAGGGTTCTCAGGAGTCACCGGAAACCCTGCCCAGGTAGATACACTTACCCGTCAAATAGGGGCTTTGTATTTTATTGACTCCAAGAACGTCGAAGATACCGGCTATGATGTAACCCATAATTCAACCATCTTTCTCGTTGATCCTCAGGGAAGGCTTTACGGCCGTTTTCCACAGCCTCAGATCCCGCAGACAATTGCGGATACATTTATAAAAATCCATGCGTTTTATCACAAACAAGTCGAAAAACGATGGTCCTTTTTCTGAGCCTATCGATGATACTGAAAACCAATTCTCAGATTCTCCTGATTGCCCTTCTCACAGGCTGTATATTACTTCTCCAAGGCTGTAGCGAAGGGGTAAAGGCTCCGAAAGGTGCAATGGAAGCCGTCCCTGATTTTACGGTTGCCCTGTTTGACGGCGGGAAATTTCATATGAGTGAGCAGCGGGGAAAGGTAGTAGTCATCAATTTTTTCGCATCATGGTGCCGTTCCTGTGGCAAGGAAACCCCGGTTATTGAAAAGATTGCTCGTGAATACGCACCGCAAAATGTTGTGCTCCTGGCCATTGCAGTCGATGACACGGAAAGCAAGGCAAAGGCATTCATGAAAAAAATTGGCCTGACCATTGCAGCCGGCCTGGACAGAACTGGAAAGATTAAAGATGCCTTTGGTCTGTATGGTATGCCCACCACCTACTTTATAGCTAAAGATGGCATGATAAGTTATTTTCACGCCGGGGTGGTAACAGAGCAGTTACTGAAATATGAAATCGATAAGTTACTCTGAAAAACAAAACGCCAGAGGTTTTTTACGCCCCTGATTGAGAGGCATGAGATGAAAAAGGTCTATCTGGACTACAACGCCAGCACCCCTATTGCAGCAGAAGTGGTAGATGCCATGCAACCTTATCTAACCAGCCACTATGGCAATCCCTCCAGTCCTCACTGGGCCGGCCGGCCTGCAAAAGAGGCGGTGGAGCACGCACGCCGTCAGATTGCCGGCTTATTGGGGTGTGCCGCGCAGGAAGTTATCTTCACAAGCGGTGGCACTGAGTCGAACAATCATGCCATCAAAGGAACCTTTTTTTCCTTATCTCAGAAAGGTAATCACATCATCACCTCGCAAATTGAGCATCCCGCCACCATTCAGCCCTGCCGTTTTCTGGAAACACTGGGAGCTGAGATAAGCTACCTGCCTGTGGATTCCACGGGCATGGTTGATCCCGGCGATGTGGCGGGCGCAATAACGGATCGAACCATCCTGGTAACCATCATGCATGCCAATAATGAGGTGGGCACGATCCAGCCGATTGTCGATATTTCGCGCATAACCCGTGAGCGGAGAGTGTTGTTTCATACGGACGCGGCGCAATCGCTTGGCAAGATTCCAACCAGGGTATCAGAGCTTGGTGTGGATTTTTTATCTCTGGCCGGGCATAAGGTCTATGGGCCAAAGGGGGTCGGCGCACTTTATATCCGCGATGGCATTCACATCGAACCTTTTATGCATGGTGCGGGACATGAATCAGGAAGGCGAGCCGGAACCGAGAATGTGCTGCTGGACGTCGGGCTGGGCGCGGCCTGCGAGCTTGCACAGGACTGGATTGAATCACCGCAAATGCTTCAGCTAAGGGATCACTTTTGGGCAAGGTTGCAAGAGATATTCGGAAAAGGCGTCGTTCTGAACGGGCATCCCGTTGCACGATTGCCGAACACGCTCAATGTTTCTTTCAGCGGCCAGTCCGGGCCGGATCTCCTTGCAAAACTAAATGGTGTCGCCGCATCAACGGGTTCAGCTTGTCATGCGGGGGCTATTGAACTGTCTTCCGTGTTAAAAGCCATGGGCATATCGCCAGAGGCGGGCATGGGAACCATACGGTTCAGTCTGGGAAGATCTACAACAGTAAATGAAATCGAGTATGTTATTCAGCAAATTCAGAACGCAATAGTCGATTCCAGAATTCAAAATAAACGAGCCTTGATTTCAGGCTGAGCACGCGCCAAAGGATATCTTTGGATTACGTTGCCGGCTTAGCCCGCATTTTTCATGATAGCCGGGACAGCTTACGCCGCACTATGCGCAGCAAACTATACCTTCAGCTGCCTGGGTCAGAAGCCTGCCAGCCCAAACCGTTACTCGACCTTGATGTTAATGGTCTTACACATCTCCTTGCCATAGGAGGCGTGTAGTCCATTGGCAAATTGCAGTGTCAGCGTGTGATCCCCCGGTTCAAGCGTCAGCATCGTTTCGGTTTGTCCTTTGCCGAAATGCTTGTGTGTTGCATCTTTTGGAATCGTTGACCCGGCTGAAATGCAATCACCATCAATGATCAGGTGATGGTGGCCTGTGCCTTCAATCTCTTCCCCGGCTGCCCTTACGTCCATACCACATACAGACATTTCCACCTTGAAAGGGTTTTTGACTGTGTCTCCGTTATCCGGCGACTTTAAATAAACCGTATCCGAGCATCCGCCCAGCACCAATACGGTTGCGAAGAATAATCCTGTCAGTTTTTTCATTTTATCAACTCCTTAATCCATTGTGGAGATCATGTTTTGTTAGAAATGCTGTACTTCATTTCTTTCCGGTTTGTCCGGGGCAAGGAAAGGTTCAAGCAAATGATTCAACCAACCCTCCCATTTTTTCACGCCCTCACGTACATCATCAAAATCTTTATCGGAGAGGACACCATCCTTGTTTCGATCCATTGCATCAAAACTCAAGCGAATGGATGGTTCAATATGACGCATGACTTCATCAAAGGTGATCTTGCCATCCCCGTCGGCATCATAACTTTCCAGCTTCTCCTCATTAGCATAGGAAGGTGCTGCCCAAAGGATTCCGGACAATACCAAACCCAGAAGGATTGTGCGGGAAGGATAAAATTTTGCCATGATTCTGCCTCCGATGCTGCCCCGAATTTTCACAAAAGAACAACGCTTGTACCCCGCATCCGACATTAACTTAAGGCGAAAAACTTGCTCTTGTAGACGCCTGAGTAGATAAGTTGCAATCCTGTGTGCAAGGAGAGATTTTTGCAAAATTTAACGGATATCTAGATTGCAATAGGTGCGCGAATGGCAGGGTGGCTTCGATAGCCCGACACCTCAAAGTCTTCATATCTGAAATCTCCGATATTTTTTATATCCGGATTGAGTTTCATCTCGGGTAAGGAATAAGGATCCCTTGAAAGCTGCTCGTTTACCTGATCGATATGATTCAGATAGATATGAGCATCTCCAAAGGTGTGGATAAATTCACCGGGTTGCAGGCCAGTAACCTGAGCCATCATCAGGGTTAACAGGGCATAAGACGCAATATTGAAGGGCACGCCCAGGAAGATATCTGCGCTTCTCTGATAAAGCTGGCAGGAAAGCCGCCCTTCAGCGACATAAAACTGAAAAAACGCATGACAGGGAGCCAGCGCCATCTTCCCTGCTTTTACATTGGCCCGCGGATTGATCGATTCATCAGGCAGGTCAGCCACATTCCAGGCGGAGACGATCAATCGACGTGAATCCGGCCTGGCTCTGATTTGCTCAACCAGCTCAGAGATCTGGTCAATATACCGTCCGTCCGGTGTTGGCCAGTTGCGCCACTGATAGCCATATACCGGACCAAGGCCCCCACTTGCAGTTGCCCATTCATTCCAGATCGATACTCCATTTTCCCTCAGGTAAGCGGTGTTCGTATCTCCTTTCAGAAACCAGAGAAGTTCATGGATGATAGATTTCAGATGCACTTTTTTCGTTGTGACAAGAGGGAATCCTTCAAACAGCTTGAACCGCATCTGATAACCAAAGACCGAAATCGTGCCGGTTCCCGTACGATCAGTTTTCCTCACGCCTTGTTCAAGAACATGCGATAGCAGTTGCTGATAAGGAATCATCTCAGTACTCGCTGAATCGAACAAGTCAGACAGTGTGTTATTTTCTTTAAGTCAACGGGCACGGTGTTTTTCCCTCCTGATCCGGATTGGAAACAAATATGGATCATGCCGCTGCGCATGTTTTTCGTCCAGTCCACTTGGCAAATAAAATTTATGGTGCAAGATTCCCATCCAACGGCTTGATGACTCCATCGTGCTTACATATTGGAGGAGAAATGAATTTTTGGATGCCCCTTATATTTGCTGCCGCATTATTGTTTTCAACTAATGCTATGGCCCAAACCGAAGAAGTTTCCGGTCAGGTTCTGGAGCAGTTTCTGCTGTATGACCAGGATGAAAGCGGTAGTGTGTCGAGTAAGGAGTATCTGGAGGTCATTCGTCAGCGAGCCCTACTGCGCTTCAAGAGCATGGACAAGAACCGGAATGAGGAGGTTACGCCCGAGGAGTTTGAAATTTTCTGGCAGGAAAGAAAAAGCCAATTCTACAAGCTGAGGGACAAATAACTCCTAGGGCTAATCAATAAATTCAACTTTTGGCTCCGCTAGGCTTGCCGGATCCTCGTGTATAATGACTTCTGCACCGGAGAAAACTTCCTTGATGGCCGCTTCCACCTCATCGGCGATTTCGTGCGCTTCTACGAGAGTCAGATTATCATCAAGTTCCAGATGCAATTGAATGAAGGGCACAATACCGGATTTTCGGGTACGCAGGTCGTGCATACCGCAAACGCGTGGGTGTTTGCGAACGATCGTTGAGATGCGCTGCCTGTCCTCATCCTGAAGTTCTTTATCCATGAGCGCCTGTACAGCTTCGCTGCCGATTTCCCAGGCGTTATAAAGAATATAGATGGCGATGCCGACAGCAAAAACGGGATCAATACCCGACCAGCCAATGCTGGCTAGAAACAAGGCCAGAATAACACTGCCGTTGACGAACAGATCTGCCTTGTAATGCAAGGCGTCAGCACCTATTGCAGTTGATCCGGTCCTGTTAATGACGTATCGCTGAATAGCTAATAGAATCATTGTGGCTATGATAGAAAAAATCATCACACCGATGCCGATTTCAATTTGAGCAATGTCACGCGGGTTCACAAAACGGTTGATGGCCTCAAGAATCAGGAAGCCAGCCGAGCCGGCAATAAACATGGATTGGCCAAGGCCGGCAAGAGACTCAGCCTTGCCATGGCCAAAGCGGTGCTCCTTATCCGCAGGAACCAGGGCATGACGTATGGCCAGCAAATTAATGATCGAAGCGGCTGCATCCATGCTGGAATCAATCAGGGTGGCCAGGAGGCTTACAGAGCCAGTACTTAACCAGGCTACAAACTTAACGACGATAAGTACGCAGGCAGTTGTAACTGACGCATACGTGGCCCGCCTGAGTAAGCTACCAGTTTCTTCGGAAGGTACGGCAACACGCATGGGCTTATTGTAAGCGATAGCGCATTAAATCAGCAAGGAAAGGCGGGGCCTTGGAATGAAAGGCTGCATGCTGCTGATATACTGCGTATTCGGGGTGCTGAATCGGCATACCCCTCTCCTCAAGTTTCGATCCAATGAGGAAATAAAGCTCGATAACGAGAGAAAGGTTGAGACCATTCAGACTTTCTGCGGGTCAGGCGATACTTTCGGCTATTCAGGCCGCGCCTGTCGAACCATGTTTTGCAGCTTCGACTAGCCAGTATGCTGTGAATTAGAGCGAATATCGGCCTGAGAGCCAAACCCAAGGTATCCTGTTCCATGAGGGAAGCCTAATACTCCGTCTCAATAAATCTCTATGTGACAGAGGTCGATTGTCATTGCATGATATAGATGTGCGAACCTGTCGTTTTATCAGTTCACCGCATTTCAATGCCCGGCCTGCCGGTACGGATGTGGACCTTATTGTGCTTCATGCTATTAGCTTGCCATCTGGTGAATTCGATAGCCGCTCCGTTAAGGACTTGTTCACGGGTGAGTTGGATGTAATGGCACATCCAGGTTTTGCCAGTCTTGAAGGGGTTAGGGTTTCAGCACATTTCCTTGTAGATCGCTGTGGGACCTTCATCCAGTTTGTGCCGGTATCAAAGCGAGCCTGGCATGCCGGCAAATCTTCCTGGGACGGGAGAGGTGATTGTAACGATTACTCCATCGGCATTGAGATGATCGGTGATGAAAATCAACCCTTTACCCGAAATCAGTACCGTGAAACTGCCCGGCTATGTCGTGTGCTTATGGATAAACTTCCATCCATTTCAATGGATCGCATTGTCGGCCATAGCAATATTGCACCTGATCGCAAATGGGATCCAGGCCGCCAGTGGGATTGGGATCATTTTCAACGCTCTTTATCACGGATTCGCAAGTTGGATTTAGACTTCAGATAACGTAAACGAGCTTTGCGCATTGGTCTTTATTATGTCAGTTGGCTGACTTACTAGAAAACGTCCGCCCTAAAGTGTTTGTAACCAGGTTCGGGTTTGATGTATCTGTCTGGAGATTATATCGGGATCTTGCAGAGCGTGGGCAATCAGGCTGGCTCCTTGCAGGATAGTGACAAGCTGTAGACCAAGTTCAGCCGCATTTTCCTTACCCATGAGGAGAAATTGCCCACTGGCCCAGTTGATCATCCAATGAAGCGTTTCATCAGCATTATTGGTCAGGTCTGTCCTGTTCTTGTCAAGCTCCTGGCATAAACTGCCAACCGGGCAGCCGTATTTTGAAATTGTCTGGCGCATATCCTCAACCATGCCAAGAAAGCTCAACAATCTTTTTCTCGGATCGGGGTTCTGCTCCCATTTTTCAGCTGCTGATTTAATGCTCTGCCGACGTTCCTGAATGGCCGCTGAGGCAATCTCGTCCTTGGTTTTGAAGTAATAATAGACATTACCCAAAGGCACGCCGGACTGCCGGGCGATGTGTACCAGTGTAGTCTTGTTGAAGCCCTGCCTGTGAATCATCATTTTGGCAGCGTTTACCAGCCGCGCCCTCTTCTCACCTGCTTTCGTCACAATAACCCCCGGCGCAAATTAAGTTATCCAACTAACTGAAACGTAATACAAGCGAGTTTTATGTCAACGCTACAGGGTTTTTAAATAGGCAATGATATCCTGGCGATCTTCTTTCTTTTTCAGTCCGGAAAAGCGCATTTTTGTTTTAGGTTTGACCGCTTTGGGCTTGGTAAGCCATTCATCCATAGCCTTGTCATCCCAGGTGGCATAGGGAACGCCACTAATCGACGGAGCCCGATTATAAATTCCTTGCAGGGCAGGGCCAATTTTCTTTCTGGCTGAATCCAGATAGTGGCACACCTTGCACTTCTTCTTTGCCAATGTAGCACCACGTTGTGCATTGCCTGCCATAACCCTGGCAGAAGAGGGTTCAGCAACGGGCATTTCCGTGGTTTTCGTTTCTATTATTTCCTTCTCCTGCTTTGAGGCTTGGGCAGGTTTGGAAACAACTTGCTTGCTTTTGCTTTTTGCCTTTGGGGAAGAAGAGGGTGCAGGGCCGGCAGGTTTGGAATCCTTTGCAGTTGTAATCGGTTCGGTCACGGCCTTTTCAAGTTGTTTCTCCTCTTCCTTTGTCGGGGGAGTTTTCATCTCGGTTTCGATCAGTTTGCTGACCTTTATCTTATCCTGAACAGGTTCGACGTTGGCTTCATCTGTAACCTGACCGTGGTTTGTCTGCGTTTCGATCAATGTCGATTGAGCTTCCGTCTGCACCTCGGATTCGCTTGGCAGCGTTGCTGATTGTTCCGGCTGCGAACAGGCTGCCATTGTCATAATGACTCCAAGACCAATAATTATTTGATTCACTTTATTCCTCCGGACCTTTTCAGAATATTAGCCTATTCACAATACATTCGACCAAATCAACATATCGCTTTTCCCTGAATGGAGCATGAACAAGTTTGGCATCGATGGCAGGCATGGATTTGGCTGTAGTTCTAATACGGGGCTAGGAGCCTGTCAGACTTAGGGTAATCGTACGAGCAGGTGGGGGAACAAGTCAAAAACAGCATGGTTTTGAGGCGCATAGTGGTAACTATGCAATGATAAATGAGGATGTTTTGGGCCGTTATCTCTGCCGTGCAGTAGACTTCTCATAAGTCCGACTGACTCCTAGGTCAAACGATCAAAGATACGGAAGCCTGCCAGGTAGGTGCCGATTGCCGAGCCAAGTGAAGAGAAAAGGAACACCAGCAGGATACGTGTCACTCGATTATGCCACCAGCCTTTGATATGAGCCGTTTCATGGCGCAGTCTGTTAAAATCTGCGACACTTGGTTTCCTCAACCAAACTTCTACCGCAGCTGTAACAATACCTGCACCAATCATTGGGTTTAGCGAGGTAATTGGCGCTGCTATAAAGGCGGTCACGATAGTTAGAGGATGTGCCATTGCTATCAAGGTACCAATGGCGGACAGCCCCCCATTAATCAGAACCCAGTCAAAAATCAACTCCCATCCTAACGATGAACTCCTGGAAAAACCGATAGTAAAACCGGTGAGTACTAGTATCGTAATGATCCAGGGAATAAGCTTCATCCACTTCTCCGGTGGTGGTACACAGTTCAGTCTGGACAGATGATTGTTGAGTTCACCATCAGACTGGCTTTGTTCCTGTTCAAGGTATTTGCGGATACCTCGAAAGTGCCCAGCACCTACTACGGCTATAATATGATGATGATCATCCTTAGCCGACTCCTGAATGAGACGAACCGCCATATAGCGGTCCCGCTCATCAATTAATGTTTCATATAAATCTTTTTCCTTGTGCGCAAATTGAGAGAAAGTGGATTCAAGAATATCGCCCTCTTTTAGTTGTTCGATCTCTTCTTCAGTGACTTTCCGGCGTGAGGCCAGGCTAAGTGCAAGCCCGGTTATTAGATTCATGCGACGCCAGATTGGGATATTCCGATAGATTCGCTTCAGGGTCACACCAATCTCTCGATCAATCAGCAGAACCGGGTAAGCTGCCTTATTGGCTTCATCAATCGCAGCCCGAAACTCTTCTCCGGGTTCAATATCAAGCTGCTCCGCCATGCGTTGTTGAAACGCCCCTAATGCAAGATTGGCTAAAACCATGGGAGCAAGGCCTTTCTTCAGAATATGAAACAGATCCATATCGTTAATGGAATCCGGATCGGTAATTTTTTTATATCTACCCGGCCCCAACTCAACAGCAACAGCATCAAATTTTCCTGATTGTAACAGCTCCCTAACTTTATCTGCGCTCGCCCTGGAGACATGTGCCGTGCCCAGAACAGTGATGCGCTTGTCATCTCGTTCGAAGGTGAATTCAGGATTTTTTCCCATCACCGTAACTTAAACCCCTTCGCGCAAATATTAAACACACCTACCCGTAATTCTCCGGATAAAATATCTGAATGTCGACCATTAAACCGCTGAACAAAAAAAGCCCCGGTTTTCCGGGGCTTTTGAATCAGGATTAAATATCAGACCAAGAGTGCGCCAACAAAGAAAGCCGCGGTCACAATACCAATCAGTAGCGGAGTTAGAGTGGACTCCATATCTTGCCTCGCCTTTTTATCCATAACGAAACCTCCTATGAGAGATAACGATAGCTTCTATCATATTTGAAAAAAATTGTCAAGTATTAATTTGTTGCTAACAGCGTTGACTTAAAGTAACAAGCTTCTCATTTTTTCCTTGCTCTCAGAAATATCAGCGGCAATCTGAACAGCTGCAAATTTTTTAGTTTCACTAAACTTATTCCTAAACAGGAGTCCTTATGTCAGTCATCATTTACCATAATCCGCGTTGTTCCAAGTCTCGCACAACCTTGAGCCTGCTTCAGGAGCAGGGCATTGAAGCACAAATTATTGAATATCTGAAAACTCCCCTTTCTGAAGCAGATCTGGACAAGGTTCTCAGCCTGCTTGGCAAGGAGCCGGAGGAGCTGATGCGAAAGGGCGAGGCCGAATACAAGGAATTTGTTAAAGGCAAGGCTCTGTCGCGACAGGAACAAATCAGGGTCATGGTCGATCATCCCATCCTGATTGAGCGCCCCATCGTCATCAAGGGTAATCGGGCTGCTATTGGTCGCCCTCCTGAAAGCGTTCTGGATATTTTATAATGGCCCATCTCTGAATGCAGATTGATCAATATACGGTTCCTGCTTTAACGTCTTAAATCTGCAAAAGAAGTCCTGATCTTTTACTCATAATTGTTGGATTGCCAGGTCCGTTATCAGGGACTGTTTCACCTCGTTCCGGTCTTATGGTGTAAAGGTGAATGAGTGCGAGAAAAGGGTGCCGATAATGTTCGCGGCAGTCGGGGCCATACCCGGAGTCACATAGGCGGCAAGCCAGGTGTAGGTGCCTGCCGGTTCGGCGCCGGTGAATGTATAGGTAAAGATTTGCCCGTTGAAAGTTGTCGGCGTCCAGCCCGGCACAATACCCGGTTTAAAAACGCCGCCACTTGCCAGGAGAGGAATGTACCGTTCGGCAGTTGCAGCACAATATAGAGAGAGGTCGGCAACAGTTGGTGGATTAGCGTTTCCGGGGGTTAAATGCGTTGCAGGTAAGAGGCAATGCCTGTATCCACCCAGAAGCTGGCTGCGGCCGGGTTAATGCCTGTTTCAAAATTCGATCCCCTGTTCCGCCACGATGCCCTGATCGAAGGCGTGCCTGATCTTCCGCATTTCGGTTACGGTATCGGCGCATTCGATAATTTCAGGAGGGGCATTTCTGCCGGTCAGAATCAAGTGCATCCATGCAGGTTTTTCTTCGCGAATAAAGGCGCTGATCTCTTTGCCAGTAATCCAGCCATAGCTTGAGCAATAGTTGATCTCGTCGAGGACAAGCAAATCGAACTTTTGTGAGCGCACCTTTGCTTTGCATAGCTCCCATATCTTACGACTGGTCTTAATATCCTGTTCGGGGTTCTTCGTATCCCAGGTGAAGCCATCCCCCGGAGCGTGCCACTCGATATTGTCAAAGCGCTCGGCTGCTTTTTGTTCGCCTGTCTTCCACTTGCCCTTGATGAACTGAATAACGCATATCTTCATACCCCAGCCGGCTGCCCGGAAGACCATACCGAAAGCAGAGGATGATTTTCCCTTGCCGTCGCCGGTATGCACAAGAATCAAGCCTCTCCTTTTTTCTCGCTGTTTCATTTAGGGTCTAATCTCCATAGGACGGAATTATTATCTTCCTGCCGCTTGCATCGGCAAACTGGCTAAGCGGTGTTTGATAGAGCTCCTCCAGTATTTCAGCCGTGAGCATAGCATCTGCTGAACCAAAACGAGTACAACCGTCAGCAAAGATCAGAATTGCTTCATCGGCAACGGTGCAGGCCTGCTGTACATCATGCAAGACCGTTAACATCGCCTTGCCTGCCCTGGCGTAATGCCGCATCAAGGAAAACCAGATCTTTTGATGTTTCAAATCGAGATGCACAACCGGTTCATCCAGCAACCATAGTGGCGTCTCACGAACAACAGTAGCCGCCAGTTCGGTTCGTTGTCGCTCTCCGGCAGACAGATCACCCAGTTTACGCTGCAACAGATGTTCGATTTCCAGCAGGGCGCAGGTTTCCTCCATTGCGTTACCCTCTTCCTTGCTCAAGCCATGATCCCGGGCCAGTTGCAATCGTTGCGAGACCGTAAGTCCGAATTCCACCGATGGCATATCACCTTGCCAGGCGACCAAACCAGCAATCTGGCGCCGGTTCATCCGGTCGAGTGGGTTACCCTGCAGCAGGATGGAACCGGCGTCATAGGGCAGCAAGCCGGCCAGAGCCAGAAGAAGACTGGATTTGCCTGCACCGTTAGGGCCCAGAACAACGGTAATTTGGCCCGGAATCAATGAAAAGCTTAGCTCCCGGATCAATTGGCGATGGCCGCGGCTCAAAGAAATATTTTCGACCCTGGCGAGACTCATGTTCGCCTCAACAACAGCCACAGGAATACCGGCACGCCGATCATGGCCGTCAGCACACCCACTGGCAGTTCAGCCGGTGCGATGACTGAACGGGAAGCGGCATCAGCCAGCATGAGCAGAACGCCTCCGCCCATAGCTGAAGCCGGTAGAAGCAGTCGGTGTGAGGGGCCGAATATCAAGCGCATGGCGTGGGGAATGACCAGACCAACAAATCCGATTGTGCCGGCAGCGGTTACGGCCACGGCGGTTACCATCGAGGCAAGAAACAGTAATACCCAGCGTATCCTGGGTACCCTGATGCCCAGAGCCAGGGCATGTCTGTCGCCCAGCAGCAACGCATCCAGCTCCCGTGACAGCAGGAAGCCACAGATCAGGGCGATACCCCAGATTAACATCAGAATAGCCGGGTGTATGGCCTGAGATGATAAATCACCCATCATCCAGGCAAAGGCTGCGCCAAGCTTTCGGCCCGGGAGCAGGGCCAGGAGCAGGGATACGAAGGCTCCCCAGAAGGCGGCCATGACGACACCTGCCAGCAGCAATCGACTTGGTCCCAATCGCGCGAACAGAAGAACCAGCGCAATGCCCAACCAGGCTCCACAAAAGGCTCCCATCGGTATCGATAAGGCTGAGGCCGGCAGTAGCAGAGCCAGAATAGCACCCGTGGCCGCACTGCCAGATACTCCCAATACGTAAGGCTCGGCCAGGGCATTGCCGAGCAAAACCTGAAACCAGGCCCCGGCCAAGGCCAATAAGCCCCCTACAAAAAAGGCTGTTAATACCCTTGGCCAGCGTAACTGCCAGACTATGCTTGTCTCCATATCTCCTGATGGGGCCAGAGGATTCAGCCAGTCTGTACCGGAACCAAGTGCAATAAAAAATGAGGCCAGTAAGACTGCAAACAGAATGGGCAACTTCATGGTGAAGCCGAAAGTCGGGAAATTCTGGCATGCAGTTGTTCAATGCCGTCGATTAGTCTTGGGCCTGGACGGTGCAGCAAATCGGAATCGATAGTAATGATATGAACTTCCTCACCCAACCAACGTCGCCAGAATGCCGTGCGTTTCTCCACACTCCTGCTCTTCTTCGGAATAATGACAAGCTTTGGGGCAGCGCGTATAACTGATTCAACGTTGACGTGCATGCTTTCGAGAGGGTTGTCCGCAAAGATATTTTCCGCACCGGCATATTTCAGCATGTCGGTGATAAAACTGGGGCCGCCTTCGCTCATCAGAGGATCGGGCCAGACTTCATAGAAGGTACGCACCGGTTCGGATGAATGATTGCTCAGAGTCCGTAGCCGTTTCTCCAATAGCCTTACAGTCTCGTCTGCCTTTTTCTGATGGCTGGTTTGCCTACCCAGGCTTCGCATATCAACAAAAATATCCCGAACCCGGTGCGGATGGGTTTCCGCAATGCGGACGCCTATTTTTTTTAAGTGCTCGATACCGCTGATCGAATGTGAACCGGAAACAGCCAATGTCGGTTTCAGTTTCGTGACTGCTTCAAGATATATTCGTCTGGCATCAGCTACCTTTGGAAGCCTGGCTGCTTCAGCAGGATAATCGCAATATTCGGCCACGCCGACCACGTCCTTGCCTGCTCCGATGGCAAAAAGTATTTCGCAGGCGTGCGGTGTCAGGGCAATAATACGTTCGGTTGCTGCGGCTGATGTAGCCGGCAGCATGCAGAGAAGAAGAAGGTAAAACCGCTTCACAAGCGTTGAAAGAGAAGGCGAAACCGGTATTGCCCGCCCCGAATGGGGAAGGGCTGGGATCGCTCTACTGTCTGCAAAGCGGCCCGATCCAGAATGGCATAACCTGATCCGGCAAGAATCTCAATGTCATCCGTGTTGCCCAGCCCGTTCAGGGCAAAGGCAATCTCCACTTCGCCTTCAATACCACGGCGACGGGCGCTTGCGGGATAAAACTTGTGCGCTTCAAGATGGGTGCGCACCAGAATATGTTTCTGCTCAGGATCCGGCTTTTCACTACGGAGATTTGATTCACGGGGTGTTGGAACACCGACCTTTGATGTCGGGATCCGGGCTTGTACAGAAGTATTATGGTTCGGCTGTTCAGGCTTATCCGATGCGGATGCTATTTGCGGGTCTGGAACAGCAATCGCTCTTTCCGGTTCAGGGCGGAGTGATTCCCTGGCTGACGTCGTCTTGCCAGCAATACTCTCTTTTTGCTGTTGGTTCTCTTTCCCCTGTCTATCGGTGGAATAAGGAAGCAACTCAATATTCACCGAAGCTATTCTTTCGTATGCAAGCGGAATATCGGATGTCTGCCAGAAATGGAGGATAAGAAGGCCGTGCAGGGCGATGCTTATCCCGAGCCAGGGCCCAACACTTCCCCGTTTAGCCAACATCATTGATTGAATCGTGCAGTTTAGAAGGAATAGCTCACCCCTGTCCGGAAGGAGATTCCGGGAGAAGGAAAGAAATTGTCTGATGGTGGTGAAAATGGCGGAAATCCGGGCGAAAATACGCCATAAGAACTGTACTTCCGGTTTGTCAGGTTATCCAAGCGAACAAACACCTCGGTTTCCTGCCAACGGTAACTGGCTACCGCATCCACAACAAAATAAGAGGACAGAGGGGGGCGAATATTGGGCTGATCACTGATCAGGAATGATTCACCCACATAGTTGAGCTTGAGTACTGTACTCAGGGCCTTATTCCAACGCGCCTTCCAGCTGCCTCCCAGACGATTCTTTGGCACAGCCGGAATATTCTTGCCATCAAATGAGCCTCCCCGGAATTTTGTCAGAGCATATGTGTAATTTCCGGAAAGTTGCAGCCAGTCGTGAGCATCCCAGAAAACAGCGAGTGTGATGACATCATGGCGTGTTTTATCGCTGTAATTTTCATTTGCAAAGGTGAGGGGGTTGTAAAATATCTCCTGATCAAGGTCAGCCCTGCTAACAGCAATCTCCGCCCATGCCTTGTCCAGATTGTATCGAAGGGCGGTGCTGTAATGGCGTCCCGTCTGGGGTAACAGCCCGGTATCTACAGCGCCGGTAAAAAAATTAAAGCGTTCATCCAGCAGGGGAAAACGCAATGAACGTGCAACATTGAAACGCAGGCGCAGGTTCTCAATCAGACCAAGTGAAGCGCCAGCTTCCCAGGCCGTGCTGCTGTGTGAAACAGACTTAATGTCCAACTGTGAGAAGGTGTCCTCCACCTTTTCTGAACGGACCCCACCTGAGATGTTCCACCACTGATCCTCGGGACCAGCCTGTATCAGGCCATAATAACCAGAGCGATTCCGGTCAAATTGGGTAGTGGCCGCTGCTCCTCCGAAATCAAAGCTTCCGTCACCCCGATCAATATCGGCTCCAGCTGTAATCCGGACAGGTAAATCCGTACCAGGGTTGAGGCTTAGCTTGGGGCGAAATGATCGAATGCGCTGCACAAAATCGCTTTTGGAGCCAAAATCGACAAACTCTGAATGTACATCACGTTTACGCATTCCTCCGGCCAGATCAAGTTCCAGACCAAAGTCTGACATCCAGTTCAAACCGCTATCTACGAAGCTGTCTTTGGTACGGCTGAAATCCCGGGGACTGCCTGATTGCTTGCGGTTGACTGCCATCTGATCCGCTGTAAGCAAGCCGGGCAGACCAGATCGATCCTGATGATGGTTACCGTTGATCCTGAAGCTGAAATTGGCAGAAAGATCCGCCTCGGCCCGGAGGCCACCATCAAAGCGTTCAAAAGTACTATTATCCCTGTAGCCATCGGTACTCAGGCCGGAAAAATTCGCCTCTACCCGGGCCTTGCCGGCATCTGCGCCGATACGGCCCAGGCCGGAGAAGGTGCCGAAGCTGCCACCATTCACACTCAACACCCCTCCGCTTTCAGGAATGCGTGAAACAATATTGATAGCTCCACCTACAGCACCATCGCCATAAAGCACGGAAGATGCACCGTGTGTAATTTCAATACGCTCGATCTGGTCAACGGGAATCTGCGTCCAGTCAACTCCGGAAAGGTCAGGGCTGTTGACTCTTCTGCCATCAATCAGTACCACCAGATTAGCTGCAGAAGCTTCACCAAATCCTCCCAGATCTACCTGAGATTTTGCTCCGGTTCCGGAGCTGTCGCGCACAACAATGTTGGCCTGACCTTTGAGCAGGTCGACAATATTTTGGACATGTGATGCTTTGATAGTTTCACGCCCGATCATCGTAACCGGCTTGGAAGATGTCCTGGAAGCGGTTTCATGATGAGCTGCTGAAACCTCAATATCGCCTATATTCTCTGTCTCAGCCTGTACTGTCTTACAGCCAATAATAGTCAGTCCAAAAAATGTGCAGATAAAAGTAAATTGATAACTCAAATGCAATGTGTGTTTCATGGTTTTCTCCCGCGCCCTCCGCGCATATATGTAATGCGGGATGTAACTTGAGCAGGAGAGTTGTTCGCATGCTTGCAAAAGGGCAAGTTCAGGCGACGTACCTCCCACCGAGGCTTGATCCCGTCTGGAACGCGCACGTTCCTTGCTTCGGGCCGGTCTCCTGGCTTGCCCTCAATCTCCTCCACCTTGCCTTCCCATGCGTAAACACAGTGGCGTTCCAGTGGATTTGTCGGGCTTACAGTTGCGGGGGCAGCGTCGGATTTAAAGTTAATTGCTATAAGCCTATGGCTTCAGCCAGCTTTTCACCAGACTTCCCGTTTCACCCCTGACGCATGAAAAGCGCGCGGGGCACCCAAAGCGGTACGGACTGTATAAGCAGCGTTCATCGCTGGCAAGAAATTGTAGAGGATGGTGAGTTAACGCACAGTTCACGACTGCAGTATTTCCGTATAGTTTTGCATCTATGTCTGGAGAGGTGGAGAATAATGTCATGAATGCTAAAGTGCAGACCCAGCTTGGACATACTCCATCCGGGGCGTCTTCCTTATCCTCTGATACCCCGGGAAACGGCCTTAGTATGGTCTGGATTGCCATCATACTTGCCGCCATTTTCTGGTTTTTTGAACCTGTTGTTTACTCCTTCGTAATGAAGGATGGAGAGTTTATCAAACATTGGTTACAGCCGGATCAGGAACAGGTTCAAATGCGAACAGCAATTGTTGCTCTGCTTTTGTTGTTTGGCCTTTACGCACAGCTGATGCTGATTCGTCAGAAACAGGCTTATGCACAGCTTGAAAGGAGCAGTCAATTGCTTCGTCTGGTTGTAGATAACGCCCATGACGCCTTCTTTTCTATCAATGCAACAGGAAAGATTATCGACTGGAATCCAGCTGCCGAGAGCATGTTTGGCTGGCCTCGGGAAGAGGTTCTCGGGCGGGACATAACCCTGACCATCATCACTCCCGAACATCGGCAGACCTTTTCAGATGAACTTAAATCTTTTGCCGAATCAGAGCAGACGAAGTTCCTGAATCTCCAGAGCGAGACCTCATTATGGCATCGCGAGAGCTATGAATTCCCGGCGGAAATATCAATTGTTCCCTTGCGCATGGGAAACTCTTTAATCTTCAATGGCTTTGCTCGCGATATCAGCGCACGAAGACTGGCCGAGGACAGGTTAAAACAGTTAGCCCATACTGATGTACTGACGGGCCTGCCCAATCGTCAAAGCTTCAACACATTTCTTTTGCAGGAATTAGGAATTGCTCGTCACCATCAACAGAAGCTGGCTGTTATGTTCCTCGACCTGGATCATTTCAAGGCTGTTAATGATTCAATCGGACATGATGCTGGCGATCAACTGCTTCGAGAAACTGCAAAACGACTTCAGGATTGTATCCGCGACTCAGATACAATTGCCCGCCTCGGTGGTGATGAGTTTGTATTTATTCTTCCCAATCTCCACAGCAATGACGAACCGAGCCGTATTTGTGAGCGTATTCTTAGTTCAATGCGTAAACCTTTTTATCTCCACAACCATGAATGCTTCGTTGGTGCAAGTATTGGCATCAGTATATTTCCACGAGATGGTGAAACACTGGAAATCCTTGAGAAACATGCTGATATTGCCATGTACCGTGCCAAGGAAGCGGGCAAAAATGGCTTCAAATATTACGAGGCTGATATGAGTAGGTTTGTCCTCAAGCGGATGAAGATGGAACGGGCTATGCGCCATGCCCTGGAAAGAGACGAGTTGAAGATTCTCTACCAGCCGCAGGTAAATATAGGTAACGGAACATTTGTGGGCCTTGAAAGTCTTGTGCGTTGGCAGCATCCGGAAATGGGAACCATACTACCCGATGAGTTTATAAGCTTTGCAGAGGAAACCGGCCTTATTTTGCCATTAGGGGAGCATATCTTGCGTACGACATGTGAACAGGGAAGAGCCTGGCTGGATGCCGGTCTACCTGCTTTGCAGCTTGCCGTTAATTTTACGCCACGACAATTTGCCGATAAAGGCCTGGTGGAAATGGTTGCAGGCATACTTAACGATAGTGGATTTCCCCCTGAATACCTGGAAGTCGAAATAACCGAAAGCAGCGCCATGGAAAACATTGAGGTAAGCCAGGACGTCCTTCACGAGCTAAAGAAGCTGGGGGTCAAGGTTGCTATTGATGATTTTGGTACAGGCTTTTCTTCTCTCGGCTACCTGAAGAGCTTCCCGATTACGGCTCTGAAAATTGACAGGACATTTATCGCCGGTGTTACGAATAACGATAAAGATGCCGCAATTGTTACTACAATTATCGAATTGGCCCATAATCTGGGTCTTAAAGTTATTGCTGAAGGCGTGGAGGTCGAGGAACAACTTGCATTTCTGCGCAAACATCACTGCAATTTTGGTCAAGGCTATTTATTCAGCAAGCCTTTGACAGCGGATAAAATCCCTGATTTTATTCAAGCTTCAAACGCGATTACCTAAGTCTTCGGCTCAATAGTAAAGGAGAGATTTTGTTAGAAAATATTGATATGAACAACCTGCTATCAAGTTATCTGGTGCCATGGGGCATCAACATCGTTTTTGCCGTCGCTATATTTATTGTTGGTCGTGTTGTAGCCAGCGTTCTCGTACAATTGCTTGAAAAATTGTTAATCCGAACAGGTATGGATCTAATTCTGGTCAATTTTATCAGAAATATTGTCCGGTCCCTGTTGCTGCTATTTATTATTATTGCAGCCCTTGATCAGCTTGGTGTGGATACAACATCCCTTATTGCCATACTGGGCGCGGCAGGACTTGCGGTCGGTCTGGCTCTGAAGAGTTCGCTCCAAAACTTTGCCGCAGGGGTCATGTTGATCATTTTCCGGCCATTCAAAACCGGAGATTTTGTTGAAGCCGGGGGCACAAGCGGGGTTATTGAACATATTCATATTTTCAGTACCACCCTGCGCACGCCGGATAACAGGGAAGTGATGGTACCCAACGGCAACATTTACGGAGGCACTATCACAAATTTTTCAGCCAGAGATACGCGGCGTATCGATATGGTTTTTGGCATTGGCTATGATGACGATATCCGCAAGGCCAGAAAAATAATTGAGGACATAATGGATGCAGACGAACGCATTTTAAAGGATCCGGCTGCTTCTGTTGCCCTGGCCGAACTGGCTGATAGCAGTGTGAATTTCTTTGTTCGCCCCTGGGTGAAAAGTACTGATTTCTGGTCCGTGAAATGTGATCTGAACGAGCGCATCAAACTAGCTTTTGACGAAAATGGGATATCTATCCCCTATCCGCAAATGGATGTCCATCTGGACAAGACCTGAGTAGTCCGGGTCAGGAGAGGTTTTCCGAATAATATACGATGGAGTGGTCGTACCGAAAATCGGTTCGGCCGTCTTTATTTCTAACTCTGGCTACTTCACCATGGTGATCGTAACCGAATAAAAGCTCGGGTGGCACCTTGGTAACCGGATCATCTCCGTTCACATAACGGATATGGTTTTTGGCCTTGAATGCCATGTCAATATGGAATCCAACCCTGGGCTCACCAAAAGTTATCACGCTTTCAAAGGCGTAGCTCATTCCAGCCAGAGTCGCTAAAGCACCACCAAGGCTATGACCTGTTACCCATATAGGCATATTTCTGACATGCTCATTGATATTTTCAGAAATAGGTCTCCATATCTTATTGAACTCGCCGAGAAACCCCGAGTGGACTTTTATATTTTCCATACCGTTAAAGCCAGTCTTCCTGAAGCTTAAATCCGCCAGAACATCATTGCTTAGAAAGCGCAGAGAATGCGGATCAAGCTGAATTCCATGAAAACGGGATATGCGGAAGCTGCTGAAAAACCCCAGCCTTTCGGTGTTGGCGGCAGCATTCTCCAGTGGCTGGGAGCCTCGGAATGACAGGATGGCTCTATTCTCCCAAACAGCCAGAAATGCCTGCGCTCCATCAATGTCATGGAAGAAAGTAGTGGCCCCGAGTGGGTCCATAAACGTCTTAATTTTTTCTTCTTCAAAATAGGCTATATGCGCCATGTTTGACAGGAACCAGACATGGTTCTTCTGCCACAGTTCTTCACAATCCGTTTCGCCGCAGTCCATGAGTGCAGGCTTATATTTCTGGGGAGAAAATACTGCCGAGAGGGATCTGCTCATGGTGCAACCTCCGTGTACGGTTCACTTAACGGGAGTTAGACCTGATCCCGATAGCCAACAGCGATGAGAGGAATCATGCACAAAAACTGGCGTGCGGTACAGGAGTCGAACTTGTGACCTTAGCCCGGATTTTTCATGAGATTGCGGATATATGGCGCAGAACAGGTATTCCAGGCGAAGTTTTCAGGTGAAAAAGCGTAGCTTTAGCTATGGTTTGAAACTAAAGGCTTCGATCTGGTGCGGCTGGGCAAGCCAGATGCCGCAAAAGACAAAACGTCATTTGAGAAAATGTGAATATTTGTCACCAACACATTGTTATCCATAAGAAAAATAATTGTGCCTCTCTGTTCTCATGAAAAATGCGGGTTAGCCTTCTGGCGGCAAAGTTTATCAAGTTCGGGCGCAGGATATTATCAGGAAATATAGCCTGTTTCATTTTTATGATAGTCCATTAGAATTCACTGAAAGATTCAAGCAAATCATCATCAGGGCATGCATCAAATGACTACCAAGCCTAAGAACCTTGGTGTCTCAACGTTTCGTTTCCGATTATGCACCCTTAGCTCAGCTGGATAGAGCGCTGCCCTCCGAAGGCAGAGGCCGCAGGTTCGACTCCTGCAGGGTGCGCCACTTTCTCTAGTACTTACAGGTACTTAGCTCATGACCTTTGTCTTTTTCTGGTCACGGAATTTTGGTCACCATTTGGTCACGAGATTGGAGTTTCGTGACCATGACAGACGGAGCTTCCATCCATGATACTTCACTGCTCAACGAAACTGGCCGCAAAACTGAAGTCATCTGATTTCTCCGGTCTCGTTTCTGGACTATCTCAGCCCGGCCGAGTTCAAGGCAAAGTATGCCTTTTAATTTTTCTATCCCTTAAACGGGGGGATTACCCCGGCACCACCGGCCACTTTCATTCCGTAATGGGCGGCTTATTTGCCACCAT
>JBHHTX010000004.1:0-27448 GCA_046753585.1 Mariprofundaceae bacterium
TTCGCTACGCCCAGAATTAGTGTGAACAGGCCCTGGTCTCAAACCATAGCTAAAGTTATGCTTTTTCACCTGAAAACTTCGCCTGGAATAGCTGTTCTGCGCCATATATCCGCAATCTCATGAAAAATGCGGGTTAGGCGCTTATCACGGATAACAAAAAAGGTAAGATATGGCATTGTCTTTTCAGTGAGAGGGAATTTATTGCCTGATATGCAACAGTTCATGCGCAGCTTGATGCTCGTTTATCCTGCCCATTCCAGATATCTGCTGGCAGCGCTTGAAGATGTACAGAATCAGTTTGGCTTTGTTCCCGAGCTTGCAGCGTCCGAACTGTCCCGTTTTTTTAAGATACGAAAATCAGAGGTAAGAAAATGTCTTGAAATACCCGGAGTTTTTCGTAGTCATCCTTTGCGTGATCAGGTTCTTCAAGTGTGCTGCGGGCCAATCTGTTCAGACTGCGGTAGCAGGAAATTACTTACCCAGGTGCAGAAACAGCTTGATGAGACTTCAGAAGCCATAAGCGTGCTGGCCAGTCCCTGCATGGGTAATTGTGACAATCCCCCGGTGGTAAAGTTGAATGATGCGAAGATTGTCAGGGCAGATGCCAGGGCTTTGATCCGAAAGCTTCGAGGGCTTACGGGCGAAGATGCCGTTTCATGATCTGTAAGGCCAATCTCTGCGGTAACATTTTTTGAAGCCCGAACAATAAAGTATGCCGCCAGCCGGGAATGCAGTAACCACCACCCCTGGCTAAACAGGCGAGCGCTCCTTGTACCACGGTTTTACTGGGGGTTCTGAAAAAACTTCCCTTGGTGGAAGTCATGCCGGAAACATCCCGAAAACCCGTAGGGGAGGGGCCAGGCACGAGAGTGACCACATGAACTCCCTGAGATCCCAGTTCCAGACGCAGCGCTTCACTCCAGAAAGTGAGCCCGGCTTTGGCAGAGGCGTAGGTGCTCATATATGGTAAAGGGGTTTCGCCTGCCAGAGACGATACATTGATGATAAACCCGTGCTGTCTGACCAGTTGTGGCAGCAGGGCGTGGGTAAGGTGAATGGGAGCAACCAGATTGGTTTGCACAACACCAATCTGGGTTGATACAACGCATTCAAAAAAGCCTCCCCATATCCCGAACCCGGCATTGTTCACCAGGCCTGTGATTTTCTCCTTCTCCAGCTTCTCGATCAGGGATGTTCTCTCGCGCACACAATTCAGATCTGCTTGTAAAAGTCTGTGTCGCTCGGGACGGGAAAGTTCGGCCTGAACCAGTTTTAATCTACCCAGGTCCCTGCCGAGCAACAAAAGATCGAAACCCATGGGCTCCAACTGTAAGGCAAACTCACGCCCGAAGCCGCCGGAGGCCCCGGTGATTAATACTTTGCCTGTCATGCTGGCGTGATACTCAGGTCGAACCGGTGCCGACCTTCAAAATGCTGTATTTTATCAATGCCACAGGCCTGAAGCATGCTGAGGCATGAATGCATGGCATGACCAACTTCACCTGGCGCATGTGCATCTGAACCAAAGCTGAAGGGGATGCCTATTTCTGCTGCAAGGGCAATGATGCGACCATGTGGATAAACTTCTGCAACGGGTTTGCGCAGACCGGCTGAGCTGATTTCGAGTGTGCATCCACTTCGGTGAATAGCTTGCAGCATGGACTCCTCGGCATCACGTACCTTTCGACTGTCCAGAGGTGGGCGATGACCAAACTTTTTGATCAAATCGGGATGGCCAATGATATCGAACAGTCCGCTTTCAGCTGAGGCTTCAACCAGAGCGTGGTAGCTACAGTAAGTATCTTCGATATCCCTTTCCTGCCATGTCCTGATTTCATCTTCGTTATCAAAGCCCCAGTCGTCTATATAATGTACAGAGCCGATGATATAATCCCATGGATAGGAACGAATCAGGCTCGAGATATAACTTTCGGTTCCCGGATAATAATCTGCCTCAAGGCCAATGCGTATTTGAAGTCTGCCAGCAAACTCATCTCTGGCTGCCTCAACTTCCCGAAGGTAGCTGTCAAGTTCGTCATGCTTCATGCGCCAGGAATGATCAAAATCAGAGGGCATCGGAGAATGATCAGAGATTCCGATCTCCTTTAATCCGGCCTTCAGGGCGGCTATGGCATATTCTCGTACGGAGCCGATAGCATGCTTGCATCGGGGGGTGTGCATATGATAATCGGGAACCGGTTTATAAATCATGGGTGCAAGCCTAAATCATGTTAGCTAGCTTCCCAAGTTACTGATGATTTTGTAAATTGCCGATAGTGACACAAATATTGCATTGGAGAGATATTCAGTTGAAGGTTCCCCGGCAGTGGGTTTGATCAAATCAAATAAATGTATACTGCTTGTTTTTCTGCTGCTGCTTTCTGCATGTGCAAAAAGCGGTACGGAAATGACGGCCGACCTATGGAGTGACTGGCGGGCTATTAATCAGTTGGTGCAAACGGATTATCCCGATGCTATCCCCATCATTCTGGTGCATGGCTGGAATGGCAACGAGTTTACCTGGCCCCCGGCTGAAGAGTTGAAGAAGCTGGAAGTCAAACTCAGCCGCGATATCTATTTCTTTACCTACCGTAGTGGACTGCTTCCGGAGAGATTTCCTCCCATGGAAATACTGGAAGAACAGTTTGAGCACTTTTTGGCTGATTTTCATCAAGTGGATGTGATAGCTCATAGTATGGGGGGGCTTCTGGTGCGGACATATCTACAGCACCATTCAGGGACTTCAATAAGGCGTATCGTTTTTCTTTCAACGCCTCATTTTGGAACCGATGCCGCCAAAGTATTAACCGAAATAGCGAATATAGGGCCACTTGGTAACCTTCAGGCTGAAGAGATGCGCCCTGGAAGCTACTTTCTTTGGCAGTTAAATGAAGATGTAGGCCATGAGTTGCAGTCGCTCGAAATTTTGAATGTTTACGTGGGGGAAGGTTCGCCAGCTCAATCAGACTTTGTCGTTGATGAACACTCCGCCTATCTGCCCGGGCAGAACAATGTCGGAGTTGATGGGGATCATCATACCCTGCCAAAGAACTTGCACGAATCTGACTCTATCATCCGTTTTCTGACTGATGGAGAGTTGCCACCCCTGTCAAAAAAGCCGAAACGCAGAGATCTATGGGTCCGAATTCATGACGCGGACCGAGATCGTGATTTGAGTCTTTACCCGGCTTCGGTTAAACGTCTTGATTCCAAGGGTATTCCAAAAAGTGGTACAGCGGGTATCAGCGTATGTTGTCAAGCGCCATCAGATTTGTATGGAGTCAAAGGCAGTACTATTATTATAGAAAACATTCTACCGGCTGAAAGGCTTGTTTTCTTTCTTCGTGGCAACCTGGCCAATGTAGAAGTGGAGACGGACGCTCTATTGTCATCCGAGAGACCCATTATATTCCGGGCTCTTGAGGCACATTCCAGATAGTTCTCTAAGCTGTATGTTCACATAATTCATATTGGCATGGCAGGTGCTCGGATCCATTCCGCATGCAGGTGTAGCACAGCCAGGCTCAACATGGCTACCTCCTACCGAATGAGCCGAAATCAGTTTTTCCAGTTCATTACTGGTGCATTCAGGACATTGAATTTCCTCTGATGGATTCAAAACAAGTATCTCAAAGGTGTTATCACAGTCCTTACACGCAAATTCGAAGATGGGCATTTTTCCTCCGTTGAGAATTAAGGGAATAATATGCAGCCGCAGCTGCCTGGGCTACCACTGATCTTTTGCCGCCCGAATATGGGCAAAGACACTGACGGCATCATCCGGCAATGCGTATTTCATCGCATAACTGTTTCGAAAGTCTGCATTCAGAGGCCGTAGAAAGGGGTTGGTGGCGCGTTCTTCGGCCAATGTTCCCGGAACCGTCGGCTTGTTCTCTGAACGTAAGTGGTTAGCCCTTTTCAGTCTCTCTTGAATATCCGTATTGTTCGGGTCGATCTCCAGGGCAAAGTTCAGGTTACTGACAGTATATTCATGTGCACAATAGAACCTTGTGTTCTTATTAAGTTGTAATACTTTGTTCAGACTATTCCACATTTGATTCGGAGAACCTTCGAACAATCTTCCGCAACCTGCTCCGAATAATGTATCTCCGCAAAAGAGGGCGTCATCAACAGTATAGGCAATATGTCCCCGGGTATGGCCTGGCACAAACAGGACTTTGCTTTTAAGGTTGCCAAGTTGAAGGGGCGATTCCTCCGTAGCTTCAATATCGATTCCCGGGATGCGCCCGGCATCGTAGGCAGGGCCGATAATCCGGCAGCCGAATACAGTCTTTAATTCCAGGTTTGCGCCGGTGTGATCCCAATGGTGGTGTGTGTTCAGGATATGGGTAAGCTGGCGATCATGCGTCCTGCACCATGCAGAAACCGGTTTAAATTCGGCAGGGTCTACGGCGGCAAGCAAACCGGATTCAGGTTCATCGATCAGATATATATAGTTATCGGAAAGAACAGGCAGTTGGTGTACCAAGAAGCTGGTATGATTATAGGACCACATGTTTCAAATCATAACCGGAAATTAAAACTGCTGTCATCAGTCAGTCAGGTAGCAACGAGCCGAATAACCCTGAATGTTTTAAGGTAGCAATCCGTCTTTATATTGCTAAAGTTCGGAACAATTTATTTAACAAAGGAGGCAACAATGAGCGTATTGGTGGGACAGAGTGCACCGGACTTTACAGCTACTGCGGTGATGCCGGATAACAGTTTCAAGGAAGATTTTAAACTGTCTGATTATAACGGTAAGTATGTGGTTTTATTCTTTTATCCACTGGACTTTACCTTTGTTTGTCCTTCAGAAATCATTGCCTTTGATCATCGCCTGAAGGAATTTGAAGACCGTGGTGTGCAAGTTATTGGTGTTTCTGTGGATTCCCAGTTTACCCACCTGGCATGGAAAAACACAGCGGTAAATGAGGGTGGTATCGGTAATGTTTCTTATCCCCTGGTTGCAGATTTGAGCAAGAGCATTGCCGCAGACTACGATGTTCTGCTTGGCAATGAGTGCTTTGTGGATGATGAGGGTGATCTTCAGCATGTGCTGGGAGGTGCAGTGGCATTGCGTGGCTCTTTCCTGATTGACAAGGAAGGTCTGGTGCGTCACCAGGTTGTGAATGACCTGCCCCTGGGCCGTGATATTGATGAGATGCTACGCATGGTTGATGCCTTACAGTATCACGAAAAACATGGCGAGGTTTGTCCCGCTGGCTGGAACAAGGGAAAAGCTGCTATGGATGCTTCCCCTGAAGGTGTGGCTTCTTACCTGGCTACCGAGGCAGGCAAGCTTTAATCCCGGTCAAGACTTATTTTGTTCTTCACTGGCGGCCCTTCGGGGCCGCTTTTTTCTGCATTTTCGTGCCAGACCTGGCGGTTAAGCGGCAGGCAGCTTTTACCTTCGGGTGTCTGTTTGCTGAATAGACTCTGATAGAGGTTAAGATAACCTTTTGCGAAGCGTTGGGCGCTACCGGCCATATATAACCGCCAAACCCGGAAGGTTGCTTCATCTGCGGCCAGAATCGCTTCAGCGTGATGGGCTTCAAGCCGTCGAATCCAATGGCGCAGCGTAAGGGTGTAGTGTTCCCGTAAATTTTCAACATCACGTACTTCGAAGCCGGATCTTTCAGCCTGGCCATTGGTGGTGCTAATCAGGGAAAGTTCACTGTCAGGAAAGACATACCGGTCAATGAACGGGGAAACCTTCTTCACAGGGTCTTTCACTGTTCTGGCTATACCCTGATTGAGGAATAACCCTCCCGGTTTTAGCAGCATCCATGCCTGTTGAAAATAAAGAGCCAGTTGTGATTCACCAACATGTTCAAACATACCGACACTAACCAGCTTATCGAATGATTCGGGTTCATCCATGGCCCGGTAGTCCAGAATTTCAACACGGCATTGATCTTCAAGTCCGGCTGCGCGTATTTGTTCCCGGGCGTACCTCGCTTGTTGGTCGCTTAATGTAATGCCCAGAGCCTTAACACCATAGTGCCTGACCGCGTGGATGATCAATCCACCCCAGCCACAACCTATATCCAGCAAGGACTCACCTTGTTGCAGGCATAGTTTCCTGCAGATGTAGTCCAGTTTTTGTTCCTGGGCAGTATCCAGATCGTCCCCGGGCGATTGAAAGAAAGCACATGAGTACACCATCCGGGATTCGAGCCACAGGGCATAGAAGGCGTTGGATACGTTGTAGTGATAGCGGATTGCTTGTTGATCGCGTGAAAGAGAATGACGCCGACCTCCAAATCTGGCCGGACCATGTCTGGGTGAGGATTTTTCGGGTCTTGGTAATTGATAAAGCATGCGACCGAGGTGCAGCCATCGTCCGGGTTCCCTGTACAGACCCTTCAGATAATCAAAGGCCTTATAGCTGGCTTCAACGTCCCCTTCCAGATCAAAATCTTCAAAGATATAGCTTTCAGCCAGATTCAACTCAGTCGGTGGCCAGAACATGCTAAAAACCGAGGCCGGGTTGTTAAGGTGAAGCGTGAAGTGAGGCTTATGATTCGGGCCGGGATCCCAACTGCTTCCATCCCAGAAGGTGACGGAGAAATCACGAGGGTGATAGTCGCGAAATAATTCCTGGAGAAAGGCGAGGCCAAGCTCTTTGGGGTGTTGATGGTTGCTCATTCTTATTCTCTGATGGCAAAAACCTGAATAGGTTTGGAAATCCCGTGAACCCTGGTCGGCGGCATGGTCTCCGCCTGGATTTCTTTTCCAAGTTCCCCTCGAATATCTTCACTAACCAGAATGTCCGTATCCCAGTTCTTGTTTAATTCCTCGATGCGAGAGGCCATATTAACCGTATCACCAATGACTGTGAATTCCATTCTTTCCTGGCTTCCTACACTGCCCGCCACCATTTTTCCACAATGAATACCTATACCAATTTTGAGCACAGGGTGGCCTTGCTTCTTCTGATCGACGTTAAAGCTGGCCAGTGAAGCTCGCATTTTCAGTGCTGCACGTACTGCCCGAGAGGCATGGTCATCCTGGGCTGTATGAACGCCAAAAACCGCTAGCAGGCTGTCACCCCCGAATTTATTAATCCAGCCTTCCTCTGCCTTGATAGTCGGTTCAACAGCTGAGAAGTATTCGTTGAGCAAAGTCACCACATCTGCCGGGGACATTTCCTCAGACAGAGCGGTAAAATCACGAATGTCGGCAAACAGGACACTGGCATTCACTTCTTTTCCACCAAGTGAGACACCATGATGCATGACGTCTTCAGCAATTTCTTTGGCAACATATCTACCGAAGGCATCACGCAAGCGTTCCTTTTCTCTCAGGCCTTCGACCATTCGGTTAAAGTGTTCGAAAATATTAGCAAATTCATCGGTGCTTGTTGCCACGAGGGAAGTATCGAGGCTGCCTTCTTTCACATCCAGCATCGCTTTTGAAAGGGCGTTGGCAGAACCCGTAATTTCATGAGCCATACGCATGGATATCATCAATGAAATTCCACTTCCCCCTGCGATGATCAATATCGTCCAGCCAATCATCTTGGGCATAAACGACAGTTCCTCTGCAAAACCAAGCATGGCCAATTCATACTGAAATTTGATTAACAGGGTGAAGCCAAGAACCAGCAGCGGAATAAAGACTACAAGACCGGAAACGAGAAGAAGTTTTCGTTTCATATTGATAGTTACAACTTGTTTGCGTTGAGAAGAAGATAATTTGGCGCACTGCTTTTTGATCCGTATTATGATAGGGATCATCATGTTTGATACTGCGTAGTATTCAAACATGGCATGTCCTATTGCCACCATAAATGCTGCCATCATGGCGACAACTATTTGCCATAAGTGCAGGTCAAATTCCAAAAATCTGTTAGCTAGCAGAATAAGAGTCACGATAACTGAGGCAAATGCAGATCCCTGGAAAAGAAGGACACGCCTGGCTGAAAGAAGAGGGAAATTGAGGGCAAGAATCAAAGCGTTGGCGGAAATGTCGTTGTCGGGATCTTTCAGAGGTTTGTCTAAAAAAGAATGAAGGGGACGAAAATCTCGGGTGAGCACAAAATATCCTGTGAGAAAAGTTGCAAGCACAGTGACTGGGACGATCAGGACCGCTGCAATGCGCATTTGCTCCGTGGTCAGTTCCAGGCCGAAAATGTAGAAGGGAATACCAATTGCCATGGATGCCGCTGTAGAAGAAAGAAAGATAGTAAGCAGCTTTCGAAACAATCCACTGGCCGATATATTTGAAGTAACAGGAGGCTGAGTTGGCATAGTTCGACTTCTACATGCCTGACCGGGCAATAAACCTGCGCTCAATTTTCATATGCTTCCCCTCATCTCTGAAACCCCGATAGGAGGATAGCCAAGGTGGACTGAAACGTCTAGGACTTGAGCAGTTGGCGTAACCATTTAAGCACATCGTCTAAGCTTGAAAAAGACAGGATAGCGCCGGCATGCTGCATCTCATTGGCAGTGAACAGATCGGTTAAACCAACGGGGAAGCAGCCGGCTTTAGAAGCGGCCTGCATATCGGCAGGCCCATCACCAATAAAAATGGTCTCCTGTACCGTAGTCTGCATCGTTTCGCAGGCCAGTTGAACTGGCAGGGGGTGAGGTTTTCTGGGTCGTCCTTCCACGAAGCCAATGACAACATCAAGCTTGTTCTCCCAGCCAAGATGAAGTAATTGAGCTTCGGCTCGATGCTGACCTTTATTGGTGACGATCCCTGCAGCCAGGTTATTTATGTTCAACCAGTCGAGCAATATTTCTGCTCCCGGTAAGGGAAGCGTCTGTTCAAGATAGTCACGGTCGTGGAGCTTCAGAAAGTATTGGCGGGCTTCTTCCCAACGGGAACCAAACAGGGCGGCAATACTGCCATCATCGATGCCGGTTTGGCGGCGAATCTCCCGATCCGGAAGTGTTGGAAGCCCATATTTCTCCAGCGTGAGGTTTAACGCAGTAACAATGGGGGGGAAGCCGTCAAGCAGCGTTCCATCCAAATCCAGAAGAACTCCACGGACGGGGCCCCGAAAATTCATACCTGATCTGTTTACTGTTTGTATGTCATTTGCGCTATAATGAGCGCACGTAATTTCTTGCCAACGGGGCCGACCTTGCCGGTGCCGATAGCCTTTCCATCAATTGCCGTTACAGAAAGAATCGCATTGGAGCTGCTACTCATCAGGCATTCGCTTATGCCTTGTTCCGCCAGCCTCCAGGGTCTTTCTTCCACTTTGATTTCATTACGTTTTGCCAGGTTGAGGATCAGGTTACGGGTGATCCCCCCCAGGATTTGCGTATCCAGAGGATGTGTGACAAGTATATCGCCAATTACTGCAAATACATTGGTTGAGCAACCTTCCAGCACGTAACCCTTATGATCTAACCAGAATGTTTCATCAACTCCTCGGTTGTTGGCCTCCTGCTTTCCCATAACACTGGCAAGCAGTGAAATTGACTTGATATCCCCCCGTCTCCAGCGAATGTCGGCAAGGGTGATAGCCGTAGCACCCAGCCTGCATTTTTTTTCATCAGGTTTTGGAAGTTGCCTGACAGTGATGATCAGGCTGGGTTCCGGGTGAAGGGGGAAGCCGTGTGATCGTGGAGCAGATCCCCTTGTGACCTGAATATAAATCAGTGCCTCGGCCAGGGTATTTTTGTGATAGGTCTCTCTCACCAGCGAGTCCAGCTCCGAAATTGTCACAGGCAAATGAAGTTGAATAGCCTGGCATGACTTTTCCAGGCGTTGCAGGTGTTCTTTAAGCAGAAAAAAATTACCACCCAGACATATAGCAACTTCATAAACGCCATCGGCGAACTGGAAACCTCGATCTTCAACGCTGACCATTGCCTTATTTAAGGGGGTAAACACACCATTTACATAGGCAGTGAGAGACATATCAGGAGTCCTGTTTATTCCACCACAGACGTAATTCATCCCATAGCCGGCCCAGCCACGATGCCTCTTCAACTTCATCAGCCGCTTTCATGCGAATGCTTCCAAGTACCTCTCCCGGCTTATTCTCTTCCATGAGTACTGCCTCAATGACTCCCACCATCTGATCCTTGTGAACAGGCGCCAGCAAAGGCGCATCGTAGTGCAGGCGAAAGCTGACCCTGGCCTCAAGACCTTTTGCAACCGTGATTTGAACGGGATATTCAGGGACAAGCCAGACAGCGTTCTCTGCGCCCCGAAAGACTTCCACCTGGCGACGTATATCCCGTTCAGCCGGGCTAAGGCTTACAAAGTTACGGAAACCATAGTTGAGCAATTGACGGGACTGTTTTTCCCTTTCTCTTTCAGAGCTGCTGCCAAAAATGGCAGTAACAAACCGCGTTTCATCTTCCTCGGCAGAACTGACAAGACAATAGCCTGCATCTTTGGTATGCCCGGTTTTAATCCCGTCCACTCGCGGGTCAGACCATAACAGGCGGTTCCGGTTACTCTGTGTGATGCCGTTGTAGGTGAACTCCCTTTCTGAAAAAAGCTTGTACATCTTAGGAAAGTCACGCCACAAAGCTACACCCAGGAGAGCCATGTCTTTGGCTGAACTGTAATGATTGGAGGAGGGATAACCTGTTGCATTCACAAAATGAGAGTGACTCATACCTAACTCTTTGGCTTTGGCGTTCATGCGTCCGGCGAAACCTTCTTCTGAACCATCAACATGTTCGGCCAGGGCGATGCAGGCATCGTTACCGGATAGTGTACTTATGCCGTGCAGCAGCTCTTCGACAGTAGGTTTCAGCCTGGGTTCAATAAACATGCGCGAACCGCCAATCTTCCAGGCCTTCTTGCTAACGCTGACTTCCTCTTCAAGGGACAGCTTCCCCAGTTTGATGTCTCCAAAAAGCAAATAGAGAGTCATCATTTTTGTCAGGCTGGCGGGTGCAAGTTCCTCGTCCGGATTGTGTTCACTCAACACCTGCCCGGATCGCGCATCCATCAACACCCACGATTTAGACTTAAGCTTTGGCGCTTCCGGCAGGGTTACAGCCATTGCCGGGTGAACGATCAACGTAAAAAACAAGATAGCTATGCAAGCATGAATATATTTTACCATTTCCAGTCCTCTTCGGGTTCAGCAGTCCAGTAGTATTTTTGTGAAAGGGCAGGGGGATGCACTGTCAGGCCATAGGCATGCAACATCATTCTTGAGTGTGTTTCCCCGCCATAACGCGTATCCCCCAATATAGGGTGTCCAATAGAAGACAAATGTACCCGCAATTGGTGACTACGTCCTGTTTTTGGCCTTATTTTAAGTAAAGCCCTTCCATCACGCGTTTCTAATAGCTCTATATCTGTGATGCAAGCCCTGCCATTTTTATCGACCTGATAACGCCCCATGGCATCACGTTTTGATGATATGGGCAGGTCAACACGTTGTTCCTGCCATGATGGTACTGGTTCTACCACCGCCAGATAGGTCTTCTCCACACATTTGGCCCAGTGTTTCTGAAGATGTCCATACAACGCTGTAGTTCCGCAGATCAGTAATAGCCCTGAAGTTTCCCGGTCAAGCCGGTGCACAGGCCTTAAATTTTTTGCTGCTGTAGATGTCAAAGTTAAATATTCAGCTAGTTCAAGAGGAAGAGTACCCCGGCTCCGGTGTAAAGCCTCCTGTGAATATTGGCCACTTTTTTTGTGTAGAAGAAATATATCTTCACCCCTCCACACTATTTGCCCGGGATTGAATGGATTAAGCGATTCGCCATCCAATGTTACCAGGCGCAGGCGATCGCCGCTTTTGCATGAGCGCCCGGCTTTTCTGACCCTGCGCCGATTAATATAGGCTCCGCCATTATCAATACATCGTCTGATATAGCGTTTGGATAAGGGTAAATGCATTGCCAGGACATGATCCAGACGTTGCCCGGAACAAGTTGCGGGAACTCGTAGCCTGTGATCCTGAAAACTATTCATGCTGTGCCAAGTTGACGACAAACTTCGTCCACTGAATCACATGGGCTGATCATCGAGAAGGCACGGTCAACCGAGAGAATAAGATTTTCACGCAGCACATCCACTATATTCAACCACTCCTTCCCGTAAAGAATGAGGGGGCGAGTTTCAAGAATATGAATGGCCAGAAGATCCCAGCTCATGGCCAGTTCGGCCAGAGTTCCAAGTCCTCCCGGCAAGACAATATACGCATCAGTTTCCTCGATCATGGTTTGCATGCGATGAAAAAAATCCCTGGCCCGGACTTCTTCACTCAGGTGATTTCCAGGTGGTGTGGGAAAGCATTCGAGCGTAATGCCGCGAACTTTCCCCCCTCCCGCATGAATGCCACCTGCAAAGGCCGCCATTAAGCCCTGATGCCCACCTGTAATAGCATCCCAACCATGTTTGGCGAGAACTTCCCCGAGTCGTCTGACATCCATGTAACGAGGATCTGATTCAGAAAGGCGGGAGGAGCCAAAGGCGGTGATCTGCTGCCGCATTTTCATTCTGTGACTACAATAGACTGAACATGACCATATCCCTGCAGGGAAAGAATGGTACGTTCAACCTCAAACGAATCGTAGATGGGGCCAATCCGCACACGGTACCACTTTTGCGTCCCCTGGTGCGGGGCCTTAATAGCCACCCTGGAAAAGTTCTTTTGAAGCTGAAGCCGTAATTTTTTGGCATTATCGTGTGATGAGAAGGCGCCGACCTGGACATACACCCCGGTTTGATCACTTGTTGCGGTGGAAGAAAGTTGTGAGATAGGCTGTTTTTTTACCTTGCTGTTCAGGGCCTGTACACGCACCTTGCTTGTCCCCTTTGTGGTGAATCCAAGCGCCTTCGCTGCACTATAGGAAAGATCGATCAGGCGATTTTTTACGAATGGTCCACGATCATTAACCCTTACCACGACACTTCTTCCATTTTCGAGATTGCTTACCCGAACCATTGTTGGCAGAGGAAGGGTTGGATGGGCGGCTGAGAGCGCGTGCATATCGTAATGTTCACCGTTGGCAGTTTTTTTGCCGTGAAAATCTTTGCCATACCACGAAGCGACTCCTGTAGCATCATATCCTGCTGACGAAGATAATGGCCGATAGATCTGGTTACCTACCCGGTATGGCTTGCCGATTTTTTTGTGGCCGCCAGCGCCGCTTGGAAGCTGGCCGGAGTGAGAAATATTTTTCGGTACATGATCAGGTCTTTCCGTCGGAACTTCTGTTTTCTGGCAAGCACTGAGGAAAAACAGGAAAAGGCTTAAAACGACAAGGCTTTTTCCCATTAACGAGTTTTGCACATCTCACAGGCCAGCATTTCTGCCAGCTCTGTTATGGCCATGGCATAATTATAGGATCGGTTCCAGCGCGTGATGACATAAAAATTATAATGGATTAACACAGTTCTGCTGCCTTCTGATGTTGCAAGATCTATAAGCGTTACCCGGTCATCATCTTGCCAACCTTCGGGGAGGTCGGGAAGGCCGATGTTGCGTAATTCTTTCAGTGGCTTCCATGCCTTGATGCCCTTATGCCTTAGTTCGTTTAACAGGGGGTGACTGGGCAGGGAGGGTAGCCAGTATGCCACTGGCCGTTTGGCATCCCAGCCATGCTCACGAAAGTAGTTTCCTACACTGCTGATGATATCAGGCGGTGATTCCCAGATATCGCGCTTGCCGTCAGCATCCGCATCGACAGCAAAATGTCTGAACGAGGAGGGGATAAACTGGGTGGTGCCGAAGGCGCCTGCATATGAACCCAGAATTTGCTCGGGCAACAGGTCCTCTTCACGGCACATGGTTAGAAAGTGGCCGAGTTCCTGTCGGAAGAAGTTAGCGCGTCTGGGATGTCCCGTGGCCAGCGTATAGAGAGAGTCAAGCACCCGATCTTTTCCCCGATTGCGGCCATATTTCGTTTCCATGCCGAGAACGGCTGCAATAATACCCGGTTGAACACCATAATCTTTTTCAACCTTTGAAAGCACAGCCTTGTTTTCTTTTATATAAGATCGCCCCATATTGGCAAGGCTGTGGTTTACAAACAGGGGACGATACTCGCTGTAGGGTCTTGCTTCATAAGGGGTGTTCATACGATCAATAATACTCGGATGGAACCTGGCTTTTTTAAGTGTCGAAAAAACATAGTCATGTGGAAGCTGGAAATCTTTGCCAAGAGAATTGGCTAATTGCTGCCGGCTGCCTGAATTTGAGCCTTCTGTATTCTGTGCTTTTGCCTGAGCCTGAAGGGGAAGAGAAATAGTCATCAACGTAAAAGCAGCCGAAAGGGCAAAAAGAAATAGATGTGACACGATGCCCATTGCTCCGATCACTGTATGAAGCCGGGAAAATAAGGAATGTTGTCCAGACACCAGAAAGTGTGTGGATTAAAAAATAAATTCGCGTTTGTGTGTTAGACCTTCCATCTCTTGCAGGACGGTTTCAAAAATGCCCATGCGTTTCCAGGCGTTGCCGGTTCGCGTCAAACGAAGCAGAGATACCACAGGTTTTGTACCAATAAAAGCAATGATCTGGCCATCTTCGTTTACAAGTTCCAGAATGTGTGTGGGCATGTGTTCAAGCGTAGCGCCAATAACTACCGCATCGAATGTGCCGGCCTGATCAAGTTCTTGAGCAGCCATGGCATTGGCATGGACAACCGTAGCATTTTCTACACCGTGAAGTTGTAGGTTGGTTCTGGATAATTTGGCCAGTTCCTCATGTATTTCATAGGAAACAACTTCTTTGGCATGCATGGCCAGTAGTGCGGTCAGGTAGCCTGTGCCAGTGCCGATTTCAAGCACACGTTCCGCACCCTGAAGTTCAAGATCCTGAAGAATATACGCTTCCTGTAAGGGGCTCATCATTTCCTGTCCGCATGGCAAGGGAACGCGCCCTTCCATATAGGCCAGGCTTCGCACATGTTCAGGCAAGAAATCTTCTCTTGGCATGGATGCAAGTGTGTTCAGCACAATCGGATCCAATACTTTGCAGCATCGAACCTGATATTCAATCATATTGCGTCTGGCGGCTTCAAAATCAGTGCTTGGCATTTCGTTTATTTCTCCCCGGTAAAATTGTCAAAAGCCTGCAACAGAGCGGTCCTGTTGACAAGAACTCATGCTGAGGTGGATTATTCTGCTGCCCTGGCAGCAGCAATGGCTGCAATATTTACAATATCATCAACAGATGCACCGGTTTGAAGCACATGAACCTGTTTAGGTAGACCAAGCAGGATCGGGCCAATGGCCGTTCCCTTGCCCAAATCACGTATCAGCTTATAGGCAATATTTCCCGTTTGCATGGTCGGGAAGATCAGAACATTAGCTGGTTGTTTTAACAAACTAAATGGATACTGCCCCAGCGTTTCGGAGTTAACTGCCGTATCCGCCTGCATTTCGCCATCAGCTATCAGTGAAGGATAACGACGGTGCACCAGCCGGGTTGCTTCTGCTACTTTTCTTGTTTCAGGATGGTCGACACTGCCAAAATTAGAAAATGAAAGCATCGCAACTCTGGGTTCGAAGCCGAGCGATTTGGCCGTTTCTGCGGATAACCAGGCCAGTTCTGCCAACTGCTCGGGGTTCATTTCTACATTAACTGTAGTATCACTTAGTAAATATGCACCCTGATCCATCACCAGCATATACAGGCCGTACACATGGTGGTGACGTCCGGACTCATCATGTCCCAGCACCTTCAGAACAGGTCTTAACACATTAGGATAGTGCGCGGTTCGTCCTGAAAGCAAACCATCAGCAAGTCCTGCTTTAACCAGCATTGCCCCGAATACATTATAATCATGTCTCAAATCCTGGATGGCATTATGGCGCAATATACCCCGTCGCTGACGATCACTGTAATAGACATCGACAAGATTATTGAAACGTTCATCATCCACTTCAGGGTCAATAATCCCGATCCCTTCGATATCAAGATGCAAATCCCGGGCAAGCTCCTGAATGCGGTCTGGTGAACCCAGCAGGACAGGCCTGGCGATGCCTTGCTCATGCATAATATTGGCTGCACGGATCACCGTTGTGTCTTCGCCTTCCGGCAGAACCATGAGCAGGGGATGGTTTTTTGCCTTGTCGGTAATCCAGCGCATAAACGATCGGGAAATATCGATGCGACCAGCCAGGTCGTGACTGTAGGATGTTAAATCTTCGATAGGTTTGCGCGCCACCCCGGTCTCGATGGCGGCTTTGGCAACTGCTGCGGGGACCCATTCAATGAGCCTGGGATCAAAGGGTTTTGGAATGATATAATCGGGACCAAAATTGATACGGTTTTTACCGCCATAGGCTTGCAATACAACATCAGGAACACCCTGCCTTGCCAAGGCCGCCAGGGTATTGGCTGCGGCACGCAGCATTTCTTCATTAAATGTCGTAGCACGCACATCCAGAGCGCCACGAAACAGGTAGGGAAAACCAAGTACATTATTAATCTGGTTGGGATGATCAGAGCGGCCTGTAGCCATAATCAGATCTTCCCGGGTTTGCATGGCCAGGTCATAGGCGATTTCAGGGTCAGGGTTGGCCATAGCAAAAACGATAGGTCGTTTGCCCATGCTCTTTAACATTTCAGGGCTAACGATATTGCCTTCGGAGAGTCCGACAAATACGTCAGCACCCTGCATGGCCTCTTCCAGAGTACGTTCGGGGCGTTCAGTAGCAAAATATTGTTTGTGTTCCGGCAGGTCTTTCCTGCCAGCGTGAATCACCCCCTTTCGGTCCAGAAATAAAATATTCTCCTTTTTTGCCCCCATGGATTCAATCAGTTTCATACAGGCAAAGCCGGCGGCTCCTGCACCGTTACAAACGATTAAAACCTTATTGATTTCTTTCTCCTGAAGGTATAGAGCATTTATCAATGCCGCAGAAGTAATGACAGCCGTACCATGCTGATCGTCATGCAGAACAGGAACATTGACTCGTTTTCTGAGCTCTTTCTCGATATAGAAACATTCAGGGGCCTTGATATCTTCCAGATTAATGCCGCCGAAGGTGGGCTCCATACGCGCCACCGTTTCGACAAAAGCTTCAGGATCAGATTCGGTAATTTCAATATCAAATACGTCAATATCTGCGAATCGTTTGAACAGAACGGCCTTGCCCTCCATAACCGGCTTGCTAGCTAAAGGGCCGATGTTACCCAGGCCCAGTACGGCACTTCCATTGGTAATCACGCCTACAAGGTTAGAACGTGTGGTATACTCATCCACCAAATCCGGATTGTCCTTGATTTCAAGGCAGGGTATGGCTACGCCCGGGGTATAGGCCAGGGACAGGTCTCGCTGGGTCAGACATGGTTTGGAAGCATGGACACCAAGTTTGCCGGGCTGCGGCAGCTTGTGATAGTTAAGGGTGTCTTCGCGCAAGATATCCTGGGTCATGGCTGCCTCCTTGGTCAGGTGTTTCGAGCATCCTAAGGAAGTTCTGGAAAATGGCTATCCTGACTTCCCCGAATGTGGACGGTCATTGTAAATTAACGTCTTCCAGTTCAATGTCGATGATGCGTTGCAACACCCTGGGTGAAGGGATACCCCTGATCAGTAAGCCATTGAATAAAAAGCTTGGCGTCCCAAGAATTCCTGCCTGATTTGCAGCCTGAATGTCGTCATGAATAGCCTTGTCAAGTTCTGCATTATAGGCGCTGGTCTCCACAAGACTTGTATCAAGCCCTGCCTTTTTGGCCAGATTTAGCAATTCATCCTTTGAAATACGTCTGTTTTTGAAGTCAGCCTGATGTTCAAAGATAAGATCGTGCAAAGGCCAGAATTTACCCTGTTTTGTTGCTGACTCCCCCAAGTTGGCAAGTTGGCAGGCTGAAGGGTGAAAGTCACGAGGTGATCCCTGAAGATTGGGATTACACTCCATTCCCAGTGGCAGATTTTTAAATACAAGCTTCACCCGGTTTTTATATGCCGGTAGAATTGTTTGCAGAATGAAATGGGCCTTGCGACAGTGGGGACATTGAAAGTCGCTGAACTCGATAATAGTTAAATCGGCATTCAAAGGGCCAATGTATGGGTCGGAGCGGGTATCTACCGTTAGTCTTGGGGTATCGGCTCTGAATTTCCTGTAATCATCTTCATTGAAACTGGCAAGTTGATCGTTGGTGGCTCGCCTGAGCTCCTGAGCGCCCAATATGCCTACGGCGGCAACTGTGACGAAAGAGAGCAGAACTGCAGCACGAGCCCTTCCGGTGGCAAAATCCACAATAGCGTTTTTTATCAGCTTGCTTATCGGGGGCGATGCGGTACGGAAGGCAAGATACAGTATTGCCAGGTTAAGAATATAGGTAAGCAAACATAGCAGGCAAAGACTGCCGATGACAAAGGCCATGATATAGGCCAGATAAACATCGATTGCTACGGCAACAGCAGAAAACAACAGGATCAGACAAGTTGCAGTGGAGGCATCCCGGACTGGGCGCAAGATGGCAGCCAGGCCGAGGAACATAAACAGGAGATAGTACATGGCACCGTACCAGGCAAGAGGAATACTGAACCATTCTGCTTGGGGTGAGGCAGTGACCGTTTCGCAACTAATGCCGCGGCTGAATCCGCAAAAACTGAAATCGGTTAATTTGCCGGTAAAGATATGTTGATGTAAATAGGTCAGGTATATGGAAGTTGCCAGCCCGGCGGCAGTCAGGACCAAGATGGAAATAAATAATGTTTGCCGCCTATTTATCATATGATCTGTCGATTTGAGAGTTTAGATTGGGCATCAGGCCTTGGTTTCGCTCAAAATAACCTTGTTTCGTCCTGATTCTTTGGCTGTATAGAGGGCTTTGTCAGCATTGGAAATGGTTTGTTCAAGTGATTCGTCTGGAGATAAAGCTGCGACCCCTATCGAGACAGTAACATGGAGTGTCTCATTGTCCGGTAAAAAGATCGGTAATGTGTCGACCTCTGATCTCAACCTGTCCATTACCTGCAAGGATGTATCGATATCGCTATTGGGCAGGCAGATCAGGAACTCTTCACCGCCGTAGCGAAATGCCATGTCGTAGGGCCTCAGGCTATTAAGAATATGTTGGGCAGTCTGATGCAAAACAATATCGCCTGCTTGATGGCCATGTACATCATTGACTGCCTTGAAGTGATCCAGATCCAGCATTGCCAGTGCACAGCTTTGTTCGCCTCGTAAGACAAGAGTATGTTCATTTGAGATTAGCGACATCATGGCTTGCCGACTAAACAGGCCTGTAAGTGAGTCAAACATTGTCCCTGCTTCCTGCAGGGAATCCCTGAAATTGGATAACTGTTCGCTATAGGATGACAGGTGTTGAACAAAGGCATTGTATTTTATTACAGGGATTGGTGTCTGATTACGATACATAGTGGCCAAGGCATAAGCCTCCTCATGCATCAATTTATGAACCTTCTCGATGCCCTGCATGGCTTCAATATCTTCCAGAAGATTATTTCGTCCGTGGTAAAGCCACTTTCCGAACGGGCAGAACCTGTGCGACTCACTGATAAGGAATTCTTTGGGCATGGCCTCTTCTGCCACCAGACCACAGTGCAGTTCATGCAGCCATCTGGAATGTGCTTTAATGGCAGCACTGAATTCCTTATGGATCAGAGTGATCGTATCATGGTTGAATCGTTTGAGAATTTCTTTCACTGGCGATTGTAAGCGGTAATAGTTCTTGGCATGATCGATTCTACCAGCAATTTTCGGGCCAGATCAATATGTTTTGTGCCGGATAAATGGAGTGATAGAAGAAAATATATTCCACGTTTTATCATTCATTTGCGGGGTTTCTTATGCTATTATTTCAAGCTGGCCGGATATTGGTTTGTTTCGTATTTTTCACACAGAAATAGCTGGAAATTGCGGCTTGAAATGGTTTTCACGCATGAAGT
Source organism: Mariprofundaceae bacterium (assembly GCA_046753585.1). Taxonomy (GTDB): domain Bacteria; phylum Pseudomonadota; class Zetaproteobacteria; order Mariprofundales; family Mariprofundaceae; genus CAYLYU01. The sequence goes on from JBHHTX010000004.1 coordinate 19,809, forward strand.
ACACCGTTGTCAAAAAAATGATCGGAATAAGAAAGGGTAGGTAATGAAAGGGAACGATAATATTTCTCTTGCCGGGCTTACAGCGGATATGCAAAAGCCGACGCTGCTTTTTCAGAGTGACGGACACGCCATCTACTGGCTGGGAATCACAGAAGATACTGTTTTTCGTTGCAATGTTTACCTCATCAAAGACGGAGACGAGGCCATTCTTGTGGATCCCGGCTCACGCAGTTATTTCAGGCAGGTTAAATCCAGAGTTGCCCAGATCATGGATCCTGCTGCGGTAAACGGGATGATTCTTTGTCATCAGGATCCGGATGTGGCCGCTTCGATGGTTGACTGGCTTGATCTTTGCCCGAATTGTAAGGTTTACACCTCGCCTCGAGCTCAGGTGCTGTTGCCGCATTTCGGCATTTCCGGCTATCGCTGGCAGGATATCGAAAAAGAACCTGCCCATCGTATGGCTTCCGGGCGGCAGTTGCATTTTATTACTGCGCCATTTCTGCATTCTCCGGCTGCCTTTGCCAGCCTTGATGCGGCCTCGGGCTTTCTTTTTTCCGGAGATATCTGGGCTGCTTTGATGCGTTCATGGCAATTGACTGTCAGTGACTTTGAACAGCACCGCACGCAGATGGATATATTCCACATGGACTATATGGCTTCGAATGTTGCTGCACGAGGTTTTATCGCCAGGCTGGATGCTCTGAATATTCATGCCATCCTGCCTCAGCATGGTTCTATTATCAGCCATATCCATGTCGCAGAGGCATTTGAATACCTGCGTACACTGCAATGTGGTACTGACATTGCCTATCCAGAACTAAGATGAAAGTCCGGGATAACAATTCTGATGAATTGAAAGAGCTTAAACGGCAGATTCATCTGCTTGAGGAGGAGCTGGGCCAGTCCAATCGTCTCCGGTGGCAGTGGCATGAGGCCTCCCGCAAACTAACGATTTCTCAACATGCCTTGCGGAAAAGAGAGGCCTTGTATCGTCAGGTTACCGATAATGCTTTTGATGCCATTATCCTTGCCGGTCGGGACGGCTTGATCCTGGAGGCGAATCAGGCGGCATCAGGAATTTTGGCTATGCCCCGGAAGCATGGAAGGGAATGGAAATCAAAACACTGATCCCTGAACATTTGCGCAAAAAGCATGAGGATAGATTTCATCACCATATCGAGACAGGTGAACATCATATAATCGGGACAATAGTAAAAACAGAGGCATTGCATCGGGACGGGCATATCTTTCCGATTGAGCTCATCATTTCCAGACTTGATCAGGGAAAGGCCAGAGTGATGGCTACCATCCGGGATATGACCGAAGAGAAGGCCATGGAGGAACAGTTCCGGCAAGCCCAGAAAATGGAGGCGCTTGGCACAATGGTCGGTGGCATTGCCCATGAATTTAACAATATGCTTGCCGGCATGACCGGCAATTTGTATCTGGCTCGGAGCCGTTTTGATTTGGATCCCGCCTTACGGAAAAAGATCGACAAGGTGGAAACGCTGGCCTTCAATGCTGCTGCAATGATCAAGCAGTTGCTCGCTTTTTCACGCAAAGACTGCATGACCATGCAGAAATTATCCCTTGTTCTGTTCTGCAAAGAAGTTTTTAGGATGTGCAGGGCCAGTGTGCCGGCAACTGTTGATTTGCAACTCCGTGTTGGTCGGGACGAAATATTTGTACATGGTGATGCTACACTGCTTCAGCAGGTGTTGGTCAATCTGATTCATAATGCAAAGGATGCAGTAGAAGGCGTTGATTCGCCCTGCGTCAAGGTGGATCTCAAAAAAATAAAATGTGATAGTGCATTTGCTGAAAAGCATAAGGACTTACATGCGGAATACTTTGCACATTTGAGTGTAAGCGATAATGGTTGCGGCATCGATAAAAAGCAGATGGAACACATCTTCGAGCCTTTTTATACAAGCAAGCCTGTCGGTAAAGGCACCGGTCTTGGCCTGTCCATGGCTTATGGCACTGTCCAAAGTCATGGTGGAGAGATCGAGGTGGATTCCGAACCGGGCCGGGGAACGAAGTTCCATATCTATTTGCCATTGATGGAGGATGATGTATCACCTTCAGCTTTATCAGATTCAGAAGAAGATATTTTTTATGGCCATGGTGAAACCATTTTGCTGGTGGATGATGATAAAGGTGTCCTTGACACCGGGCAGGAGGTGCTTGTCAGCCTGGGTTACAAGGTTCTGACTGCTTCGAACGGCCAGGATGCTGTAGATATTATTCAAGCCATGGGCTCTGGTGTGGATCTGGTTATTCTTGATGTTGTCATGCCAAAGCTTGGCGGGGTAGCTGCATCCCATCAGATGCATCGGATCAGGCCAGATATCAGGACATTGTTTGCCACAGCATATCACGAGACGGATAAAGCGGACCCACTGCTTGCAGGAACAAAGGGCAGTGTTCTGAGTAAGCCCTTCTCGGTAAAGGAACTTAGCCGTGCGATAAAAGAGATGTTGTCGGACGCGGCTTAAACACTCAATAGAAAAATCAGGAAAAGAGAACAGGTGTCCGGGTCAGGGCAATCGCCACAATATAAGCAAATACTATTAATGATGCGCTCCAGGCGGCAATGCGAATGTGTCGGGTTTTACCTCTGTTCAGGCCGATGGTTCCAAGCACGATGTAAAGAATAACGGCGGCAACCTTTACTGTTAGCCACCCGTCCTGTCCCGGATATTGCTGGATCTGAACCATCATGGTGATGCCACTTGCCAGCAGAATGGTATCGATGACAGGCGGCATAACTTTTAGCCACGTTTGTTGACGTAGAGGTGATTTTTTGATCATCCAGATGCCACGAATCAGGAAAAGAAAGAAGGTAATTCCTGCACAGAGTATATGAATGTTTTTTAGCAAACCTGCTCCGGATCTTTTTGAGATTGAATATATCAAAAACCTTCGAAGATGGGTAACATTCAAACAGCTATACAGTTTTGTCGGGGAGAGTATGAAAATGACCAATTCAGATATGTATGAAATTCTTGAATCCCGATCTCACGACCCTTTCAGTTATCTGGGTCGGCATGATCATGCCAAAGGTGGTGTGGTTATCCGGGCTTTTTTGCCTCGTGCTGCCAGGGCATGGGTGCTTGTCAGCGGCGAAAGAGCAAAAGTCATGAAACGCATTCACGCAGATGGTATATTTGAAGCTCATCTGCCCAAAGGTGGCCATGACAAAGACTATCAGTTCAGAATTGAAAACCATGAGGGGCATCGTTGGGAATTTGGCGATGCTTATCGTTTTTCACCTATTCTGGGCGAGCTTGATCTTCATTTGGTCAGTGAAGGTAACCATTTTGAAAAATACAATATTTTTGGTGCGCATGTGCGTCGGCATGAGGGTGTTTCAGGTGTCGGTTTTTCCGTCTGGGCTCCGAATGCCCAGCGCGTAAGTGTTGTTGGCAACTTCAACCACTGGGATGGCCGCGAGCACCAGATGCGTGTACGGGGCTCTACGGGCATATGGGAAATTTTTATTCCGGGATTGAGTGAGGGTGAGACCTACAAGTTCGAGATTCGCGCCAAGAACGGCGACCTGTTGCTCAAGGCTGACCCCTACGCGCAACAAATGGAACTCAGGCCGGCCACAGCCTGTGTAGTACATAATCCAAAGACATACGCGTGGAATGATGAGGACTGGCTGGCATCCAGGTCTGCACAACAGGGGTTGGATAAACCTTTCAGTATCTATGAGGTACACCTTGGCTCCTGGCGACGCGCTGATGATGCTTATTTGTCCTATCGGGATCTGGCGCATCAACTGGTAGAATACTGTCAGTGGATGGGGTTCACCCACATTGAGCTGCTGCCGATCACCGAACACCCTTTCGATGGTTCCTGGGGCTACCAGACCCTGGGCTATTTTGCTCCGACCAGTCGTTTTGGCAGCCCTGATGATTTTCGTTATTTTGTTGATTATTGCCATCAGAACAATATCGGCGTGTTTCTTGACTGGGTTCCGGCACATTTCCCCAAGGATTCTTATGGCCTGGCAAAATTTGATGGAACACCCTTGTACGAGCATGAAGATCCAAGGCTGGGTGAACACAAGGACTGGGGTACCCTCATCTTCAATTTCGGTCGAAATGAAGTAAGAAACTTTCTGATTGCCAGTGCCCTGTTCTGGCTGGATCAGTATCATCTCGATGGTCTCAGAGTGGATGCTGTTGCTTCCATGTTGTATCTGGATTACTCAAGGGAGGAAGGGGAATGGCGTCCAAACAAATATGGTGGCAGGGAAAATCTTGAGGCCGTTGAGTTTCTCAAGCAATTTAATCATCTTATTCACGAACGTTTTCCCGGAGCTGTGACGATGGCGGAGGAGTCCACCTCATGGCCCATGGTCAGCAGGCCTACCTATCTTGGTGGACTTGGCTTTACCATGAAATGGAATATGGGCTGGATGAATGACACCCTGGCCTTCAATGCACGCGAACCTGTTCACCGTCAGTATCATCACCATGACCTGACCTTTTCCATGGTCTATGCCTTTACGGAAAATTTCATTCTGCCGTTCTCCCATGATGAGGTAGTACATGGCAAGGGATCCATGACGAAAAAGCAGCCGGGCGACGACTGGCAGAAATTTGCCAATTTACGCTCTCTCTATGGCTATATGTTTACGCATCCTGGAAAAAAATTACTTTTTATGGGGCTTGAATTTGGTCAGTGGGAAGAATGGAATTTTGATCAAAGTCTGGATTGGCACCAGGCAGAATTCATGCCACATAAGGGTCTTCAGCACCTTGTTCGGGATATGAATCGTTTGTATAGGGATGTGCCCGCCTTGCATGAAGTTGATTTTGAGCACCATGGTTTTGAATGGCTGGATTGCAACGATGCCGAGAATTCTACGCTGAGCTATATCCGCAAAGACAAACACGGTGGTCAGGTTGTTGTCGTCTTAAACCTCACCCCTGTGCCCAGAGAAGGGTATCGCCTGGGCATGTCGCAACCGGGCCAGTACAATGAGGTGCTGAATACGGATGCAGAAATTTATGGTGGTTCAAATATGGGTAATGCCGGCATCGTCCGTTCTGAAGATGTTCCATGTATGAACAAGCCGCATTCAGTGGTGCTTACTTTACCGCCACTTTCCTGCCTGGTTTTGCGGCCTGCTTAAGCGTCGACAGCTTTTTCACTATTTAACAAAGTCAGCCGGTAAATTTACCCTTTTTCTGGCGTTGTCTTTCCATACGTTCGGTTTCTCTGGAACCGGATAGAGCAATTTTTTCATCTGTGCTGAAATCAAGCCCGTCGTCATATCCTTCATAATCTACGGAATTAAGGATTGCCTTGATGGCATTGAGGTGGCAGAGGTTTTTATTGGCGGATCGAATGACAGTCCATGGTGCTGAGCTGGTGTGTGTACGTCTGAGCATCTCGTATTTTACAGCGGTGAAATCATCCCAGCGATCCTGAGCCTGAATGTCGATTTCACTAAGCTTCCATTGCTTGAGTGGATCACCCTCCCGGCTGTCAAAACGTTTTTTTTGAACAGCCTTGGTGACACTGAAATATAGTTTCACTAGAATTGTTCCCTGGCGAACCAGATCTTTTTCAAACCCGACCACGCCCTTCATAAAATCCTTATATTCACGATTGGAACAGAATCCGAATACTGGTTCCACCATGGCCCGGTTATACCAGCTGCGATCAAACAATACGATTTCACCACCACGTGGGAATTGCGAAATATATTTTTGAAAAAACCATTGCGTTCGCTGCTCTGCCGTTGGTTTGCCAAGAGCAACCACACGATAGTGCTTTTCATTCATATAGCGTGTCACTCGACGAATGGTTCCCCCCTTGCCGGCAGCATCCCTTCCCTCGAAAAGGATGATCATTCGTTGACCAGTGTTATCAAGATGCTGTTGCAACTTGATAAGTTCAGCCTGAAAAGGCTTTAGCCTCTTCTTCTGCATGTATTTTGTGACAATTTTTTCGATCTCTCTATTGCTGAGGTCATATTTCCCGGTGATTTGACAGGTATTCCCCTCCGGTTCTGTTTCTTGCGATATATTTGTCTCCGCAATCCGTACAACTCCGGAATTTACCTGCGCGCTCATTTCTTTGGCTCCCGCGATGTATAATTTAACACCTGAGTTATTTTTCAAAAAAGGGAAAATTATTATACATAAAAACGCATATTAGAAAAGGTTTATTGTAAAAAAGCGGCGCACTGCCAGTTAAGGAAGAAAGTGGAGAGCAGCTTTAAGTTTGACCTGCCGACCATTGTCACAATAGGATTGTAATCCTTGGGAGGGTGCCATGAGCAAGCGTGAGAAAATATCCCGGGGAGAGTATCAAAAATTCCTGTCAGATATTTATATTGAATTGGTTAAATGGCAGTACTGGATTAAACATAAAGGGCTGCGTGTCATCATTATTTTTGAAGGGCGTGACGCGGCTGGCAAGGGGGGAACGATCAAGCGTCTGATCGAACCGTTGAATCCTCGTGGTTGTAATGTAATAGCGCTACCTGCCCCTTCTGATCGGGAGAAAACACAGTGGTATTTTCAGCGTTATGTGTCACATTTTCCGGCTGCCGGTGAAATAGTCGTTTTTGACCGTAGCTGGTATAACCGGGCTGGTGTGGAACACGTGATGAATTTCTGTACAGATACTGAATACAGGGAGTTTATGCGATCATGTCCCGAGTTTGAACGTATGATTGTGCGTTCTGGTATTATCCTGTTGAAATACTGGTTCTCGGTTAGCGATGAGGAACAGGAGCGGCGCTTCCAAAAAAGAGCAAACGATACAACCAAGCACTGGAAGCTTAGCCCAATGGACCTGGAGTCGCGAAATCGATGGGTGGAATATTCCAGAGCCAAAGATGAAATGTTTTTTTACACCGATATTGCCGAGGCTCCATGGTATGTAGTGGATGCAGATATTAAGAAGCGGGCGCGACTAAATTGTTTGGGCCATATCCTTGATGCAATTCCCTATGAGGACATAATGCCTGCGCCTGTCAAATTACCCGATAGGAAAAAGCAGCACGATTACAATCGACCGGATATGAACACCCAGACATTTGTGCCGGAGAAGTATTAACTCAGGAGCAAACCATGGCATACAAGTTACTTAACAGGGTCGATTTTCATGTGTAGAGAACGTCCCAATGCCTGTTTGAAGTAGGGCGCTGTCTTGAGAACCGCCCAGCGCTCCAGCAACATGTCGCTACTATCAGGCAGGTATAACGTCACTGACTTTTTATCAATGTTAACTTTAATATTCTTGACTCGACTGCGCCGATCCTTATTCAGGGCTATGGCGACGCGCAGCAAGGCACTTAGTTGCCAGACTTTTTTCTTTTCTTCACGTTTTAACCGCTGGAATTCCGGATGTGATTCGGAAGGTTCCGCTTTGCGCTGATAGCGTACTATTTGTGATAATATTAACTTCTCGTATTTGTCCAGAACAATCAGGGGGGAGGCTGAGATGAGATAGGCGGCGTGACGGTGATGTCCACCAACGCGGACATACATGCCAAGTTCATGTGTCAGCGCAGCAATCTCCAGAAGTAATCTGTCGTCGCTATCCATATGATGCAGATCCATGCTTTGGTCAAAAAAATCCAGGGCCAGGCGGGAAACTTCTTCCCC
>JBHHTX010000005.1:0-25036 GCA_046753585.1 Mariprofundaceae bacterium
CATTCCTGGATGTATTACCTCAATAATTGCTATTGCAGATGGTGGCAGCGTTTGTCATCAGAGGCATACAGTTTGCCGGAAGGCCCGCTTATCTTGGTTGGCAATCACCGCTCGGGTGTTGATCCTTTACTGGTGCAGGCAGTTGTTGACAGGCATCTGCACTTTCTGATGACGAGAGAATATTACAATTCCATGTGGTATTTTCGCTGGTTTTTTAACTATGTTGGCGCTATTCCGGTCAAGCCCGGCGGTATCAACCGGAGGGCTCTTGCAGATGCAAGCCAAGCCCTGCAACAGGGCAAAGTGTTATGCATCTTCCCTGAGGGTGCAGCCAATCCCAGAATTCCTTTGAAGCGCGTATTACCCGGCGCTGTGGCTCTGGCTCTGGAGACAGGTGCACCCATCCTGCCTTTTCGTGTTACGGGTGTCTGGCCTTTTGATCAGCAACATATGTGGCCCTCTTTTTTTCGTAGAGGACGTGGCAAAATTAGCTTTGGAAAAATGATGCACGTGCCCGGGCATGCCATTGACAAGGCAAGCATCAAGTTTTGGAACAACGAGGTGAGAAAGGCATTGCTGGCACTTTCATCCTGAAGTGTTTATCTGGGATTACTTATAAATTTAGACGTGAAATCCTATGCTCTACTACCTATACGCATGGCAAAGTCTTCAGGGAATACTGCGTTGGCCAGGGCTTCTTCATATTCGATCTTATCTGACTTGACCAAAAGTTCCAGATGCTGGTCAAAACTTTGGCTACCAAACAAATCCCTGCCTTCTTCCATCGCCTTGGGGATTTCCCTCCAGCGTTCAGGATCCAGAATAAAGTGTTTGATAACGGCATTGCGAATCATGATCTCCAGGGCCGCTACTCTTCCTCTTCCGTTCTTTAACGGTAATAATTTTTGCACGATAATGGCACGAAGGTTTTCAGCGAGACGCTCACGAATCGCATCCTGTTCATCCAGAGCAAATGCTGACATGAATCGTTGCATGGTACCGATTGCCGTGGTGGAGTGGACAGTAGCCATGACCAGGTGCCCGGTTTCAGCAGCGATGATCGCTTCTTGAAGAACTTCGCGGTTACGTGCCTCACCGACCAGAATAACATCGGGGGATTCCCGCATGGCATCGACCAGGCCACGGGAATAATCAGCGACATCGCGACCGACTTCCCGCTGGCAGACAGTACCTTTGAAGCTGGTTCCATAACGGAACTCCAGGGGGTCTTCCAGTGTAACGACATGTACCGGCCTTTCTTTAATGATCTGGGCGATCATTGCAGCCATCGTTGTTGATTTTCCAGAGCCTGTTGTGCCGGCAACAAGAATAAGCCCGTTACGATATTTGGCTATAGTGTGAAGAATATTTGGAAGATCCAATTGCTCAACGCTGGGAGGCTGCTGAGGAATAACCCGTGCAACCAAACCAAAATTGTTACAGGTACGCATGATATGGATGCGAAAATGAGCGATGCCTTCAAGCGTATAATGAAAATCAAGATGCTGAACCATTTCGATATCTTCTGTCTCGTTCGATGCACGTAGTAAATGCCGAACCATGTTGATCACACCTTCCCGGTCAGGAGGCTGAATCCTGTCAACAGGTGCACAGACAATAGCGCCATTTATACGAAATCTTATACGGTCACCGGTTCGAACCATCAGATCGGAAGCCCCGTTTTTGCAGGCTGTTCGCAGAAGGTTATCAATCAGATTCCGTTCACTCATTAAAAACTGAACCTGTCATCCTTATCGATATCGAGTTCAACTCCGCTGCTAAGCTGATCCAGATGCGAATTCTCGTCAGAACCTTCCAGTTTCGACATTTTGATATTCAGGCGCATATCATTGTAGGAGTCTGCCTGCCGGAGAGCCTCCTCTTCATTGATATGTCCTTCTTTCCAGAGTTTCATTAAATGCTGATCAAAGGTCTGCATGCCATGGGTTTGACCTGAAGCCATTGCACTCTTGATGTTGCTAATTTTACCTTTCATGATCAGGTCGCCAATATGCGGTGTGTTAATCAGTATCTCGATTGCAGCTATACGTGTCTTGTTGACGGTTCGAATAAGTCGCTGGGAAAGAATCGCCTTGAGGTTCAGGGCTATATTCAGGTTGACCTGTGCATGCATTTCTTGAGGGAAGAAATTAATGATCCGTTCCATAGCCTGATTAGCATTATTGGCATGCAGTGTTGCCATGCATAAATGCCCGGTTTCAGCAAACTCAAGGGCATGCTCCATTGTTTCGCGATCCCTGATTTCACCAATTAAAATAACATCCGGGGCCTGTCGCAGTGTGTTTTTCAGCGCTACTTTGTAGTCGTGTGTATCAGTGCCGACTTCCCGCTGGGTAACCACTGATTTTTTATGCTCATGTACGAACTCAATGGGATCCTCAATCGTGATGATATGTCCTGCCTGCCGACTGTTGCGCCAGTCAATCATGGCTGCAAGAGAAGTAGACTTACCACAACCTGTTGCCCCAACTACAATAATAAGACCTCGTTTACTTGAAGAAAGTTCCTTGAAGACAGGAGGGAGCCCTAATTCATCAATGGTGGGTATCTGCGTTTTTACCTGACGAATAACCAGACCGATATTACCGCGCTGGCGAAAGATATTTACCCGGAAGCGACCCAGCTCAGGGTAGTGCAGGGCCAGATTCATCTCGTAGTCTGTGGCAAAAGCAGCACGCTGTTTTTCGCCCATGCAGGAAATACCCAGCTGTTCGCAGGTAATGGCATCAAGAGCCTCTTGCTTAAGCGGGTAAACAACGCCATTGATACGAAAAGCAGGCGGAAAACCGGATGCGATGTACAAATCAGAGGCATCTTTGCGCACCATAATAGTTAACAATTGCTTGATGCTTAATTTAGCCATTGTTACAAACCCCCTCCGCCAAACAGTCGCTTGTTCGTTGCGCGTTCCAGGGCTGCCTGTTGGGAAATTTTTCTTAATTTAACCAGGTTCTGAAGTGATGCATCCATGGTCTGCATGCCTTCGCGCGAAGCGGTTTGAATAATCGAGACCATCTGAGGAACCTTGTTTTCGCGAATCAGATTTCGTATAGCGGGAGTTCCCAGCATGATTTCATGTGCAGCTACCCTGCCGGCTCCATCCGTTGTTTTGATCAGTGCTTGCGCTATGACAGAAGTCAGAGACTCAGAAAGCATAGCCCGAACCATATCTTTTTCAGCTGCCGGAAAAACATCAATGATACGGTCGATGGTTTTTGGGGCTGAAGATGTATGCAGGGTGCCAAACACCATATGTCCTGTTTCTGCAGCGGTAAGCGCCAGGCGAATCGTTTCCAGATCCCGCAATTCGCCCACAAGAATAGTGTCCGGATCTTCACGCAGGGCACTTCTTAGGGCATTGGCAAATGAATGGGTATGCGGTCCAAGCTCACGTTGGCTGACCAGGCAATTCCTGGAACTGTGAACAAACTCAATGGGATCCTCAATGGTGAGAATATGTCCCCGTTCGCATTGATTACGGTGATCAACCATAGCTGCCAGCGTAGTTGATTTGCCGGATCCGGTCGGGCCGGTGACCAGGCAAATCCCTCTGCGCGTCATGGCAATTTCCTTGAATATTTTGGGGCAGTTGAGTTGCTCGAGGCTAAATACGTCTTTTGGGATCACCCGGAAAGCGGCACTCATTCCCCGGTTTTGCCAGAAAGCGTTCACACGGAAGCGGGCGATATCGCCCAGAGAGAAGGAGAAATCCAGTTCGAGATGCTCTTCAAAACGTTTTCGCTGGTTGTCAGTCATGATATCGTAGATCATATTCTGGACATCTTTACTATCCAGCGGTGGCATTTTAATACGTGTCATGTCGCCGTGGATACGCAGAAAAGGGGGTTCTGATGATGAAATATGTAAGTCGGAGGCTTTGCTCTTGACCGTAAATGCCAGTAATTCCGAGACGTCCATGAATTCTCCTTTTGCACAGTGGAGCATAAGAAAGCAGGGCACGACCTGCAAGCAGAGCTTGCAGCAATCAAGTTTATTGTTAATAATGAAACTACCAAGAAGCCTGTCGGGCTTGGGCCGCTGTTTCTGCCGCACAGTAGATCTCTCATAAGTCCGACAGCCACCTAGAGTAAAATAAAACGGGAAACAGGAGTTGCAATGCCTTCGTCTATTTCACTTAGTCTAACAGAAAATGCAGCACGAAAAGTTCAAAAGCTATTGGAGAAAGAGAACGACGAAAAAATCAATTTACGTGTTTTCGTCTCCGGGGGTGGCTGTTCCGGCTTTCAATATGGGTTTACCTTTGACGAGAAGATCAACGACGAGGATACAACAATTGAAGATCACGGCGTGAAACTCTTGGTGGATCCTATGAGTATGGATTTGCTAAAAGGTTCTGAAATCGATTACCAGGAATCGCTTCAGGGTTCATCCTTTGTTATACGTAACCCCAATGTCGGCTCAACCTGCGGTTGCGGTCAGTCTTTTACCCCCTCCGAGAGTGGTGGCTGTGCCAATGCAGGATACTGAGGGCAATCTCGGGATTTTTTGACGCGGCTTTTTTAGCGCCCCGTTTGGATGACTGATCCTGCTTTACAGGTTAGTGACCTGCATAAAATCTATGGCAATAATAAAGTGGCTCTTCAGGGTGTATCGCTAACAGTTCCCAAGGGCAGCTTCTATGCCCTGCTTGGTCCAAATGGAGCAGGCAAGAGCACCATGATCAATATCCTGGCGGATGTCGTACGACCAGGCAGTGGCTCGGCAAGCCTGTTTGGTCACGATGTTTTTCAGGATAAGATCTGGTGCAAGAAAAATATGGGAGTGGTGCCACAAGAGATAGCTTTTGATCCGTTTTTTTCGATCCGTGAGGTGCTTAGGATCAGTTGCGGTTTATATGGTCGCCGCCCTGATCCCGAATGGATGAATATACTGCTGGAAAGACTGGAACTGGAAGAACATGCTGACAAAAACACGCGACAGCTTTCTGGAGGCATGCGTCGCCGCCTGCTGGTAGCCCAGGCATTGGTACACAAGCCACCACTGGTGATTCTGGATGAGCCTACTGCCGGCGTGGATGTAGGGGTTCGACGGCGACTTTGGGCATTTATGCGTGAGTTAAATGCAGAGGGTACGACCATCTTGTTAACGACACACTACCTTGAGGAGGCTGAGGAATTGTGCGACCACGTGACCATCATTGATGATGGCCGGGTGGTGGCTGATCGCCCGATGCGCGAACTGATGCGCGAGATTGCCGGTCGCTATCTATGGCTGAGTTACGGTGAAGGCTTCACCCTTACCCAGGAAGATGTTGCTGCCCTTGGTCATTTTCAGCCACGCAGTAATGGCAAAGGTGTGTGCCTGACCCTGCATCATGGTAGTAGCTTCAAGTCCAGCTTCCATGAGGCTTATCAAGCGGCGGTGACACGTTTCGGCCCGCCAAACGATGCCGGTGTGCGTCAGGAAGATCTGGAAGATGTTTTCATGCGCCTGACGCGGGATTAGAAATTATGCTCACCAATCCGCGTGGAATATGGACTTTGTTTGTGCGAGAAACCCGCCGCTTTATGAATGTGAAAATGCAAACGATTGTGGCACCGGCGTTAACCGCTATTCTCTATCTGCTAATCTTCCGCTATGCCATGGGTGATCGTTCTGTGCCAGGCCTGGATGTGGATTATTTCAGTTTCCTTATCCCTGGTTTGATAATGATGTCCATGCTACAGAACGCATTTGCCAACACCTCAAGTTCCATGATTGTCGGCAAGGTGATGAATGTGCATATCTATCTGCTTATGGCACCGTTATCCGCATTTGAAGTGGTGGGGGCCTTTCTGGCCGCTGCTATCGTGCGTGCGCTGATTGTTGCTACCGTCTTGCTGGCTGTACTTGCTCCATTTGCTACGCTGGCATTCAACCACCTTGGTCTTATTTTTCTTTATGGCATATGTGGCAGTATCCTGATGGGAGGGCTAGGCCTGATCGCTGGCATGTGGTCAGATAAATTTGATGATATGGCCTTGATTAATAACTTTGTTATTATGCCGCTGACATTTCTTTCCGGTGTTTTTTATTCGGTCAAGCAATTGCCACCTTTCTGGCAAGATGTAAACCATTTCAACCCTTTCTTCTATCTGATCGACGGGTTCCGATATGGATTCATCGGAGTAGGGGACACAAACCCGTATACTTCCCTGTGGGTGGTTGGTGGTGCGACGCTGTTCTGCGCAGCAGCCTGTTGGGGTTTGTGGCATGTTGGCTGGAAATTAAAGGAATAAATAAGAAATCAAGCTGGATCAGATAATTTATAAAACTATGTATGCATGACTGGTGCTCTTCCGGCTAGTATGTTTCCGACATGACTTCGCAAACATCGGCATCTGCCGCTTCTCCGGACGGTGTTTCACGCCTGGCCTTCATTTCAACCCTGTGGCCGGTCGTGCTTGTTTATCTTGCCGGTCCTCTCGGGAATATCGTTAGTGGTGGAGGCTGGAATGCAGGGCCAGAATATCTGATGATTGTAGCTACTGACCTTTCCATTTATATCACAGTTTTTTCCCTTGCTGCGCTATGGGCCTTCGAACCAATCGCAGCAATGATGAAGAGATGGTCTCCTGGCTTGCTTGCCCGTCCCCGCTTACTGCAGTCTGAAATATCCAGATTGCCTTACAGGGTTTCCGGGGCATTTCTTCTTGTTGGAACACTTTTTGCAAGCTATATCATTCTGACACTGGTTCCGTTTGACTCCGGTCCCTTAAAGGATTCAACAAAGACTTTATTTGTGGCGACTGGTGTTATGTCCTGTTTTGCCTTCATCTGTGTTTCAACAGCTATTGGCTTTGCGCAAACCCTGATATTTACCACACGACTTCGAAAGAAACTGAGTGTTTTTGGTGTTTTCTCTGACAATCTGAACCATGAAGAAACCCGTGATATCCTGATTAGTGTTAGCAGACGTCCCTGGCTTCTTTTTCTGCTGACCAGCATCATTCCTATCGCCCTGATGGCCTTGTTTTTCTTCCTTGGTAAGGGACTTCAGGATCCTGGTGATCGACAGATTATTTTTGCCCAGATGACCATTATGTTCTTCGGTGTGTTTATTATTGGCTCCTATCTGGTTCATACCATGAGCCGTCTGCTGAAGATGGTCTTCGGCGAGCTTGCGCTGGGCATTCAGTCCATTAGAACAGGGCAGTTCAATCACCGGGTGGCAATCCTGAGCGATGATGAAACCGGAATAATGGGAAGATCTCTGAACACAGCACTGGAAGGTTTACAGGAACGCGCCGACATGAAAGATAGTTTGCAGATTGCTGCAGAGATCCAGAAGGGTCTCCTGCCGGCAAAAGCCCCGGATATTTCCGGTTATTCATTGTTTGCCATTCAGGAAAGTTGCTATGAAGTAGGAGGAGACTATTACGATTTTATCGAGTTGCCTGACGGGCGTTTATGGCTTGTTGTAGCGGATGTTTCGGGCAAGGGTTATCCGGCCGCGCTTACTGTTTCAAATCTGCATGCAATGCTGAATACGCTTTCCGATTCAGGACACTCCTTTGAGAAAATTCCGGCGTTTATGAATCATTCCCTGTTTCGAATCATGAAACGTGGTCAGTTTGTTACGGCTTTTATCGCGGAAATTAGGCCGCAATCTTCCTCTCTCCGCTGGATAAATGCAGGACATTTACCCGCCGTGCGGGCTGCGGAAAACAGAACCGTGTTGCTTGAGGCCTCGGATCCACCTCTTGGATTACAGCCTGTGCTAACTCCAAAAATAAATGAACTGGAATTAAAAGAAGGTGATTTGCTGGCAGTTTTTTCTGACGGATTGACGGATATCCGTTCGCGCCTTGATGCAAATAGTCTATTTGGTATGCGCCGAATGGAAGAATGGATGAGCAGACATCGTTTAATCGAACCTGCTTTATTACCTGAAAAAATAATGAGAGATCTGAAACAGTTTGGCGAGCCAGCCCGGGATGATGATCTGACTCTTGTTTTTCTTCATTGCGACTGATGCGCAGTTGAACGCGAACCTTCCTGTCGTCTCCATCGTAATCCCGGCCTTCAATTGCGCCAGGTATTTGAAGGAAGCTATAGATAGCGTCCTGTGTCAGGATTACCCTCTTATCGAGCTCATCGTTCTTGATGACGGCTCAACAGATGAAACTTCGGATATACTGAAAGAAGACAAGAGAAAATTCTTCCGGGCAAGTCATGCCAATATAGGTCAGGCAGCTACTCTTAACAAAGGCTGGGATATAGCAAAGGGTGAGTTGCTGGGATACCTGAGTGCCGACGACGCTTTGTTGCCAAATGCTGTAAGCGCGTCAGTATCATCACTTAAACATAATGATGCTGCTGTTCTTTCATATTGTGATTACTATCTTATGGATGATTCTTCAAGTGTCACAGGAAGATATGATGCCCCCGATTATGATTATGTGGAGATGTTGACCCGGACCCTGTGTTTTCCTGGGCCCGGAGTGATTTTTCGTCGGCAGGCTTTTCTGGAGGCAGGACATTGGGATGTGAGGTTGAATCAGGTTCCTGATTACGATTATTGGCTGCGACTGGGGCTCGTTGGTTCCTTTATCAGAATATCGAAGCCACTGGCAAAGTTTCGTGTCCATTCAGCCTCCCAAACCTGCGGTTTTGTGGATGAAGAAAAATCAGATGAGGTTATTGATGTGCTATCCCGTTTTTTCAGTATGGATGGTTTGTCTCCAGAGTTGATGGCATTACGGGGAAAGTCAATGAGCAGTGCCTGTTTGTTTTCTGCCTCATTGCATTTTCGCTCAGGTAGATACAGCAAGGCACTTGGTCGTATCCGGCAAGCTTTGATAAACCAACCTGGCAGTCTTTTTTCTGTTCTGTCCCTGCAGAGGCTTGCTTACGGGCTTTTTTTTAAAAGCAGAAAAAAATGGTCTGTGCATTAAACGTCTGGTGAAAATTCAGTCTTTTTTTCGTTTGCTTTGCGTAGTTGAGAAATGATTTTCAGCGTGCACTCCATAGTGATTTTTGATCTCCATTTGATGGAAACTGCCCGATATCAGCCACTAAAACAAAGAACTATCAAGGTGAGTTGCAATGGAGAATAGAATCCTTTTATTTCTCAGGAGATTTCTTCTCGATGCCTTAAAGTTGGGAGATGGGTTGACGAGGAAGGCAGGAAAAGTATTCGCTGTCAGAATAATTGGAGCATTGCTTCAGTTTGGTTTTTTTTTGATTCTGGCCAGATACATCGGTGTCGATGGATTTGGTATGTTTTCATTCGGCTATGCTATGCTGCTTGTTGTTTCAACAGCTTCACGATGGGGAATGGATCAAGTGGCGCTCAGAAAGCTGGCTGGCTATGCAGCCAGGTCAGAATGGGTTCATTATCGAGCCACCTTCATAAAAGGTCTGGTGTTGGTTATTGGCATCAGCTTTCTTATTTCATTGTTGCTCCTAATATTATTGGAACCCATTGGCAGTCGCTATATTGAAAACCTGAATTTACTTCCTCTACTGAAGCTTTTTATATGGTCAATAGGCCCGTTTTCTGTCATTCAATATCTAGCTGAGTCTATTAGAGCTACCGGAAAACATGTTTATGCCACAGTCCTCCAGACTATTTCCATTCCTTTTTGTGCCCTGCTGCTTTTGTTGATAAATGGAGATGCTTCTTCGACATCTTCAGCAGTGAATGCTTTTCTTCTCGCCTGTTTTGTTACAGCTGTATTTGGATTGGTGGTCTTTTGGATTTATGAGAGAGAAAAATTTACCGTTATTGGTACAAGTCAACCTAAATTCAGTTACCGGGAGATGTTCTCAACAGCAACTCCAATTGCATCTGCCGCATTAATCTCTTCATGGCTTGGGTTTTCTGAAACGATTTTACTTGGAGTGCTTCTTGGTTCGGAAGCTGTTGCCGGATATGCAGCTGCAATCAAGATGCTTTTTCTTTTTGGCTTTGTAGTTATTGCCTTAAATAATGTTTTATCTCCACAATTTGCTGTTTTATGCGAGGAAGGGAAGTTGGATAAACTATGGTCTCTGGCAAAGAAAGCCAGCTTTATCGCGGTGTTGGTTAGCCTGCCCATGTTTATCATCATAGTAGGATTTCCTGAAGAAATTATAGCTATTTTTGGAAGTGACTTTATTTTTGCAGCTCCTGCTCTTCAGGTTTTAGCGCTGGGGCGCTTGTTTCTGTGTGCGGCAGGAACATTGGGTACAATTCTGATTATGAGTGGTTTGGGGCAGACCTATCATCGAATTATCGCCTTGTCAGCATCGCTTAATTTGCTTATTGCTCCTCTCCTGATTTTATTTTTTGGCGTTGTTGGCGCTGCAATATCAGCTACTATAACCATAGTAATCGCTAATATTATGTGTTTCAGGGCGGTGACACGAATGTGTGGTGTCAAGGTAAATAAGACAGCAAAAAGAGTATTGACAGAGACCACTAACCGTTGGTTTGGATCATTTCTTCAGGAGTTTAATTTTGCAATCGGCCCTGCAAGTACCGTTCTTGATGTCGGCTGCGGTTCTTCATCCCCTATTTATTTATTGGACAGGAAATTTGATCACTCCGTAGGAGTAGATGGATTTTTTCCCAGCCTGGAGAAGAGTGTAGAGAGAAAGATTCATAATGACTATGTTCATGCAGATTTACTGGAAATTGACCAGAAGTTTGACGACCGTTCTTTTGACTGTGTAATCGCAATCGATGTCATTGAACATTTTGAAAAACAAAAAGGGATCGAACTTTTACGAAAAATGGAGAGGATTGCAAAAAAAAGGGTTGTGGTTATGACTCCTAATGGATTCCTGCCACAGGCAGAACATAGCGGGAACGTTTACCAGCGGCATTTGTCCGGATGGCAGGGTAAAGAGATGCGTGAAATGGGGTATGATGTTATAGGTGTGAGTGGCTGGAAACCATTGAGGGGGGCGTTTGCCCTTCCACGTTTCCGACCACTTATCTTCTGGACTATGCTGTCTCGCTTGTCTCAGCCTTTTGTTAGAAACAGATCCGAGCAAGCTTTTCATCTGTTGTGCATCAAAGATGTGCAGAGAGATAAAGCGTGTCATTAAAACGGCCTGATGCCCAATACACATCAGGAAAATATCTTCGTGATAATCCGAGCTGGGATATTGAAGACAGTCCGTGGAAGGCGCAGAAAGTTGTGGAAATGCTTTCGGGTGTCGGGCTGAGCCCTGATTCAGTTTGCGAGGTTGGCTGTGGTGCCGGAGGCGTACTGGCGAGTCTCCGCTCAGTATATCCGAATGTAGATCTGTTCGGGTTTGATATTGCGCCCGATGCCGCCTGCTTTTGGGAGGATCATGGCAACCTGGACATTCATTTTCAGATGGGCGATTTCTTCAATTTAAACAGAAAACGATATGATCTGTTGCTGGTGCTTGATGTCATTGAGCATGTTGTTGACCCCTGGACATTTCTGGAAGGGCTGAAGCCATGGTCCGAACATATCCTGCTACATTTTCCGCTGGATTTGTCGGCGCAAAATATTTTGAGGGAAACGCCGGTGTTGGAAGCACGGAGACAGGTTGGCCATATTCACTATTTCACAAAGAATCTTGCCCTTGAACTGCTGAATGAAGCCGGGTATCGCATTGATCAGTGGAGTTACTCCGGCCTGGCCCGATCCGGACCACGGTCTTCATGGAGAAGCAGGCTGGCACTTTTACCCAGAGTATTGGCCTATGCTTTGAACAAGGATGCCGGAGTACGTTTGCTTGGAGGCGAAACACTGTTTGTTCTAGCCTCACCGAAATGAAAATCATACATATTCTGGAAGATTTTACCCGTGAAGGAGGAGGGATCCCCGTTATGGTGGCCTCCCAGATCCGGTGGCAGGCAAGCATCGGCTGGGATGTTGTCCTGTTGCAAACTGCAGAGGAGCATCTTCCGGTTCCGGAAGGGGTTCATGTTGTCACCTGCAGACCTGCAAAGTGGGGAACTATCTGGCGCTGGTCACCGCATTTGAATACATCGATCAGAAATATATTAACCGGACCTAAGGTGATCATTCATATTCATGGTGTCTGGACAGCTCCCCAGTACCTTGCAGTCAGGTACGCCAGAAAGCTGAGTGTCCCCTGTATTGTCAGTCCACATGGTCAACTGATGCCAGCTCTGGCGTCTTCTGCCGGAGGTTCAACATCACTTTGGAAGAAAAGGCTGTACCGGGCTCTGATAGCTAATAACCTGCTCAGAAGTGCCACTGCCTTGCATGCCATTACCAACGTAGAGGCGGATATCATTCGACTCACCTGTCAGAAAAACAGGATCGAAGTTATTCCTCACCCTATTGATGTGAAGGCGTTTGATAGGGAGGTGCTTTCTATTCCGGCCAGAGAAAAGACAGAGAAAAAGAGAACAATTCTATTCCTCGGCAGGCTTGATTATCGCAAAGGTATCGAACTGCTGATCAGGGCGTTTGCTAAAGCTAACCCTCCAGAATCATGGCAATTGGTTATTGCTGGGCCCGATGATCATCCAGGTTATCGCCAGAAGATAAGCAAACTCATTCAGAGTATGGGTTGCAGGGATCGAATTGCCTTCCTTGACCCTGTTTATGGCAGGAAAAAGTGGCGGCAGTATCTCAATGCTGATCTTTTCTGCCTTCCCTCATCATCCGAGGTTATGGGGCTGGTGAATATGGAGGCGTCCCTGTGCAATTTGCCTGTTCTGACCACACCGCAAGCAGGCCTGGATGGCTGGCAGGAGGCGGGCGGTATGTTGATTGATACAAATCTTGATGACTGGGTAAAGGCTCTTAAAAAGGCAACCAGCTGGAGTGATGAAGAGAGGCAAAATAGGGGCGCGCAACTGAAGAACTGGGTCTGTCAGCGTTACAATTCTGAAAGAATTCAGTGTAGATGGATTGAGACATATGAAAGCCTTCTGTGAGCAATTTGTAGAGCCGGAAATATTTATTGAGAGAGGATATGGGAAAAAGTAGTAACTGGTATCGGCGGCATACAAATGATGCCTATGTAAAAAAAGCGAAAGCTGAGGGCAAGCGATCGCGGGCCGCATTCAAGCTTACAGAAATCATGAGTAAACACGACTTACTGCCAGGAAGCGATGCAGTGATCGTTGATCTGGGCTGTGCCCCCGGATCGTGGTGCCAGGAGCTGGCTGCAGGAAAAGGGGAGAAGGGCATGGTTATAGGTGTTGATGTGCTACCGATGGAACCTCTTTCAGGCGTACAATTTATTCAGCTGGATTTCTCAGCCAGTGCATCCCGGCAAAAACTTGAAGAAGTATTATCCGGAAGAAAGGCTCATCTTGTAGTCTCCGACATGGCGCCCGAAATGAGTGGTAATAAACTCGTGGATCAGGCCAGCATGATAAACCTCAATGAAATCACCTTCGATTTTGCTGTCAATCACCTGCGCGATGACGGAAATTTTCTTTTAAAGACGTTTATGGGCGATGGTTTTGATACCTTCAGGCGAGATCTGACCGGTTTTTTCAGGAAAGTGAAGGTCATCAAGCCAGCAGCCAGCCGAAGTGCTTCCAGCGAGATATTTTTGTTGGCAAAGTCTTTTTGTGGTCGAGGAAAATGAGTTTCTTCGCCGCGCCGGAGCTTTCCTGACAGGTTTGGAAAAGAGAGTAAGATTGTAATTTGCGAAAGCTGGCACACTGTTGCAGGCGCGTGGGCTATGTTAATATTCGAAAAACAGTGAGGGGAAATCATGTCCAATAAAGATACAGCATTACAAACAGCACTCAGTCAAATCGAACGCCAGTTTGGCAAGGGAACAGTCATGCGCATGGGTGATCAGGCCAAGGTGGCGGCAGAGGTAGTTTCTTCTGGCAGCCTGGCCCTTGATGCGGCTCTGGGCATCGGTGGCTATCCAAGGGGGCGAGTGGTTGAAATATACGGCCCGGAATCTTGCGGAAAAACGACCATGGCCCTGCATGCGATAGCTGAAGCGCAGAAACTGGGTGGCACAGCTGCCTTCGTGGATGCGGAACATGCGCTCGATGTTAACTACGCCGAAAATCTTGGTGTAAATGTGGACGATCTTTTTGTCTCTCAACCTGATTCAGGTGAGCAGTCGCTGGAGATTGTGGATATGCTGGTTCGTTCCGGCGCCCTGGATATTATCGTGATTGATTCTGTAGCGGCTCTGACCCCCAGAGCCGAGCTGGAAGGCGATATGGGAGATTCCCATATGGGGCTCCAGGCCAGACTGATGTCGCAGGCATTGCGTAAACTTACGGGAAGTATCTCCCGAACTAAAACGATCGTCGTGTTTATTAATCAGATCCGAATGAAGATCGGTGTCATGTTTGGAAATCCGGAAACAACCACCGGTGGTAACGCCTTGAAATTCTACGCCTCTGTTCGGCTTGATGTGCGCCGGATCGGAGCGGTTAAGAAAGGTGAAGAAATTCTTGGAAATGATACCAGGGCAAAGGTAGTGAAAAATAAAATGGCTCCGCCTTTTAAGCGGGCGGAGTTTACCATTGTCTACGGTGAGGGTATTTCTCATGCCGGTGAAGTGCTTGACCTTGGTGTAGAGCATGGATTGGTGAATAAAAGTGGAGCCTGGTATGCGCTGGAAACGGAACGTATTGGTCAGGGGAGAGACAATGCGATCCGTTTTTTGCGCGAGCATCCGAAAAAGATGGAGGAGATTGAGTCCTCTATTCGCCAGAAACTGGATCTTCCCGCTTTGCAAATCAAAAAAACAAAGAACGAATAGGTTCTAAAGCATCCCGGGGCTGAAGCATGGTTCCTGATTACGAGCCAAAAGAAGAAAATGCTGAAGAAGACTTAAAGCAGGCCTTGCGGTATGCGCTACGCCTTCTCGCCCGACGCGAATATTGCGAAGAGGAAGTGCGTTCTCGCCTGCTAACCCGGGATTTTGACAAAACCTGCATCCGGCAGGTTCTGAATCGTCTTATCGAACTCGACTATCTCAGTGAGAATCGTTTTGCCTGTGCTTTTTTTCGTGACCGTATGCGAAGGGGGGACACCCCGTGGCTGGCTGCGGCAAAGGCGAAGGGGCGAGGCGTGAGGGAAACTGAAATCCAGAGCACGCTGGCTGCTATCGTGGAAGAATATGATGCAGTTGAAGCTTGCAGAAAACTTTTAGCCAGACGTGATCCTCAACTTCTCCATCTGACGGATCAACATCAGTGGCGGAAACATGCCAGATATTTGAAGAACAAAGGATTTGATACTGCTACCATTGTTGGCGTAATGAATGAAGGTGAGGGATAAGATGAAGACATCAGAAATCCGAACCCGTTTCCTGGATTTTTTTGCCAAACGCGGCCATGAAGTTGTTTCGTCAAGTTCCCTGGTTCCGGCTGGCGATCCGACGCTGTTGTTTACCAATGCCGGGATGGTGCAGTTCAAGAACGTGTTTCAGGGGAATAGTCAGCGTTCGTGCAACCGAGCTACATCCAGTCAGAAATGTGTACGTGCAGGTGGTAAACACAATGATCTTGAAAATGTAGGGCGAACCTCCCGGCACCACACGTTTTTCGAAATGCTCGGAAACTTTTCTTTTGGGGATTATTTTAAGCATGAGGCCATTCATTATGCCTGGGAATTTCTGACAGTAGAACTCGGCATTAATCCTGAACGATTGTTCGTAACCGTTTATGAGAAAGATGATGAGGCCGCTGATATCTGGTTGAAGGATATTGGCGTTTCGCCCGAACAGTTTGCCCGCATAGGGGCCAAAGATAACTTTTGGAGTATGGGAGACACAGGCCCCTGCGGCCCGTGTTCTGAAATCTTTTTTGATCATGGCTCCGAAGTTCCGGGAGGTCCTCCGGGCAGTCCGGACGAGGATGGTGATCGTTTTGTCGAGATTTGGAATCTGGTTTTTATGCAATACAATCAGGGTGAGTCGGGAAAGCGTACAGGTCTTCCAAAGCCGTGTGTGGATACCGGAATGGGGCTTGAACGTATAGCTGCAATTTTGCAAGGGGTCCACAACAATTATGATATAGATCTATTCCGCAATCTTATCCGCGCCGCCTCCGGCGTTACCGACTGCGTATATGGCAATGACGAGAAAACCGATATCAGCCTTCGCGTTATTGTTGATCACCTTCGCTCCATTTCTTTTTTACTTGCTGACGGAGTTTTACCTTCCAATGAGGGCAGAGGATTTGTATTGCGTCGCATTTTGCGCCGCGCCTGCAGGCATGGACGCCTCCTGGGCATGAATGAGGCCTTTATCTACAAGCTTGTAGATCCTCTGGTATTAGAGATGGGAGAACATTTTTGCGAACTGGTAGAGAATAAAAACAGCATCGAACAAATTATCCACATTGAGGAAGAGCGTTTTATCAAGACTCTGGATAAGGGGCTGAAACTGGTTCAGCAGGCAATTGATACGGCAGGAGAGGGTGGAAAAATCCCCGGGAAGGTTCTATTTACCCTGTATGACACTTACGGTTTTCCTGTGGATCTGACAGCAGATATTATAAAAGGACAGGGCGTTGGTTTGGACATGGCTGGATTCGAGTTCTGCATGGAAGAACAACGCATGCGGGCAAGAGCAGCCTGGGGAGGTTCGGGTGAGAAGTCAGTACCAAAAGCCATTTTCGAACTGCGCCAAAAGCATGGGCCGACTGATTTTCTGGGCTACAGGACACTGTCAGCCGAAGGTGTGGCAACTGGCATTCTTCTGGACGGAGAAAAACCGGTTGAGCTCCTGAATGAGGGTGACGAAGGCTGGTTGATTGCAAACCAGACGCCATTTTATGGAGAGTCAGGTGGCCAGGCAGGTGACACTGGTACAATAGAGTGCAATACGGGCATCTTTCGTGTGCGCGATACAAAGAAGCTTCTTCAGGATTTGCATGTGCATATCGGCATTGTGGAAAAGGGAATGGTACATCGGGGCACCGTTCTCAGTCTTATAGTTGATGGTAGTCGCCGTGCTGCTATTCGCCGTAATCACACGGCGACACATCTTATGCACGCAGTACTGCGCCAGACTTTCGGAGAACATGTCAAACAAGCCGGCTCCCTGGTCAATCCCGATCGCCTGCGTTTTGATTTCAGTCACTTTCGGCCACTAGCAGATGAAGATAAAATTGAAATCGAACGGCTCGTCAACGCAGCTATCTTGGAAAACAGCCCTGTTGAAACGAAGGTTATGAGTCAGAAGGCTGCTGTTGAGGCTGGTGCAATGGCTTTGTTTGGCGAAAAGTATGGCGATGAAGTGCGGGTTGTTTCCGCCGGTTTCTCTACCGAGTTATGCGGCGGCACGCATGTGTCGCGCACCGGGGATATTGGCCCTTTCCGCATTGTTTCAGAATCCGGAATCGCTGCCGGTGTTCGCCGTATTGAAGCAGTAACCGGCTCAACAGCACATGATTCATTTTTACTTGATTCAGAAAATATGAATAAAGCTGCCGGCTTGCTGAAGGTGCAGCCAGCCGAGTTGGTTCAGGCTATTTCTGTGTTGCAAAGCAGGCTGAAAGAAGCAGAACAGGAGTTGGGCTCTGTACATGCCAGACAGTCCACGATAATGCTTGATGCATTGATCAAACAGACTGTGGCATGTGCAGGAACTACCTTACTGACTGCCGAAGTGGGCCCTGACATTTCCGATCTGCGCGACTTTATGGACAAGGCAAAAGGAAAGTTAAAGTCCGGGGTGATCGTCTTTGGCATCAATCGTGGCGAGAAAGTCCTGCTGATCGCCGGGGTTACAAAAGATCTAACCTCACGTTTTCATGCCGGCAACATCGTGCGGGAAGTTGCTGCAATTGTTGGTGGCAAGGGTGGAGGCAAGCCGGATATGGCGATGGCCGGGGGTAGCCTGACATCAAAGCTTGCTGAGGCTCTGGCCGAGGTTCCCAACATCATTCAACAATCCCCAGAGTAATGGCTGTTTATGCTGTTGGTGACATTCAGGGCTGTTATGAGCCGCTGAGAAGGTTGCTGGATCGAATTGCTTTTGATCCGGCAAAGGATCAGCTCTGGTGCGTTGGCGATCTGGTTAATCGGGGCCCGGATTCACTCAAGGTTCTCCAGTTTTTGAAAGGCCTTGACGATGCCTGCGTTGCGGTGCTGGGTAATCATGAACTTCATCTGCTCGGCATGGCAGCGGGCGAACCCCCTTATCGGCGCGATACGCTCGATGATGTTTTGACCTCACCGGACTTTGATGAACTGATTCATTGGCTAAGATTTCTACCAGTTTTGCATCATAACAAGGGTCTTGGCTGGTGTATGGTGCATGCAGGACTACACCCGGCCTGGAGTCTGAAAAAAGCAAAACGTCGGGCCAGGGCGGTTGAGGCAGTGCTGCGATCAGATATGTGGGCGGAGTTTTGTACGCTGATGCATAGCCGTCTTTTCCCACGCTCGGATCCTCCCGAAGGTGACTGGGAACAGACACTGTTTACGGCCGCCGTGCTAACACGAAGCCGCTATTGCACAGCTCAGGCTTTCTTCAACTGGCAGAATCGTAGTTCACCATCGGATTCAGTCAGAGAAGTGCCCTGGTTCAAGGCGAAACCAAAACGATGGGCCCGGGATTGTCGAGTGGTCTATGGTCACTGGGCAGCAAAGGGACTTGTTCTGGATCGGAAAAATGTTCTGGGTCTTGATTCCGGCTGTGTCTGGGGCGGGACTTTGTCAGCCGCACGTCTTGATTGCTCAGTCATTAACGTGACACAAGTGAAATGCAAGGCCTGTCAGGAGATCCATTAAAATAATGAATCACATTAATGATTTCTTATAACTTCATAATATAAAGTTAAAATCAGTTATCAATGGCGCATGATCAGAAAACCTTTCCCCTGTATAAACAAAGGCTTTGTCTGCGCTGGCAGCCAGATCAGGCGTACAGATATTATAATCGATGCGCCAGCCTACATTGTTCTCCCGGGCACGCCCTCTGTTTGACCACCAGGTATATGTTTCTCTGTCCGGATAGAGACTCCGATACGTGTCAATGAAATTCGAGGAAAAAAGTCTGTCCATCCAGGCACGTTCTTCGGGTAGGAAACCCGAATTCTTTCTGTTGCTCTGCCAGTTCTTCAGATCGATTCTTTGATGGGCAATATTGATGTCACCACAGATCATTATTTCCCGACCATTGGCCTTCATTTTTCTCAAATAGGGTAAAAAACGTTCGAGAAAGATAAATTTGATAGCCTGGCGTTCTTCCGAACTCGACCCGGAAGGGAAATAGACGCTGATAATCGATAATGTATCAAAATCAGCCTGTACAAACCTGCCCTCGGCATCCGGATTCGCCCAGTGATCACCGTCGAGAGCTGATAAGCCAATATGCACATGGTTCGGTTGTTTCCGGGTATACAGGGCTACTCCTGAGTAGCCTGGCCGCCTGGCAAAGTGAAAATATCCCTGCATTCCAGCCGGATGTTGCATCTCCTCTGACAATTGATGGGCATGGGCCTTCAGCTCCTGTAGACAGAGAACGTCGGCCTCCTGCTTTTTTAACCAGCCAAAAAAACCTTTACGTTCACTGCTGCGTATCCCGTTTGCGTTGAAGCTGATGACGCGCATCTGTTGAATCAGCCCTCATGCTTCCAGTCAAGAATCTGCTGCCGGAATTGTGTTTCACCCGCCAGCTTTTCCACATCAGGGACAAAGACACCGGATCTGCGAGATTTAAGGTGGGTATACCAGCCGCCAAGAAACTGCCGAAACAGTTCATCCATCATGAACACGTTTTCAGCCGCTTTTTTACCAACGTAATCAGGGCTGGAGGCAATCTCGCCTCGTACTGCAATGCTGATATTGGCAATAATACTTTCACGGTCTGTATCGATAGCCTGGAAATTCCCGGCCAGATCCAGATAAATCAACCATGGATGACCTGGATCAGCTTTGTTGACAGTATCAATAAGTTGATTCTTATCGGGTATCGGAGCGGGGCTGCGCCTGTGGACAATGGCATGCGCAAAAATACCCCGCATCAGAAAATCAAATTTTCCAGACTTTTCCCTGAGCTTCAGGCCGAAGTGCTTATGGCGGCTTAATCGTCTCCCTATCCAGGATGTAATAAGCTTTTTATCATGGAACTCAGCATCATGTAATTGAAGGTCTTCGGCAAACACGACCTGACGCCAGGTTTCTCCATCATCAGTAAGTCTCCAGGCGGCATTGCCTGCCGATGACAAGGCATCGATGGAGAAGCATAACTTCATGGATTTTTGCAGGTGTTAATATACACAGTTCTCATCAAGTACAGGCAGGCCAGACTCAGGATCCAGTCGCAAAGAAATCTCTCCACGCAATAATCGCAAGAGATCTTCGCCGACAACCTCTTTTCGCCAGCCCTGCATACAGGGAATTTCCGGCAGAGGATCAACAGGAGAGCCTGCCCATGATGCCAGCTCTACCAGGTCAGATTTTTTTGCCAGAAGCATAGCGGCGATTTTCTCCTTATCTGCTTTAAAGCGGACGAGTGCAGATAACATTTCAGCCCGCAGATTAATGCCGGAATTCCTGGGTCGGGACTGTCTTGGCTGTGGCCAGTCTGATTGAGGGCAATCATAACCCTCCCTCCAGGCATGAAGAAGTTCATCAGTAAAGTTTTTCAAAACCGGTTTTGGCAAACCTCGCAAATGCTGGAGAGATAAAGGATCAGGGTTATGCATACGGGCCAGGGAGGTAAGGACTTCATCAGAAATAAGATGTCGTCTCGGTTTATTCCGTTGCCTGGCTATACGTTCACGGCAACTTGCAAGTGAACGCAAAATGGCCAGTTGATGACGCGACAAACCGTTCGTCCCGCGCACACGCTGGAGAGAAGTGCTATCTTCAGGTTCGTAAGTGGCTGCACTATACAATTCATTTTGCTCTTCTTGCAGCCAGGGTGCTCTGTTGCTGGCCAGAAGGCGATTGTTTAGCTCCTTGTAGACAGGCATGAGGTAAATGACATCACTGGCTGCGTAAGTGATCTGATTTGCAGTCAGGGGTCGGGATATCCAGTCGCTGTAGGTTTCCTCTTTAGGCAGAAATTCGCCAAGGATGAGGTTTACCAGCTTGGCCAGGCTGGCCTGCTCACCCAGACCGAGCAGTGCGGCTGCAAGCTGTGTATCAAAAAGAGGAGAGGGGATTGCGCCCGAGGCGCGTAGAACAATTTCAATATCTTGTCTGCCGGCGTGAAATACTTTCAGGTGTGCGGGATCATGCAATAGTTGCCAGAAAATATCGAGATCAGGAATTGCCAAAGGATCGATAAGGTAACAGGCGCTATCACTCCCCACCTGGATCAGCCCCAGCTGCGGATAGAAACTTTTCTCACGGTGAAATTCTGTATCAATGCACAGGACGGGCGCATCAGACAAGCGTAGGCAAGCTTCTTCCAGCCCACGAGAGGTTTCAACATAGCTTGAGTTTAATTCCATCTTTGACATTGGGGGATGAACCTAGACATCATTATTCACGAATTCTACCACTCCCTTGTTTGTTCCATAACTCCTGCCTGTGCAATGCACCCAGGCAGGGGTAACGAACCTCTTTCAACCATCATGGGCCTGGTACATTGACCTGACCATGTCTGCCGATAGCATGCCTGCGCAACAAAATACTACAAAATAATCGTATGGAGTCATTCAACCTTGCTAAAACAATACCTTCTTTCACCCGGTCCAACGGCTGTGCCCGAACGTGTGTTACTGCGTATGGCACACCCCATGATCCATCACCGCACACCGCAATTCTCGGCTATTTTTGCCGAAACGAAACAAATGTTGGAGCAGATTATCCAGACTGATAATGATGCCCTTATCCTCGCCTCATCCGGATCAGGTGCGATGGAGGCAGCCGTTACCAACCTTTGCTCTCCTGGCGACACCATCATTTATATCAATGGAGGAAAATTCGGTGAACGATGGGGCAAAATTGCTGCCAAGCACGGGATTCATGCCATTGAAATAAAGGTGGAGTGGGGTCAGGCGGTTGATATTGAAACTGTCGGGAAGGTCTTGAACGCCCACCCCCAGGCCAAAGGTATCTTTGTGCAGGCCTCCGAGACCAGCACAACAACCGAGCATCCGATTCGTGAGATCGCACGATTGACCGCCGGGCATGATACCTGCGTAACAGTTGTTGATGCTATTACGGCTCTTGGTGTGATTGATATGCCAATGGATAACTGGGGCCTCGACGTGGTTATTTCCGGCTCACAGAAAGCATTGATGCTGCCTCCAGGACTGGCCATGATTGCACTCTCTGAAAAAGCCTGGAGACTTACTGAATCGGCCTCATGCTCTACTTTCTACTTTGATTTGCCGACAGAACGAAAAAACCAGCAGAAGGGTAAAGATACTACAGCCTGGACTCCGGCAGCCTCTCTGGTCATTGGTTTGAATGAAGTGTTGAAGATGATGCTGGAGGAGGGGCTGGATAATCTCTATGCTCGCCATACGATTTTGGCTGAAGCTACCCGCGCCGGAGTATCCGCTCTTGGTATGAAGCTGATTTCGACCATGCCGGCAACAAGCGCAACCGGCGCTTATGTGCCGGATGGGGTAAACGGAGGAGCATTCGTCAAATATCTGCGTGATACGATAGGCGTAACCTTTGCCGGTGGTCAGGATCATTTGAAGGGGAAAATCATCCGCATAGCCCACCTCGGCTATTATGATGTCTTTGATATCACAACAGCAATGAGCGCCATTGAAATTGCCTTAAATCGTTTCGGATATCCGGTCGAGATGGGTAAGGGTGTTGGCTCAGCACAAGCTGTACTCGCAAATCGGTTCCCTGATGCCTAAGGTTCTGGTTGCCGACAAAATGTCATCGCGGGCGGTGGAGGTTTTCCGTTTGCGGGGTATCGAGGTGGATTATAAACCGGGCTTAAGTCCGGAGGAGCAGAAGCAGATCGCTGCGGATTATGATGGCATCGCTGTACGTTCCTCGACCAGGCTGACAGGGGAGCTGCTGGAGGCTGCATCAAGGTTGAAGGTTGTTGGCCGGGCCGGAATCGGTGTCGACAATATTGAGGTAGATGCCTGTTCCAGACGTGGTATTGTGGTAATGAATACGCCGTTCGGCAACACCATCACCACAGCCGAGTTGGCCATTTCGCATATTCTTGCCGCTGCCAGACAGATTCCACTGGCAAGCGCCTCCACCAAGGCGGGAAAATGGGAAAAAACCCGTTTTATGGGCACGGAGCTAACCGGGAAATGTGCCGGCGTGATCGGGGCTGGGAATATCGGCGCCATCGTCTGTGATCGTCTCAAAGGACTTCACATGCACGTGTTTGTGTATGATCCCTATATCAGCAATGAACGGGCTGCCACTATGGGCGTTACCAAGGTCGATACGTTGGAGGAACTAGTTGCCCGGGTGGATATTTTGACCCTGCATATTCCCCTTTTAGCCAGCACACGGAACATGATTGATGCCGACATGATTGCCCGCATGAAAAAGGGAGGCATATTAGTTAACTGTTCCCGGGGAGGCATTGTGGATGAGGAGGCGCTGTATGCGGCCTGCAAGTCCGGCCATCTCCGGGCCGCTGCTCTGGATGTGTTTTCTGAAGAACCAGCCAGGGAGAACCGTCTGTTTGAACTGGAAAATGTATTTTGCACCCCGCACATCGGGGCCTCAACTGATGAAGCCCAGGAAAATGTAGCTGTCCAGATTGCTGAACAGATAGCGGACTATCTACTTATGGGAATCATTGGCAATGCTATCAATGTACCGTCCATTTCGGAGGATGAGCATAAGGTTCTGCTTCCCTACCTGCAGTTATCGGAACGTCTGGGTCAGTTTATTGGCCAGATTATGCGTCCGGGCTATGACAAGGTTACCGTTCATTTTGAAGGACACGTATCTGGTTTGAATCACAAGCCGATGATGAATGCCGTCATGCAGGGCCTGCTTTCACAGAGTATGGAAGAGGTGAACGCTGTTAATGCCAGCCTGCTTGCCAAAGAACGCGGAATTGATATGAGTGAGGTGGCAAGGGATCAGTCCGATCATTTCAATACTCTGATCCGGCTTGATGTCGAAGGTGATGAAGGCAGCCGCTCCGTTTCAGGTACGGTATTCGATGGAATACGTCCCAGGCTGGTAAGTATTGACACCTGTGAAATAGAGATGGCTCCGGCAGGGCGTATGATTTTTCTGGAGAACGTGGACAGGCCCGGCGTAGTGGCTGCCTTTGGTGCAGTGTTGTCTGATGCAAAAATTAATATTGCAGATTTTCGCTTGGGACGTCGCCCCGACAGGGAAACTGCGATTTCAGTTGTGAGCGTGGATTCCAAACCGGACGAAAGTGTATTACAAACCCTTGCTGAACTTTCCAATATGTTGACTGTTCACTACGTGGAATTGGCTGAACTTTGAATATGGAATCTGTGCTACGACCGATCGTTGGCCTGGATGATGCCTTTGGCCAGCGTACCAGACAGCTGAGAAGACTCCAGTCAAAGCTGATGGATATATTTTATCAATCAGAGTACGAAGAAGTTATTCCGCCATTATTGGAACGACCAGAATCATTAAGTACCGGGGCGGGTAAATTTTTGGCTGGCCAAACCATCATGTTCAGTGATCCTGCCGGGGAAGGACTGCTGGCCATCAGGCCGGATATGACACCGCAAATGGCACGGATTGCTGCAACCCGACTTCGCGACTTAGCTGTACCGAGGCTTTGTTATTCCGGTCAGGTGATGGTGGCCAGGCCGGATTCGCTTTCCGGTTCGCGTCAACAGTGGCAGACGGGTATTGAGTTGTTAGGCATTGCCGGTGAGGAGGCGGATATGGAAGTGATGCATCTGGCCGCACTTTGCCTGCATGTCGTCAATTTCAACAATCCAGTCATTCAGGTGGGTCATACAGGCTTGTTGAAGGCCCTGGTGGCCGACAGTGATATTTCACTTAATTCGTGGGCCTCGGTTCTCCGGCTGCGTTCTCCCGAAGATATGCAGCAAAAGCTTGCTCACACCTCGCTGCCTGCTGCTTCCAAACAGGCTCTGATGGATATGGCTTCCGGACTAGCTGACGAGGATTGGATCAGACAAATCAGGGCTGACCTTCCTGTCGGCTTTCAGAAGGCTTCGGCTCAG
>JBHHTX010000006.1:0-24332 GCA_046753585.1 Mariprofundaceae bacterium
AAGAGGCTACAACGCATTTCAAGCCTAATATGTTCAATCCACATTCTATGAGAAATAATGTTGGAGCGGCCACACTAATCCGCCCTCAGGGCTGCACCGAAAATAAGGCCATACGATGATACCGGAAAGAGAGCCGGGCAAAAAACCAAATGGTAAAAATCTATCCCTGTCTGTAGGGTTCCGAAAAATACCTGAAGACGGTACCGGCAACGGACCGAAGCGGATGGTCATATGCAAAAAGATAAACCGGTCACGGCTGCGACACTGTTGAGAGCCAGTCAAAGTGGCGAAAAAACTCTGTGGCTAACCGCCTCGGATGCAACATCGGCCCGAATTGCGGAGGCCGCCGGGGTGGATGTACTCCTTGTCGGTGATTCGCTTGGCATGGTCTCACTCGGCTTTGACACAACCCTCCCCGTTACTCTTGAGATGATGATCCATCACACTGCCGCCGTCGTACGAGGACGCAAAAAGGCATGGGTGGTTTGTGATCTTCCATTCGGCAGCTACCAGAAGTCTCCTGAACAATCCTTTGACTCATGTGTACGCGTTTTGCAGGAAACCGGCTGCGATGCAGTTAAGCTTGAAGGCGGAAAACACATGTGCAAAACCGTTGCATTCCTGGCGGCGCGAGGCATTGCAGTTGTCGGACATATAGGTTTGACACCGCAGTCCATAAAAAAATTCGGGAATTATCTTAAACGTGGCAAGAACAGCTCAGAATCCAGAATGATTCTTGAGGATGCACAGGCTATTGAAGAGGCGGGTGCCGTAGCTATTGTACTGGAGTGTATTCCGGAAAAGCTGGCAACTGAAATCACAAAATCCGCCTCCATTCCCACGGTTGGTATCGGTGCTGGCCCCGCTTGTGATGCCCAGGTTCTGGTCTGGAATGACTTGCTTGGTATGTCGGAGAAAAACCCTCCTTTTGCTCCTGCCTACGAACATTTACGCCAGCGTATTATTGAGGCCATTGAAAACTGGGGCAATGATGTGCGTGCCGGCAAGCTATGAATATTATTGAATCCCCGAACGAACTACGGAGGCATCTTGATAGCCTGCATCAGGGTAGAAAAATTGCTCTGGTACCAACCATGGGAAGCCTGCATCCGGGCCATATGAAACTAGTTGAAACAGCTAAAAAACTAGCTGATTCTGTTGTGCTCAGCATTTATGTGAACCCCACCCAGTTTGGACCTGATGAAGATTACACCAGCTATCCCCGTTCCTTTGAACAGGATACCTCTTTTTGCCGGAAAGCCGGGGTGGATGTGCTGTTCGCTCCTGAAAATCTGTACGCTGAAGATGGACCCAAGGTTTCCCTACATGTCGATGATCTGAGTGATTGTCTGTGCGGAAAATCAAGACCAGCGCACTTTGATGGAGTTGCTACCATCGTATGCATTCTATTCAATCTTGTGCGACCGGATACTGCTGTCTTCGGAGAGAAAGATTACCAGCAGCTTCTCATTGTCAAACGCCTGGCAACAGACCTTCACCTGCCCGTAGATGTTATAGGCGTTCCAACGGTAAGGGAGAAGGACGGCCTTGCCTTCAGCAGTAGAAATAGGTATCTTAATAAGAAAAATCGCATTATTTCTAGAGAGTTATATAATTGCATTAAAGGAATATATGATGATGCTCTGCAGGGGGAAACCAATGTCTCCACACTTGTTAGTGATGGACTTCATTCTTTATCATCCCTGAATATCGAGGTGGAATACCTGGAAATACGCCATGCCGAATCGTTGGAAAAAATTGAACATCTTGGCAATAATCCGGCCCGGGCTTTTGTTGCCGCCAGAATTGGCAACACCCGTTTAATTGATAATATCCTTCTGGAGCAATCATGAATGTAACTATGCTTAAATCGAAACTGCACCGTGTGACTGTCACACATGCTGAACTGGATTATGAAGGTTCCTGTGCTATTGATCAGGATCTGATGGAAGCAGCAAATATCCTTCCCTTCGAGCAATTGCATATTTACAACATCACCAATGGTGAGCGCTTCACCACCTATGCTATTACTGCCCCCGGAGGTTCCGCTTGTATCGGCATGAATGGTGCTGCGGCCCACAAGGCCAGGGTAGGAGATACAGTGATCATCTGCACCTATTGCGAACTTACCTCAAATAAGGCTGGAACCTATAAACCTGAACTGGTCTATGTGGATGGTAACAACTGCATTACACATCAAAACCGGGGACATTTGACAGCTATTTAAGCTGTCGGCAAAACAATAATTTGGTTTGGTATTCACCGGGATCCTTGATCTGCACCATAGCGCCTGATCTCGGATTTATTGCATCGTAAAGGCGTGAAACCCAGAAACGCAATGCAGCCAACCTCAACAAACCGGAAAAGGCTTTGCTTTCCCCGACAGTTAATTTGCGAACCCTCTCATAACCGGCAATCAGTGCATCCACCCTTTCCCGATCTCCAGCAGCCGATTTGATGGCCAGTGCATTGGCGGCAATAGCCAGATCATACGCCAGAAAACCATGGCAGGCATAGTAGAAGTCAATGACTCCGCTTACCTCGCTATCACTGAAAAGAATATTATCACAGAAATAATCAGCATGAATGAGGCCGGAAGGCAGGGAATCCGGTACAGCTTGTTGTTGCCAGGCCATTTCAT
The DNA here is from genome assembly GCA_046753585.1 of Mariprofundaceae bacterium. Classification (GTDB taxonomy): domain Bacteria; phylum Pseudomonadota; class Zetaproteobacteria; order Mariprofundales; family Mariprofundaceae; genus CAYLYU01. The sequence continues at coordinate 2,642 of JBHHTX010000006.1, forward strand.
CTTCAAGCAGTAAAGCGACACTATTACCATAATTCTCCCCAACCTGATTCAGAAGGGACTGCCCTGTTTCATAGATCCACTTGAAAAACGTGGGATTTGATCGATCCTCAGGAAAATCCAGACCCTTCAGATGCAACTTTCCCAGCATGTGCCCGGCAGACTGCAACTGCCGGCAATCCAGGTCATTGAGGGTACAGCCGGGAATACAGGTAACAATACAGCCTTTTTTGCCCCTAAAATCGAAAAGAAGTGAATCATCATGCCTTGTCTGCACAGCCGGGCAGGGAAACCCATGGCCGGAAAGATGCCGCATCAGACGCATGAAATATGGCAGATCATCAGAATCCATGCGCTCAAAGATTGTCAGAACATAACGCCCCTGATCGGTATCGACAAAATAGTTGCTGTTTTCAACGCCTGCGGCAATGCCTGAGAACCCGTTAAGGACACCCAGATTATAACCGGACAAAATGGCATCCATATCGAACTGATTAAGTTCTGTGTAAACCGACATTTTTCCCGCCTTCTTCCATTCCATGCTAATTCTAATTGAACGATTGTGGAGTCAACACACTGACCTTGCAAGTGTCTCATTCGCTAATCTTTTTACGTTGTTCGCCCAGCCTGCTTTGGTTAGCCTTCGATCACAAATGGATAACTTTATTATTCAGGGCGGAACACCGCTTACCGGAACCACAGAGGCAAGCGGCGCAAAAAATGCAGCCCTGCCCTTGCTGGCAGCATCCATACTGGCCGAAAACACGGTTGTTTATCATCACATCCCGCACTTGCGTGATGTCTCCACCATGCTGACACTGTTGGCCCGACAAGGTGCAGATGTTGAGATAGATGACAAAGGAAGGGTTTGCGTGGATACAACATCCATGAACCAGCCAATAGCCCCTTACGATCTGGTAAAAACCATGCGTGCTTCCGCGCTTGTCCTCGGCCCTTTAGTTGCAAGATTCGGCGAGGCAACCGTAAGCCTTCCCGGCGGCTGTGCCATTGGAGCGAGGCCCATTGATATGCACCTTAAAGGCCTTGAAGCGATGGGGGCTTCCATTGATGTAACCCATGGTAATATAAGAGCGGAAGCTCCCTGCGGTTTGCATGGCGCCCACATTACCTTTGATCAGGTCACCGTTACAGGCACAGAAAATCTTATGATGGCCGCAAGCCTGGCAAAAGGTGAGACCATCCTTGAAAATGCTGCCAGAGAACCTGAAGTGGTTAACCTTGCTGATTCCCTAAAGCGAATGGGCGCAAGTATTAATGGAGATGGAACAGATAAAATCAACATTAGCGGGGTCAGTCAGCTTAACGGCAGTGACCTGAAAGTTATTTCTGACCGGATTGAGGTAGGCACTTACCTTACAGCAGGCCTGATTACAGGCGGAGAAGTAAAGGTGACCAATGCTACTCCTGACTCACTGGATGCCTTTCTTGCTCGCCTTCGGGAAGCCGGTGCCATAGTTGAATCAGGCGATGACTGGATCAGTTGCAAGTCTGATGGAAAACTGGATGCTGTTAACATTCATACAAGCCCCCATCCGGGTTTTCCAACAGATCTTCAGGCCCAGTTTATGGCTTTGATGTGCACGGCCAGGGGCAGCAGCATTGTCAGCGAAACGATTTTCGAGAACAGATTCATGCACGTGCAGGAGTTACGCAGAATGGGTGCCAATATCGATATGGATGGGCATATTGCTGTAATCAAGGGAGTTGATCACCTGTTGGCTGCTCCTGTTATGGCCACTGACCTGCGTGCCTCAGCTTCTCTCGTTCTGGCCGGACTTGCCGCTGAAGGAGAAACCCGGATCTCGCGTGTTTACCACATTGACCGGGGCTACGAACGGATTGAAGAAAAATTACGGAACCTAGGCGCATCTATAGACAGGGTAGGAAATAGCCCGGAATTAACTAAAGAGGAAGTTTCCTTTGGCTAATAAAACCACAAACCCGATAACGCTGGCTGTGGCCAAAGGCCGCATACTGAATGAATTCCTGATTCTGCTTGAGCGGGCAGGCCTTAAACCTGATATCGACCTTACCAGCACCAGAAAACTGATGGTGGATGGCCCGGAAGGTATCAGTTTTCTTCTTATACGCCCTGCAGATGTGTGTACCTATGTTGAACGGGGTGCTTGCGACCTCGGAATTGTAGGTCGCGATTTGCTTCTGGAGTTCCGCCCACACGTGTTTCAACCACTGGATCTGAAGATAGGTGCCTGCCGTTTATGTGTGGCTGGCCCCCGGGAATTAATAAAAAAAGGAGGGACTCAGAGGGGAAGCAGGATCCGGGTCGCCACAAAATATGATTACCTTGCCAATCAACACTATCTGGCTCACGGCATTCAGGCGGACATCATCCATTTATACGGCTCTATGGAACTGGCTCCCCTGGTGGGAATGGCTGATCGCATCGTTGATCTGGTTTCTACCGGAGATACACTGAAAGCCAATCACCTTGAAGTGGAAGAAACGCTGTTTGAAATTTCAAGCCGCCTCATTGTCAACCCCGCCAGTCTGGTAACACGCAGGGATCGTTTGATTCATCTTATAGAGAGGCTGAGAACCGCTGTAAATGAACGAGAAACTGATGGCTGACATTCTTCGTTTATGCACTTCACAGGAAGATTTCTACCTCCGCCTCGATCATTTAATCTCTCGTGAAACAGATACCGGAGAAGACATTCAACATCTGGTGGCCGACATCCTTCGCGCTGTCAAACAGAATGGTGATGACGCTATATGCCACTATACACGTCAATTTGATCAATGGGATTGCAATCATGATTCCCTGGAAATCCCAAAGGATCGAATCGAGGAGGCCTGGCATGGTGTTAGCGAACAGGATCGTGAAGCCCTGGAGCATGCAGCAAGCAGAATTCGCAGCTATCACGAACATCAAATGCAGAAAAGCTGGGAATATACCGATGACACCGGTCTGACGCTTGGGCAAAGAATCACACCTCTGGATCGGGTAGGCCTTTACGTTCCGGGTGGTCAGGCTGCTTACCCCTCCTCCGTTCTGATGAATGCTGTCCCTGCTCATGTTGCCGGCGTGGAAGAAATTGTTATGGTCGTTCCGGCACCCAAAGGTGAGCTAAATGATATGGTTCTGGCGGCAGCCTTTGTAAGTGGTGTTCAACGAATCTTTGCAACCGGTGGAGCTCAGGCTGTTGCCGCTCTGGCTTTTGGCACTGAAAGCATTCCCGCCGTTGACAAAATTGTCGGGCCGGGAAACAAGTATGTGGCAGCAGCCAAACGCCAGGTCTTCGGCACATGCGGCATTGATATGATTGCCGGACCTTCCGAGATAGTTGTAGTGGCTGATAGTGGCAACCCGGAGTGGCTAGCAGCCGACTTCCTTTCTCAGGCCGAACATGATGAAGCCGCACAAAGTATCTTTATATCCCGAAGCCGGGAGCTTATCGACTCAGTTGCAACAGCTGTTGATGAACATCTGAAAACATTACCCCGTGCCGATATTGCCGTTGCCTCGATCGAACAGCACGGAGCCTTTATTGAGGTGAAAGACATGGCGGAAGCTGCGGATATTGTAAACCGGATTGCACCGGAGCATCTTGAACTGGCACTTGAGGACCCGGATCTGCTGCTTCCCTATATCAGACATGCGGGAGCGATATTTATCGGACATTTTGCACCTGAGGCATTGGGTGACTATATTGCGGGGCCTAATCACGTCCTGCCTACCAATCGAACAGCTCGCTTCTCCTCACCCCTTGGTGTCTATGACTTTGTGAAGAGAAGCAGCATAATCCGTTCCAATGCAGATTCACTGAAAAGGATTGGGCCCGATGCCGTCCACCTGGCTCATCGGGAGGATCTTGGAGCGCATGCGCTCAGTATCGAATTGCGCCTGAACAACTGACCATGATCCGACCCGGCATTCGTTCACTTCCTGCATATCAGGTAGCAGAAAGCTCCGGCATGATAAAACTGGATGCCATGGAGAATCCGTACCCACTGCCTGAAGCATTAAAGAAAGAATGGCTTAAGCAACTGGAAGATGTACAAGTCAACCGCTATCCGGATTCCAGAACAACCGCCTTACGAAAAAAAATAGCGGCCCTTGATAGTCTCAAGGCTGAGCAGGTTTTGCTGGGCAATGGTTCCGATGAAATTATTCAAATGCTTCTGATTGCCGTTGAGCAGGGTGCGTGTGCCGTCGTTTCTCCAAGCTTCACGATGTACGATCTCATCTCACGCTGGCTGAACCGACCTGTTTCAACGGTGCCTCTGGGCTCTGATTTTTCGCTCGATCCCGCTCGATTCCTGAAAGTATGCGCCAGGGAGAAAGCCTCGATTGCCTTCCTCGCATGTCCAAATAATCCGACGGGGAATATGTGGCCAAAGGAGACCCTTCGGGAAATTACCTCAAACTTCAACGGTATCGTGGTCATTGACGAGGCCTATGCAGCCTTTGCCGAAGCATCTTATACCGACCTCATCGCATCGAATGTGCTGATTCTTCGTACCTTCTCCAAGCTTGGCTGGGCGGCCTTGAGGCTTGGTTATATCCTTGGTCACCCTGAAACAATTGCACACCTGGAAAAAATTCGTCTCCCTTACAATATCAATAGCCTGACACAAGCTTCGGCAAATGTTTTTCTTGATCATTATAGCGAGTTTGAGAATCAGGCCAAGACCATATGTGAGGAGCGCAGCCGTATGTACAAGGCTTTGCAGAGGATGAGCCGGGTGGAAGTCTTTCCATCACAGGCTAATTTTCTGCTGTTTCGAATTGCCGGGGCAGACAAGATTTTCCACAAGCTTTATGCGCGAAAAATCCTGATCAAAAACCTGCATTCCCCGAATGGATTACTGAAAAACTGTCTGCGGCTCACCATAGGCCTCCCGGAAGAAAACAACCTTTTTCTGAACGTACTTGAGGAGATACTGGCATGAACAGAAAAGCAACAATAGAACGCAAAACCCAGGAAACTGAGATCAGTTTGAAACTTGATCTTGATGGCGCTGGGAAAGCAAAAATAAATACCAGTATCCCCTTTCTGGATCACATGCTTGAACAGGTTGCCCGGCATGGCCTGCTTGATCTTGACATTGATGCAACAGGTGACCGCGAGGTAGATGACCACCATACGGTTGAGGATATAGGCATCTGCTTTGGCGAAGCCTTGCGTGATGCATTGGGGGATAAATCAGGAATTGCCCGCTATGGGCATGCCCACGTTCCCCTCGATGAAGCGCTTTCAAGAGTGGTTCTGGACTTGTCCGGACGCTCCGGCCTTGAATACCATATCGAGTTTCCCAAGGAGCGGGTTGGTGAATTTGATGTCGACCTGTTCAGGGAGTTTTTTCAGGCTATATGCAATCATGGCCGTATTACTTTGCATATTGATGCCCTTCGAGGCGGTAATAATCATCATCTTTGTGAAACCGCATTCAAGGCCTTTGGCCGATCATTACGCATGGCTGTAGAGAAAGACCCGCGTATATCTGATATTCCCTCTACCAAAGGAACCTTGTGAATCCGAAAAATAATGGGCTCGGAGTAACCTTTTCCCGCCGGACTCTGTGCCGGACATGATTGCACTCATTGATTACGGCATGGGTAACCTGCATTCCGTGGCCAAGGCGTTGGAGGCTGCGGGTGGCAAGGTTCGCCTTGTGCGCAAGGCCTCCGATATGAAGAACTCATCACGCATTGTCCTGCCGGGCGTGGGCGCGTTTCGTGATTGTATCGGCACACTCCAGCGACAGGGGCTTGACTCGATACTGCTTGAGAAGATCAGACAGGGTTTCCCCTATCTCGGCATCTGTCTGGGCATGCAAGTGCTTATGGATGCTTCCCTGGAATTCGGCAGATATAATGGCCTTGGGCTGATTTCTGGCACGGTTGTCCCGTTTCCGACAACACATCCCGGCCTCGGTTACAAAATACCCCATATGGGATGGAATGATGTCGTGCTCTCCTCCAAAACCGATCCGCACCCGGTACTTAGACCTTTGCACAGTGACCAAGCCTATTTTGTTCATTCCTTTGTGTGCCGACCTGATAACCCTGAACATATTCTGGCTGCATGCAGTTATGGAAATTACCCCTTTGCTGCCGCGATAGGTCGAGATAACTTTATCGGTGTGCAGTTTCATCCTGAAAAAAGTCAGGCTGCGGGAATACGTTTACTGGAGGGCTTTATAAAATGGAATCCTTAATACCTGGCAGAGGCTGGCGATGAATCATAAAACCTTTGAGGTCATCCCTGCCATTGATCTGAAGGAAGGTCGCTGCGTTCGTCTTTCGCAGGGAAGATTGGATGAAGCCACAATCTACGGTGATGATCCGGCCAGCATGGCCGAACACTGGCAATCGCTGGGTGCCAAGCGTCTGCATGTGGTCGACCTTGACGGAGCTTTTGCGGGAAACCCTGAAAACCTCGAGGCCATTCAGGCAATATGCAAACGTATTTCCATTCCCGTTCAGCTTGGTGGCGGACTGAGAAACCTTACGACCATCAAGGCAGCTTTTGCCCTGGGTGTTGACCGGGTGATCCTGGGCTCGGCTGCTGCATCTAATCCTGTACTGGTAAGCGATGCATGCCATTTCTTTCCGCATAAAGTTTGCGTGGGTATCGATGCCAGAAATGGAAAGGTTGCCGTTCAGGGCTGGGGCGCGTTAACAGACAGCAAGGCAGTAGATCTTGCCCGCCGCTTCGAAGATATCGGGGTGGCAGCAATTATTTACACGGATATTCAACGGGATGGCATGCTTACCGGGCCCAATGTTGATGAGACCGTAAGCCTGGCCCGGGCTGTAAATATCCCAATCATTGCCTCTGGTGGCATTGCAAGCCTGAAAGATTTACAGACCCTGGCCACACATGTTTCAGCCGGTATTTGCGGAGCCATTACCGGTCGTGCCATTTACGAAGGCAGGCTGGACTTTGCTGCCGCCATGACTCGGATATAGTGAAAACAACATTGCCATTGTGCTAAGCAAACGTATTATTCCGTGTCTGGATGTGGCCCATGGCCGGGTGGTCAAGGGTATCAAATTTGTAGATATCGTGGATGCCGGTGATCCCGTAGAAGCAGCTATCCGTTATAACGAGGAAGGTGCAGATGAACTCTGTTTCCTGGATATTCGCGCCTCCCATGAAAACCGTTCCACCCTGTACCATATGGTAACTGAGGTTGCAGAGAATGTGTTCATGCCACTCACCGTCGGTGGCGGAGTCAAGGAATTAACGGATATTGAAAATCTGCTGCAGGCAGGCGCTGACAAGATTTCCATCAATACAGCAGCCCTGAATGATCCGGAATTTGTCCGTCATGCTGCTGAACGTTTTGGCGCTTCAACCATCGTCGTAGCCGTGGATGCAAAACGGACTAAAGACCATTGGGAATGCTTTACGCATGGAGGCAGAAATCCAACCGGTATCGATGCCGTGGAATGGGCCAGACGCATGGCTGATTACGGGGCCGGTGAGATACTTCTTACCAGTATGGACTGTGACGGCACCAAAACTGGCTATGATATAAAACTGACCTGCTCTGTAGCAGAAGCGGTTTCCTCTCCCGTTGTTGCATCAGGAGGGGTAGGCACGCTGGAACATCTGGCGGAGGGTCTTAAAGAAGGCAAGGCAGATGCGGTTCTGGCTGCCAGCATTTTTCATTTCGGGGAGCATTCAATTCGGGAAGCAAAACAATACCTTGCTGAACGGAAAATTCCGGTTCGGCTGTAATGATAAAAGAGACTAAGAAGGGGACAGTTTACTTTCTTCCTTTGGAAACAGTGAAGCTGTCCCCTTTTTCGCACTGAATATGGAATGGGCCCAGGAATTTATTCAACAGTATGGTTATTGGGCCGTATTCGTGTGGACCTTCATTGAGGGAGAAACCGTCTTTGTTGTAGCCTCTGCCCTTGCCGCAGCCGGCCTTATGGAACCTCTCAAAGTTATTGTTGTTGCCGCAGCCGGTGCTTTTAGCGGACACTTATTCTACTTTGCACTTGGGCGCTGGCGCGGCATGCAAATTATCCAGGCGCTTCCATTTCTACGTAGCCATTATCCCAAAACCAAGGCTATCCTGGATAGATACCTTGACCATCACGGCAACTGGACCATATTCATCTTCCAGTATCTGTATGGAACACGCCTGGTCGCAGCTATACTTTTCGGCTGCTCCAGCATGAATTTCTGGCGTTTCTTCTTCCTGCAAATCGTAAACTGCATCAGCTGGGCCATGATCATTTATGCGGCCGGCCATTTTCTTGGCCTTGCCGCCATGGCTATGTTGAAACAGTTTGGCGTAATCGGCCTGCTTGTCGCGCTTGGAATCATTGCAGCCATTGCCCTTTTCGCCTACTTTCGATTTGGCCATCACCACTTTAAAAAACAAATCGGCCAGGATGAGAACAGGCAGGACAAACCTTAGGCTGGAGATGCGGAAAAAATGACACGCATCAGGAAAGCGGCAGTTGCCGGCATGTTCTACCCGGCAGAGGCAGACAAACTGATCAATATGATCGATTCTATGTTGTCTCGAGCAACAACCCTGAAAAAGAATATCCCCTCACCCAAGGCACTGATTGTTCCACATGCCGGCTATATCTATTCCGGACCTGTTGCAGCCAATGCCTATGCCCTGCTTGCCAGGGAGAGAGAAACTATCCGGCGTATCGTACTCCTCGGGCCGGTTCACCGCGCACCTGTTCGTGGCCTGGCCCTGCCAGAAGCGGATACATTTGCAACACCCTTGGGAAACATAGCTCTGGATACAGAAGGCATGCGATCGATTCTTGATTTGCCGCAGCTTGTAAAAAGCCGGGAAGCACACGAGCTGGAACACTCGCTGGAGGTACATCTACCCTTTCTGCAAAGAAGCCTGGGCGATTTCAGACTTATACCCCTGGCTGTAGGTGACGCTGCACCCAATGAAGTGGGAGAAGTTCTGGACAAGCTGTGGGGAAGTTCAGAAACACGGATCATCATCAGCTCGGATCTATCACATTATCTTCCTTATGACATGGCAATAAATATTGACTGTGAAACAGCCAGAGCGATTGTTGAGCAACGCTGGCCTATCCGGCACGAGCAAGCCTGTGGTGCCACCCCGATTAACGGTCTGCTGGCAACTGCAGCCAATCATAAATTGCATGCATGCCTGCTTGACCTGCGAAATTCAGGGGACACTGCGGGTGATAAATCTCAGGTGGTTGGCTACGGGGCATTCGCCCTCAGTACCCGGCAGTAATCATTACATAGAAGCCTGATGATTAATCTCATGGCCTAGCCTTTAAGTATAAGCTTACAATTTTCTATTGATTGGGATACTGGAACGGTCAACAGCTCCCTGTATAGTAGAAAAAGGTCTTTTGCAAAAGTTGGATTATCAGTATCAATGGCTTAAGTGTTTTTGAGGGCGGCCCACCGTAGATTGATCTAAACCGGCAAAGTCAACAACGGGGTTCCAAACAATGGCCGGCTCAGCTCAAGAAGATAGACACCCTTACCCACCACAACTGATTTGAACCTGCCCTGAAAAACATATTCGACGCGACTGTGTTTTCGATCGAACTTCTGGGTATACATCCCGTTAAACTGGCGCTTGCTCCGACTCAGGTTCGCCTGCGGAGTTTAAATAATCAGGGAAAGCATGTTCATGACAAATTTGTTCTGTTTCCTCTGATTCAAGCTTTTCATCGGTAAGTCCACAACAATACAAGTCTTTCTCACGAATGAGATGGCAGCAGGTGCGGCAGAGGCCAAACATCTTCGAATGGTTGGCCTGCTGCAAATTTCTCAGCAATCCTTCGATCTTTATCTGAATATTCTGTAATTCCATTTCGCCCAGATTATTGCAGGCTGCTTTCCAGACAGGCGGCGGCATGGCCTCCTCCAGAAGCTGCAACCCCTCTTTTGTCAGATGAACATGAACAACACGGCGATCTTTCAAATCCGGTACCTTGTTCACAAGGCCTTTTCTCTCAAGCAGGGCTAACGACTGGGAAGCAGTCCCTTTCGTTATAGCAAGATAGGCCGTAATCGCTGCCGGAGTATTGCTGAACCGGTTACAGCTATGCAAATAAGAAAGCACTTGATAGTGAACAGGTTGCAACCCCAATTTATCTTTCACGTTGCGTTTCGCGGAACGGAGCAAAGAGCAGAGTTGCTCCGTTAGCTCAAATAATCTCTTGTCAGTCATGTGTTAATAGTATCGTATCGATACCTGCTTGACAAGCTATATGGCCGGCATTATAGTTTCGGCTCGATACCTTATGGGGCTGATGCAGTTTCACTTATCTTTCTCAAGGCATCGAAAAAAAACAAATGGGGTTTATTATGAGTAAAGCAATCTTTTATCACGCCGGATGTCCGGTCTGTGTTGCAGCAGAACAGAATGTAGCGAACGCAATCGATGCGAATCAATACGCTGTTGAAATCGTCCACTTCGGAGACAGCCCGGACAGAATCGCCGAAGCAGAAGTGGCCGGGGTGGAGTCTGTACCGGCACTGGTGCTGGACGGGCAGGTATTCCACGTCAATTTCGGGGCATCCATGGCACAGGTCAGAGGCAGTTAATCTACTACCAAAACCGGAAAGTTGGTAACTTGTTATTGCCTTCCCTGTTCAAATAAAAGGAGGAAGAGATGAAAAGCAACATATGCGCAACAGTAACAATCATCGCGGCAGTGATGGGCTTTGGAATGAGTGCATCAGCTAGCGACAACAATAACGGGGTGAAATTCCCAAGTGATCATCGGGCCTGGGATCATATCCGCTCCACGGTCATTCATGACAAAGAGAATCCCCTGTTCGGATTTCTCTCAGTGTATGCCAATAAAAAGGCACTGAAAGCCAATAAGAGTGGCAAGGCTTACCCCAAAGACAGCAAAATTGTCGGTATCTTCCATGATGTAGTCGATGAGGGCGGTATCATGACTCAGGGTAAGCGGCTCAAATATGTAGTCATGGTCAAAAACGGCGACCAATTCAAAGATACCGGCGGATGGGGCTTTCAGGCTTTTGATGCGGCAGGCAAAAAAGCGCTGATTGCCGATCCGAAAACAAGTTGCTTCGCTTGCCATACGGCAGTTGAAGACAAGCGTTTTGTATTCTCTACTTTTGTAGAGTAACAGCAGGGAGTGACCGGACTCAATCCGGTCACTCCCTGCTCATTCAGCACAATGAACATCAGTCTGTAACAATACACGATTACAACGATAAAGAGGCCTATGATGAATATTCACGTTTATGACACATATGCACAGGGAAATAATGGAAAGCTACTGCACTTTGATATTTTTCTACCCAAAAACAACAGTCTCACGGCGCTAAAAATTGCCCGCCAATGGTTGACAGAAATTGGTGAAGATGGTGATAAGCTCACACAGGAACGATGCCGCTTCTGTCACACGGAATCAGCCAATGCAAACGTTGCAGAAGCCATCGAGAAAGATGGTTATTATATCCTGCAAATGGAAGGCTGCCCGAACCCCGTATGACTATAAAACAGGCCCCTGAGCCGGCGCCATCGTGGCAGGTGGCGCACTGGCTCAATACACCCGAACCACTTAGCCTTGAAGGATTGCGTGGTAAAGTTGTCGTACTGCACGCCTTCCAGATGCTTTGTCCCGGCTGTGTGGCACACGGCTTACCACAAACCCAGCGTGCGTTTGAAACATTTGATCATGATCAAGTCGCGGTGGTTGGTCTGCACACTGTCTTTGAACACCACGACGCTATGACCGCGACAGCGCTGAAGGCCTTTGTGCATGAGTATCGGCTTACATTCCCTGTCGGCATTGATAGCCCCAATGGGCGCGGCTCACCGAAAACCATGACTGCCTATCAGATGCAGGGAACTCCCACACTGATACTCATTGACAGACAGGGGAAGCTGCGCAGGCAAGCCTTTGGCCAATATAACGATCTGTCTCTCGGTGCAGATATTATGTCTTTGATACTGGAACAATAATCATGCAGAAAAAAGAACTTATCGGCTGGCTCATCGAACACGCCCCGTTATTACCCATGTGCGAAGCAGGCGGTTGGCCGGACTTCGAGCACATGAACATTGAAACATGTCATCAAAGCAATAGTGAATGGGTAATCATCGTCGATTTTAATGAGCAGCTGCGGGAGATATCAGTATGTGAACCCGTCATATACAATCGCTGCGGACAATTTTCCATCACACTTGATAAAAATGGAGAACCCGCCGACATCCGCCTGATCACGCGCATGTGATGTCACAACAATATTATGGGAAAGTAGAGTCAGGACCCGCTGCATCCCTTTCTTCGTAAACATAATGCCAAATCAGGCGAGCGGGCTGCAAGAACAGTTCGGCATTCAGCAACGCGGATAAACTTATTCATATACGCACTTATCTGTTTTTTTCTGAAAAATGCAACAGCCCTCCTGCGTCAACGCTTACCAATTTAGCCAGAAGCCGTAGTCAAAACAATCATGCCGGCATTCGAAAATGGACGTTCGGTGCAGCAGGATGCAGTCTATAAATCCGATCAGTCGATAAACATTGCATCGCCATACGAATAGAAGCGATAGCCCTCACTTCTGGCATGTTCGTAGGCAGCCATGATACGTTCACGGCCAGCCAGCGCACTTACCAGCATCAACAAAGTGGATTGTGGAAGATGGAAGTTGGTCAGCAAAGCACTAACCACACGAAAGCGATAGCCCGGATAGATAAAAATCGAGGTGCGCCCCGCTCCTGTCTCTACTCGCCCCCCTTCAGTACAAGCCGCCTCCAATGTGCGAAGGGAAGTCGTGCCGACCGCCACAACACGCCTGCCTTCGTCAAGAGCCGCATTGACGGCGACGGCTGCTTTCTCAGGAACCTGATATGCCTCTTCGTGCATTGCATGATTCTCAATCTTGTCCACCTGAACGGGCTCAAATGTTCCTGGCCCAACATGCAAAGTTACATGGGCAAATTCAGCACCCGCAGCCTGCATTCTCGCCATCAGTTCCTGCGTTAAATGCAGGCCTGCCGTAGGTGCTGCCGCAGCTCCGGTATGTTTGGCGTAAATAGTCTGGTAACGCTGTTTATCCTCTTCGGTATCAGGCCTGTCGATGTAAGGAGGTAGCGGCATATGGCCATGTTTTTCAATCGCGGAAGCAACATCATCGGCTGTAAGCCGGATACGGATTTGCTTGCCATTGCGCGACAGGATTTCGCCGCTAAAGCCTTTGGAAAAGTGAATGATGATGCCCGACTCCAAGGGTTTGTTTGATTTTCCCCAGGCCAGCCATATATGCGCCTCACTCGCCGGCTCCAACAACAGAATCTCAACCTTGCCACCGCTGGCCTTCTTCCCCGGAAGCCGGGCCGGAAGCACCTTCGTATCGTTCAACACCCAGACATCCCCCGGCCTCACCAGGCTGTGAATATCCCGGATCATTACATCCGATATATTACCATTTTCTGACAGGATAAGCAGACGCGAGGCATCACGCTCAGCTTCAGGATGCCGTGCGATCAGGGCTTTCGGCAGACCGTAGTCAAAATCACTTAGATTCATCTTCAGAAATCTACTATGGACTCGTTTCTACTTCCTTGACCAATTGCTCGCGCAAGCGATGTGCCCGAACTATAGACTTTAAATCATTGAGAGATTGTCCAAAATCAAGGTTAATGATACGGAACTCGGCCTCATCCTCATGCCTGGACTCCTCTCTGGCTGCCAGCACACGCCTTTCAATAACATCGGCATTGTCCTGCCCTCTTTGCTGTAAACGGTGTCGCAATTCACTGAGTGAAGGAGGGAGAACAAAAATACGACAGACATTGGACATCTTTTCCGCAACCTGACAAGCTCCCTGCCAATCGATTTCCAGCAGTACATCGTAGCCTCTGGCCAACATGGATTCGATATCACTGGATCGTGTCCCGTACATATTCCCGTGAACCAGAGCGTACTCCAGAAATGCGCCCTCTTTAACCTGGGCCTGAAAATCAGCCTCGCTCAGAAAATGGTAGTCCTTTGCCTCAATTTCACCGGGCCTTTTTGTCCGGGTAGTACACGATACACTCAGGTGCAGCATGGGAGTGGCTTCAAGGAGGCTGACGCACAGGCTCGTTTTTCCACTACCGGACGGGCCAGATACCGTATACAGGCAGCCCCTCTCAGAACGCGTGAATCTCATATCTTTCCTGTTAACTTCTGATATTTTACAAGCAGCGCTTCAGGAGATTCCTGAACATCAGGATCCTTGGGGATGCAATCAACTGGACATACACTGACACACTGCGACTCATCGAAGTGTCCAACGCACTCCGTACACAGATCCGGGTTAATCTCATAGATCTCCTCACCCTCAAATATAGCCTCATTGGGACATTCGGGTTCACACACACCACAGTTGACACATTCATCCGTTATCATCAAAGCCATACTAACCTCCTGATCATACCTTGCTTACATAATCCAGATCACCGTTGCGTAGCTTGCTCATATATGATTTGAGCGCGTCTGCTACCTTTCCCTGTAACAGATACAGGGCAATAAAGTTGGGAAAGGCCATGGACAACAACAGCAGGTCACTGAAATCCAGAATATTACCCGCGCTAACCATTGAAGCCAGCACAATAAAGACAAGAAACATGATCCGGTAAATCATTGAAAAACGCTCACCGAATGCATAGGTCCAGCAGCGTTCGCCATAATAGGACCAGGAAATCATTGTGCTGTAGGCAAACAACACCACCGATACTGACAAAATGACGGGAAACCATGAAATCACACTGCCAAAGGCCTTGGCAGTAAGCGCTGCACCCTTACTTGCCTCTACCAGGGGCGCATATTCTGGCGCGTTGTAAACACCCGTAATGATGATAACCAGCGCCGTCATGGTGCAAATGATGATGGTATCAATGAAGGGTTCATACAAGGCAACAAAGCCCTGCCGCACAGGATATTTTACCGCTGCCGCCGAGTGCGCAATGGCAGCTGAGCCGATGCCGGCCTCACTGGAGAATACAGCGCGTTTAAACCCCTGTACCAGCACACCAATCATGCCACCACCCACTGCGGTTGGAGAAAATGCCTCGCTAACAATAAGGCTTAAAGCGGCTGGAACATCGGTTATATGCGTCAGGATAATCCACAGACATGCGGCAAGATAAATCAGCACCATAAGCGGCACAATCGCTTCAGCTGTATGGGCAATACGGCGAATACCACCGATGATCACAATCCCGACCGCCGTTGCCATAATCAGGCCGAAGGCCCAGGGGAATTCCTTGAAGAATGCAATTTCATCCTGAACTGCACCCATGGCCTGACTAACCTGAAAGGCATTTCCTCCGCCCAGAGAAGCTCCAATGGTAAGAACTGCAAACAGGATAGCCAGATATTTGCCCAGGGAAGGCATGCCCTTTTCCTTCAGACCTTTGGAGAGATATTCCATGGCTCCACCCATAACCCGGCCATCAGGACGAAACTCCCGATACATCTGTGCCAGCGTCACCTCGGTAAACTTGGCTGTCATACCAAAGAATCCCGCCACGATCATCCAGAAGGTCGCACCCGGCCCGCCAATACTGACAGCAATAGCAACCCCGGCGATATTGCCCAGGCCTACGGTAGCGGACAGGGCAGTTGTCAGCGCCTGAAAGGGTGAAACATCGCCCTTATCCTCGGCTGAACGGTATTTTCCACGCAGGATATTGAAAGCGTGACCCATCATGCGAAGGTTGATAAAACCAAAACGAAAAGTCAGGTAAACAGCACCGAAAATGAGCCAGGCTACAATGAACGGTAACTCCCCTGCCCCCGGCAACACATCAAAAAACAGCACCGAGGCCAAATAGCCATTTACCGTGCCAAAAAACGCATCTGCACCGTTCTCCGCAGCCAGCGCATACTGCGGCAGGAGAAGGGCGAAGAATAATGTCATGATAAACTTCATTTGTTCGACGCGGATAAATAAGGCATGACTTTCCCTCACCATAAGATACGGCGGAGGCTATCGGGAAATCAGGCCCCTTTCAGCAAGAAAGACATATAATCCTGGATGCGGCCTATTTGCCACAGAAATGCAGAGAAAGGCAAAATGGTCATAACGAAAGCTTAAATGGCGTATTCCGGGATGGCTGTCTGGACCGATGGAAATTCTATTCCATACCGGAGGCCAGGCGAGTCATTAACCATTGGCTGGAAGAATATAATCATGAGTGCCCGCATGGGGCCTTGAGTAACATAACACCTGCAGCCTTTGCTGAAAATATCGAAACCAGCAGAGAAATGCGGCATGATCCCTAACTCTGAAACTGGTATCTGGTTCTTGGGCCGGTCATCTCACATCAAACATCAATGGCAGCATGACGTCTTTTCGATGTCTACACTTTCCCTGGATCACCACGCCTCCCTACATCGTTGCAAAAAAACGCTCAACATCTTTGATATTCCTGGTGCAAGGCGATGGCGGGAAATTACGGAATACCTCCTTGCCATAGAACTTTGAATAAACCCGTGAGTCCAGTAGCACCATCACTCCACGGTCGGTTTTAGAGCGAATTAAACGCCCAATACCCTGTTTTAGAATAGCGAGCGCTTCAGGCAACTGAATATCCTGAAAACCGTTTCCTCCGCTTTCATCACAAATCCTGATGCGTTCTCTTAACAGAGGGTCATCAGGCGGTGCAAAGGGAATTTTATCTATAATCACCAGAGATAACGCTTCTCCCGGAACATCTACGCCCTCCCAGAAGCTTCGCGTACCACATAAAATTGAAGTTGTATCTTCTCGAAATATAGACAGTATTTTATCCCTGCTTCCATCTTTTCCCTGAATAAGAACACGCCAGGGTAAACACTCAGCCAGTAAGGGAGCGATACGTTCTAATATCTTGTGGGAAGTAAACAGTACAAATGCACGCCCTTGCGAGGCAGATATAAGAGCCGCCATTTCAGCTAGCAAGGCTTCCTGATAGGCAGGACTCCGAGGTTCCGGCAACGCTTCCGGAATATAGATCAGTGCCTGTTCAGCATAGTCGAATGTCGAACTGTGCGTGGCCTCTTTCGCATCTGCAAGCCCAAGACGGGATTTGGCATAGGTAAACCTGCCTGACACCCGCAACGAGGCAGAAAGCAGGATGAACGCTGCCTCCTTACCCCAGACATGCTCTTCTAGCAGAGGGCCTGTCTCAACAGGGGCTAGATAGTGACGTACAGACTTACCTATACCATCGGACCAGGTCACATACCCGTCTTCAGGCTCCAAGATGGCCTGGATATGTAAAGATATTTCACCCGCGCGCCGAGCCAATGTTGATAGGTCTTGGCTGCGATCAACGCGACTTGTAGCCAATTCTTCTATTTTCAACCAAACGGTAAGGGTTTCCTTCAGGTCACCACTTGCATACAAAGGCAACAGCTCATTTAGTAAGCGGGTAATTTCACCCTGCAATTCAATTTCGTCACCAATATTTTCTAGAGTGGTTTGCATATCGTTGGCCCACTGGGTAAAACGCTGACTACCCAGCTGTAAACCAAAGTGTTGGCTGGCAAGTCCAGGCAGGGACTGAGCCTCATCAAGAATATAGGCATCAAATTCCGGTAGTATTTCGCCAAAATCACCTGATTTCAGGGATGCGTCCGCCAGTAGCAGGCTGTGGTTGGTAATGACAATATCTGCCTCGCGCGCGCCGGAGCGCGCCTGAACCAGAGGACATCTATCCCAATCAGGGCAGGAGTGACCAAGACACTGCTCAGCGGTTGAGGTCACCATAGTGCCAAGGCCCGCATCAAAAACATCGAAATCAAGGAACGAAAGATCCCCTTCCCTGCTTGTTTCCGACCAGTCCCTAACTTCCAGCAACAAGCGTCCAACCGATGCTGTTAGCCGATGATCCCGAAGCTGTTGTTTCAAACGGTGTGGACAGAGATAGTTGCTACGGCCCTTGAGCAGGGCAACATTTCTTTCACAGCCTAGGGCCTTCAAGATCGAGGGCATGTCTTTGAACATCAATTGATCCTGAAGTGAACGGGTATGGGTGGAGATCAACACCTTCTGCCCACTTTTAATTGCGGGAACAAGGTAGGCTAATGTTTTGCCTGTCCCTGTTTCGGCCTCGGCCAGCAGTATAGAGCCAGTTGCAAGCGTATCTGCAATCTCTGTCGCCAGGCCCGCCTGTTCAGCCCGGTAAGCATATCCCGGAAAGCGTCCGGCAAACTCTGAATCCGGAGAAAGGGCAACGGACACTTTTTCCTGCAAAGAAATCAATTCAGGGGGTGGATACAGGCAACCTTATGCGCTCCATCAAAAAGATCGCCGACATAGTCCTTACAATCGACTTTCGCCTGAGAACAACGCAGGCGATAGGGGCAACCGCCGATGGCAACTGCCTCGATATCCTGTGCGGGCATATCGGCGCTGGAATCCCTCTGTTTCGGGTGATTTACCGGCCTGGCTTCCAGCAAGGCACGTGTATAGGGATGTTTGGGCCTGCTGAAAACATCCTCAACTCTACCAGCCTCAACAACTTTTCCGGAAAACATGACCGCTGCTCTATCCGCAACCTGTTTGACCACCGATAGATCATGCGAGATGAAGAGGTAGGCAAGGTTCTGTTCTGACTGGAGTTGGCGTAACAAGTTAAGTATTTGTGCCTGAATAGAAACATCAAGGGCGGAGACAGGCTCATCAAGAACCAGCAACTTTGGAGATACAGCAAGGGATCTGGCAATGCCAATTCTTTGCCGCTGCCCGCCGCTGAACTGGTGGGGGTAACGGTTTAACGCAACTTCACCAATACCACATTTAGCCAGAACATCAGCAACCTTCTCCAAACGTTGCGATTTGTTCAGTTCAGGTGCATGTACACGTAGACCCTCACCAACGGTCTCCCTGATTTTCATACGTGGATTCAGAGGCGCGAACGGATCCTGAAACACCATTTGCATGTGGCGGCGAACACTTCGCAGAGCCTTCCCCTGCATACTGGTAATATCCTGATCAAGTAGGCGTATTTGACCTGCATCCGGTTCAATAAGTCTCAACACAAGACGGGCAGTTGTTGATTTTCCACTGCCGGATTCGCCTACGATAGCCAGGGTTTCACCTCCATCCAGTTCAAAGCTGACACGGTCTACGGCACGAATATCCGGACTTTTTCTCCCCCACAGGCCGCCACGCCGAAAGCTTTTTTCAAGGTTTTCAACACTGAGTACACTCATGTCTTTTCTACAGTACTATCAACGTGCACACACCGGGCCCAATGCGTATTCTTCTTCCAGTCATTTTCCCTAATCGCTGTAACACATAATCCATCCGCCATGGGGCATCGAGGTGCGAACCTGCAGCCCTGCGGCCAGGCGCCGGGGGCAGGAACCTGTCCGGAAATTACAGGCATGGCTTTGCCCCGCTCGGAGGTCTCCGGGCGACAATTCATAAGAGCCCGGGTATAAGGGTGGGCAGATTGATCAAAGATATCGGTGACAGATCCATATTCAACGATGTGGCCGGCATACATAACAGCCACCTCATCGGCAAGCTCCGCTACCAGACCGAAATCATGAGTCACCAGCAACATGCCAAGGCCGCGCTCACGCTGAAGCTTTTTAAGCAATAAAATAATCCGGGACTGAACTGAGACATCCAGAGCCGTTGTCGGCTCATCCGCGATAATGTAATCCGGCTCCACAGACATGGCCATTGCAATGAGTACGCGCTGACGCATTCCGCCAGAAAGTGAATCCGGATATTGTTTTAACAATACATCGGTATCCTGCAAACCGACATCCTGCAAGAGCTGAACAGCCCGCAGCCTGGCCTTTTCCCTGCTTAACTTCATGTGCAAACGAATCACTTCCGTAATTTGATCACCAATTGAAAAAACAGGGTTTAGCGCAGTCATCGGCTCTTGAAAGACCATGCCGATTCGTCCTCCCCTCACCTGTTGCAACTGTGTTTCACGCATGGAAAAAATATCCTGACCATCAAGCAGAATGGAGCCGCCCAACCTCTGGATACCCTGATGTTCACCCAGTCGCAATATAGACTGGGCGGTCAGGGTTTTGCCACATCCGGATTCACCCACCAGACCAAGAACACGGCCCGGTTTCATCACAAACGAAACATTTGTTACAGCCGTCAATGCACCACCTCTGGCGGGAACGCTGAGAGAGAGATCCTTCACTTCCAACATGGTGTGAGATTGTGTCCGATGCGCCAGCGGCTTTCCAGTGAAAACCTTATGAACTCCGTCATGTGTGCTAACAGGCAGGGTTTACGCTTGTTTTGCCGATGTTATGCTATGGTGCCATGGTGAAATTTATTTCAAAATATCGTCTTTTCATGCTGCCTCTTATTATCGGGCTCAATGCCTGTGCGAGCTCCCCTTCCCATACTGCCAAGACAACAGTCCCGATCATTCCAGATCAAATCATCACACCTGAGCAGAAAGAAAAAGCCGGTTCCAGACAAGCCCAGTCTTCATTGGAAGACGTCTCACAGGCATCTGCAAAGGGCTATGAAAAAAAGAGTGGGTCCGAATGGTCACTGATTGTGCCGGGAGCTTCCCCTGTCGAAATTGTTCTCAAGAACAAGCCGGTCATTCGTGCAAAACCACCACTGAGCCTGAGTGAGGGTATTCGTCCAAATGAGATGGACAGGATTAAGAAAGAGGCCAGGCGCATTTACTGGAAACATTGGCCGGTAAGCGGCAAACGATCCACTTACTACCGTCAGCGCATACTCGGTGTCTTTGCGGATTTGAAGGCCCCTCTGGAGTTGCAGGTAGTGCCTATCGTTGAGTCGGGGTACAATCCCTATGCCATCTCTCCCAGCGGTGCAGTGGGGTTGTGGCAGTTGATGCCCGGCACTGCCCGACATCTGGGTGTGCCACGCAACACTTCCCTTGATGGAAGCAGACACGTGGAAGAAAGTACTCGGGCAGCACTAAATTACTTACTCTACCTCAAAGATAAATTTAAATACTGGCCACTGGCAATAGCCGCCTACCATGTTGGACCGGGTCACATGGAACGCAGGTTACGCAAGCGTTCATGGCGGCCTGAACTGGGGATTAACAACCTTCCCGCCCCCTACATTACGAGAGCCTATGTGCGCCATGTTGTTGGCTTGGCTGCGCTATACCATGAAGGTGATTTATTGTTCCCCGAGGCAATCAATACCGAGGCCCTGACGATTCAGGGTCCGGTAGACCTGACTGAGTTGGAAAGCGCCTCTGGCCTGGACAAGACTTCCCTTTTTCTGCTAAATCCAGGCCTTGAACAAAGTCGGTATCTGGTCGGAGCTGTTACTTTTCATGTCCCAGCAGATCAACTTATGCTTGTGCAGGCCAATATAAAAGTAGCCAAACCAAGGACTTTCTATGTTACTGTAAAGCATGGGGATTCACTTTGGGGAATCGCCAGACAACATCGAACTTCCGTAGAGGCCCTTAGAACTCTGAATCCAGGTACAAACAACAAAGCTTTAAGCATCGGGCAACGTTTGAAAGTACGTTCTACTGCCTCGGGTAAGTTAAAATATGCCACTGCTGCCAACCCTTTGCTGTCCTCAAGAAAACTGATTCGCTATAAGGTACGCCGTGGGGATTCCGTTTGGAGTATAGCCCAGAAGTTCGGCACTTCCACAAGGGCTATAAGCAAGGCCAACGGGCTTGGCAAGAGAAGCCTTATCCGACCCGGGCAAAGGCTTCTGGTTCCCAG
>JBHHTX010000007.1:0-23791 GCA_046753585.1 Mariprofundaceae bacterium
AAGGTGATGACCATGACAAAGGTGATGATCACGATTAATCATCTGACTGGAGATGAACGAAAAGGCAGCCTAGGCCGGCCTTTTCTATAATGGGTTACATCCTCTTCCTGATTATATAAGTTAGCTGGGCATGCGGTCTGTCTATGACCAGATGACGGAACGCATCGAAGTACATCTTTGGATTACAGCGCTGGCTTACCACCTGATGCATCCATTCGTATGCGTCCGAAGGATCATGGTAATCATGATAGCCGGGGCAGCTTACGCCGCACCATGCGTAGTAAACCATCAATAAATGGCTGGGAATGAACCCCAATCAGGGAGGGACTGTGAAACCTTTATCAGGATATCGGCTCATGTCCTGGCGGCATGTTACTACATCGACTATGTCCAGTGAGGTTGATGGCAGTGCGGACAGTTTAACAATATAACAAATTTTCAAGATCCATTCCAGGAATACGATGGCTTTATTCAGCTTACAACAGTGTTTTGCGGAGCAAGATAGTAAACTTCTCGCTATTATCTTGTCCCTGGATGAATAAGCGCTAATCTGGACAACTGATTAAACTGTAAGACGAAGGGAGGGAAATGTGAAGAAATGGATTGCAGGCTTTCTGGCAGTTTTTCTGATCACGGCGCCAGCTTTAGCCATGGAGGTGGGAGGTGTCTCTGTGCCTGAACAGGTAAAATTGAATGGTCAGGAGATAAACCTGAACGGGGCTGGCATCCGAACAAAGTTTTTCTTTGATATTTATGCCGGGGCCTTATACCTGCCTAAAGTGGCCAGGGACGCAAAGAAAGCCATTTCAATGCAGGGTGCTAAACGTGTGTCCATGCATTTTATCCATAGTGAAGTTAGTAAGGGTAAACTTGTGGATGGCTGGGAGAGCGGTTTTAAAAAGAACCTGTCAAAAGAGGCCAGAGAAAAACTTCAGGAACGGTTGGGTCAGTTCAATGACATGTTCTCTGACGTAAAGTCCGGAGATGTGGTCCTGCTTGATTATTTGCCGGAGCAGGGGACCAGAGTCACAGTCAGGGGAGACATAAAGGGCACCATCCCAGGTAAGGATTTCAATGAAGCACTGCTGGCTGTATGGCTTGGAAAAAAGCCAGCCGACAAAGATCTCAAAGAAAGTATGCTTTCCGGAGAAAACTAAGCGTTATCTTTTTGCACAATTGCCCCGCTAATTTCTATCGTGGAAGCATTGACTTAAGATGCAGCTTTGGTGATGCTTCCGATCCTTTTTGGATACTCAAAATTAGATAAACCGAAAAGCGTCCATTTCTGGTTTGAAGCTGATCTTGAATATGTTCAGCAGTGATGGACTGACTGTCGTAAAGGGGTCATTGTGAAAGAAAGTGGACAACATTTTTATCTGCAGGTTCGTCCAATTATTCCGGATGAGCTTTCTCGTCTGGAAGAGTTAGCCGGGGATTTATGGTTTGCCTGGAATGCTCGGGCTCGAATGCTGTTTTTCATGATGGATCCGGTTCTCTGGAGTTTATGCGGACATAATCCGCGCACCTTTTTGCGTCGGATCAGCCAGAAACGCCTGGATGAAATCGCCAAGGACCGAGCTTTCCTTTCACACTACAACGGTGTTATGTCAGATTACGATACCTATAAAAACGAATCCCATCTATGGTACCACAACGCTATTGATGATGCTGATGAGCATCTGGTTGCATATTTCTCCGCTGAATTTGGCTTACACGAGTCCCTGCCCATCTATTCAGGCGGGCTGGGTATCCTCGCCGGGGATCATTGCAAGTCAGCCAGCGATCTGGGGCTGCATTTTATCGGTGTCGGACTTCTCTATCGGCACGGTTATTTCACCCAGACGATCGATGCCCAGGGCCAACAGATCGCAAGTTATATGGAAACTCGCTTTGAAGATTTGTGTACGGAACCCGCGCTCGATAAAAAAGGCAATCCTGTTGTTGTCCAGGTTGAGTTGCCCGGCAGAAATCTGGATCTCAAGGTCTGGAAGACTTTGGTGGGTCATATCAGTTTGCTGCTTCTGGATGCGGATCTACCTTCTAACACTGAAGAAGATCGCAAAATTACGTACCAGCTCTACGGCGGCGGCATGGAAAACCGGATCAAGCAGGAAATATGCCTTGGTATCGGTGGTGTCCGAGCCTTGCGCGCAACCGGAATTACGCCTACTGCGTGGCATATGAATGAGGGTCATGCTGCCTTTATTATTCTTGAACGTATGCGAGAATATAAAGCGCAGAGTACTATTAATAATGATGAGGCTCTCGAGATAACCAAGTCATCAACCATATTCACTACACACACAGCTGTTCCTGCTGGCCATGATATTTTTCCACACGAGATGTTTGATGCCTATTTTAGTGCTTATGCAAAAAAGGCTGGTATAAGTATGAGTTATCTGCATCACCTTGGTAAAAATGTAGACCATGGCAGTGGTTTTAACATGACCACCCTGGCCATTCGGGGTTCCTCTTATCAGAATGGTGTATCCAAGTTACATGGTGAAGTGAGTCGGGAGATGTGCGCCTCTATCTGGCCGGATGTGCCGTCGGACGAAAGCCCGATTACGTCGATCACCAATGGTGTGCATGTAACAACCTGGCTGGCCCCGGAGTGGGTTTCTGCCTTTGATATGCATCTTGGCGGGCGCTGGCGTGGCCATCTGCTTGATCCGGATTTCTGGGAAAAAATTCAGGATATACCGGATCAGCTTTTTTGGAGTATCCACCAGACCAACAAACAGCGCATGCTTCAACATGTTCGTGAGCTGCTGCTGAGGCAGGCCAAACGAAACGGAGAAAGTGAGGAGGTGGTGCGGGAATTAACTTCCTGTTTCGATCCGAGAACACTTGTTATCGGTTTTGCCCGTCGCTTTGCGACATACAAGCGGGCCACCCTGCTGTTTCATGATGAAGAGAAACTGCTCAAGATACTCAGGGATACCGATCGGCCTGTTGTTTTTCTATTTGCCGGCAAGGCGCATCCGGCTGATAATCCTGGTCAGGATTTGATCAGAAGAATCCATCAGATTTCACGCATGCCTGAATTTGTCGGCCGCATCCTGATGCTGGAAGCATACAATATGACCTTGTCCCGCTACATGTTGTCCGGCGTGGATGTCTGGATGAATAATCCACGCCGTCCACTCGAGGCAAGCGGTACTTCGGGCATGAAGGCAGCTATGAATGGAGCACCGAACCTGAGTGTTCTTGATGGTTGGTGGCCGGAAGGGTACGAAGGTGATAACGGCTGGGTCATTGGTGGTGAGCATGAGCTTGCTGAAGATGCACTGACCGATGAAGCAGATGCATTGTCACTTTACCACGTTCTTGCGTACGATCTTATTCCCACATACTACCGGCGCAATGACAGTGGTTTTTCTGAAGAATGGATACGAATTGCCAAGCGCGCCATGATCAGTGCTATTCCTCATTTTAATACGGACAGAATGGTTGCAGATTACGTTAAACATTTTTATGTGCCTGCATCGCGCCGGGCGAAGAAGTTGACGGAAAAAGAGAACAAAGGAGCCCGGGAATTGGCTGCCTGGAAGGCCAGGGTGATTAACGCATGGCCGAAGGTATCCATGAATCGAGCTGATTCTTCAATCGGTCAGGAACATTGGAATTTCGGTGACAAGATAACTCTGGGAATGCAGTTAAAGGTGGATGGTCTGTCTCCTGATGATATTTGCGTCGAAGCCGTGCTCAGCCGTCCGTCTCGTACGGGAGACTACAAGAAACATAGTGTTGTTGAACTTGAACATCTTGGTGACGGCAAATACACAGCCAATATTCACCCGGACGATACTGGAAACTTTGCCTATCAGGTTCGTATGTATCCAACACACCCTGACCTGGCCCACCCTTATTCTCTAGGCTTGATGAAATGGCTGTAGCTTAACCGTCCCTTTCCAGGATATTGTCAAAGGCCAGGACGGATGCGCCGAGCAGGCCGGCATAATCTCCCAGAGATGAAAGGGAGACGCTAACCTGTTTTCGCAAGGGAGGGATTAGTTTTTCCTGCAACGATGATTGCATTGGGGGCAGAAGCATACTCCAGGCTGCGGTGAGGCCGCCGCTTATGCTGATGTTACGCACGTCCAGAATCTTTACCGTTTCTGCCAGGGCCATACCAAGGTATGAACCTGCCTCCTCAATGATCTTCCTGGCCACTTTATTCCCATCCAGTGCACGTTGATAAACACCTTGCGCATCCTCACCAGTCTTCCCGCTGGCTTCAGCATAGCGGGCGGCAACAGCACTGGCAGATGCGTATGTTTCAAGACAGCCGTTGCCGCCACACCCACACAGACGCCCGTTTTTTTCCACTTGCAGATGTCCTATTTCCATGGCCATGCCGCCATCACCTGGATAAGGGCTGTTTCCGATGATTAACCCACCGCCTACCCCCGTACCCAGGGTCAGGTGAATAAGGCTTTCATGTTCTTCGTTACTGCCAAAATGGAATTCACCAATGGCGGCAGTCAGGGCATCATTCTGAACCAGAACAGGTAAGTCGAGTCGATTGGAAAGGACGGAGGAGAGATCAACATTTTCAAGCATGGGCAGGTTCGGGGAAGAAGCAAGCAGCCCGGATAATCCTTCAAAGAATCCTGGAAAGCCGATGCCTGCGGCTTCGGCTTCCGGAAACAGGGCCCGCATCTTTTTCAGGGGAGTCAGTAAACTGTCCAGAATCCATGCTTCTGCTTCCTCAGGGCTGGAATGGCGAATGCCGGAGAAAAAAGTCCTTTTCTTTTCCCGGCTGAGGATGCGTCCAGCTCTGTCCACGACAGCGATGCGAATATTCGTGCCGCCTACATCGGCGGCCAGTACAGTTCTCGTCATAAACCTTTCTTGTATGTAGACGCATAAAGTTTTGCGGATTTATTCCAGGATGAATCACGCCGCATAGCCCGTGTCCGAATACGTGCCCAGGTCTTGGGCTTGCGAAATACTTCGATTGCGCTCTGGACTGCTTTGTGGAAAGACAAGGCTGTGTCTTCTATAAAGGAAAAACCCGTCGCCTTGTCAGGAAATTGTCCATAATCAACTACAGTGTCCTTCAGCCCGCCTGTTTCCCGTACTACCGGGATGCAGCCGTAACGCATGGCAATCAACTGGCTGAGTCCACATGGTTCAAATCGGGATGGCATCAGAAACATATCGGCACCGGCATAAATACTCCTGGCCAGCTTCTCATTAAAGCCTGCAAAAAATGCCATCTGATTTGGGTGCTCCGTGGCCAGTTCAAGCATACGCCGCTCGAAATATGGATCGCCGGAGCCCAGGATGGCCAATTGATAACCAGAACCTATCCAGGAAAGTAAATTGTCTACAACGAGATCCACTCCCTTTTGCTCAGCCAGTCGGGAAACCATGGCCAGAAGAGGTGCTTTCTCATCATTTTTCAGTCCGAGTTCGTGTTGTAGCGACATCTTGCAATTGCGTTTCCCCTTTATATTTCCCGGCCCGAACTGACTGGCAATCATCTTGTCAGTGGCAGGGTTCCAACTGTCCACATCCAGACCGTTGACGATGCCGTTTAGTTTGTGCGCATGATCCTGAAGAAATCCGTCCAGATTGCAGCCGTATTCAGTGGTGAGAATTTCTTCGGCATAGGAGGGACTGACTGTGGTGATCTGGTCAGCCGATGCGATACCCGCTTTTAAGCAGTTGACCTGGCCGTAAAACTCCATACAGCCAGGGTGAAAAGCACTTGCCGGCAGGCCGAGGCGGCCAAGCCAGTCGGCGGAAAATACACCCTGATAGGCAAGGTTGTGAATGGTGAAAATACAGCGTGTTGCGGTAATTTCAGGCCGGTGACGATACTGTGTATCAAGCAAGAGTGGCAGGAGCCCGGTTTGCCAGTCATGGCAATGAAAGATATCAACGGGCTCGCCACTTAAACATGCAGCTTCCAGAGCAGTGCGGCACAAGAGGGTATATCGCAGAAGATTATCGGCGTATTCACCCCCGGCAGGGCCATAGATACCCTCACGATCAAACAGATCATCCTGTTCTACGAGCACGAAACGTAAACCGGCCACCCTTGCCTCATGCAGGGGGATAATCCGGGGTAACCCGTCTAGAAACATGGCAACGTTTTGCCTTAACGGTTTAACCTGTACGCCACTTGCAGCGATTTGTTTGCGATAATAGGGCAGGATAACCCGGACATTATGTCCGCATTCTTTTAATGCGTGCGGCAGCGAACCGACAACATCGGCCAGACCACCGGTTTTGGCCAGTGGAGTTGCCTCTGATGCTACAAAGATAATATGCATAGCTGTATTCCTTTTAAACTTAAGAAAAGAACTTTGCACTTTATCAGGAATATGGTCAAAGCCAATCATATCCGGCGAAAAAAAGGGAAGGTGTTCGGCAGGGTCATGATTTCACTTGATTTTCATGCATTGCTTTGTATGTTGCGCCCAAATTTTATTTCCCGGAGGATATTACTATGAGTAAGGACGTCAGAATGACCAAGAAGGGTTTAATTGATCAGGCTCGTATGCTTGGCCTGAAGAATGTACAGAAGTTACGTAAAACTGAGTTGATTCACGAGATTCAGATATCTGAAGGAAACAACCCGTGTTTTCAGCGCATACCGGATTGTGCAGTATCACCATGCATGTTTCGGAGGGAATGTATTGCCTGAGCTGATTTTAACCAATTAATGCCGGTCAATAATCCCTCGCTGATAAGCGGGGGATTTTTTTATCTTTCGATGCTGGAGCCTGACGGCAACCCGAGCTAGACTACTAAGCCAACAGGGAGAAAGGCATGTCAGAATTAATTCAGTCACCCGCATGGCGGGCTTTACAAGCACATAAGAAGAAACTTTCAGGTGTGCATATGCGTGATTTATTTGCACAGGATGCGAATCGCTTCGACGATTTTTCCTTGCAATTCGGAGATATCCTTCTTGACTATTCCAAAAATATCATCACCAAGGAAAGCATGCGCCTGCTGTTTGATCTTGCGGAGAAGACACAAGTAAAGGATTCGATCAAGCGCATGTTTTCCGGAGATAAAATTAATATCACGGAAGATCGTGCCGTTCTGCATATTGCCCTGCGCAACCGTTCGGGGCGGTCAATTGAAGTGGATGGTGAAGATGTCATGCCTGGCATCAACAGTGTTCTGGCCCGTATGCGTGCCTTTACGGAAGATGTGCGTGAAGGGCGCTGGCTTGGTTGTACGGGCAAGCGGATTACCGATATTGTGAATATTGGTATTGGCGGCTCTGACCTGGGCCCTGTAATGGTTTGCGAGGCCCTCCGGCCATTTGCCAAGGAAGGGTTGAAAGTACACTTTGTTTCAAACGTGGATGGGACTCAGATTATTGAAACGCTGCGGGGGCTGAGCCGTGAAACAACTCTGTTTGTGATTGTTTCCAAAACCTTCACCACGCAGGAAACTATCACCAATGCAAAAACGGCTCGTGACTGGTTTTTGACACGCGGTGGCACCAAAGCTGCTGTTGCCAAGCATTTTGTAGCTGTTTCAACGAATGCAAAGGCGGTAGGTAACTTTGGTATCGACACCGAGCACATGTTTGAATTCTGGGACTGGGTAGGGGGCCGCTATTCTTTGTGGAGTGCTGTCGGACTCTCCATTGCGCTATATGTTGGCATGGATCATTTTGAGAAACTGTTATCCGGCGCGCATGATATGGACGAGCACTTTCGTACAGCACCATTTGAGGAGAATCTGCCGGTTATTCTGGCTCTGCTCGGTATCTGGTATAATAACTTCTGGAGCGCTGATTCCCATGCCATTCTCCCGTATGATCAGTATATGCATCGTTTTCCAGCCTATTTTCAGCAGGGAGACATGGAAAGTAATGGAAAACGGGTAACGAGAGATGGTGTTACTGTGGATTACTCTACGGGGCCGGTTATATGGGGAGAACCTGGCACCAATGGTCAGCATGCCTTCTACCAGCTTATCCATCAGGGGACAAAACTGGTTCCGACTGATTTTCTGGCCCCTGTCGATACCAAAAACCCTATCGGCCAGCATCATATGATTCTACTTTCAAACTTTTTTGCCCAGGCTGAAGCATTGATGCGGGGTAAAACCGAGGCTGAAGTGAGGGCAGAACTTGAGCAGGAGGGTTTGAGTGGCCAGTCACTGGAATCAGCGTTGCCACACAGGGTTTTTCCGGGCAACAAGCCATCCAATTCCATTCTGTTTCAGAAATTAATGCCGAAAACACTGGGTGCGCTCATTGCCATGTATGAGCACAAGATATTTGTGCAAAGCATCATCTGGAATATCAATGCCTTTGACCAGTGGGGCGTGGAGCTTGGCAAACAGCTTGCCCGCAAGATTCAGCCGGAGTTGATGCTTGGTGATACTGTCGACAGTCACGACAGCTCGACCAACGGTTTAATCAACCACTTTTTGCAGCATCGCATGGAATAAAGGCATGGTCTTGACGGGAAGGGCGCGGTGATCATTGGTGTTCCGAAAGAGATTAAAAATAAGGAGTATCGGGTTGCGCTGGTTCCGACCGGAGTCGAAGAACTGGTTCGCGCTGGCCACCAGGTTCGGGTAGAGACATCTGCCGGTGTTGGCAGTGGTGTCACTGATGAGGAATATATTAAAGCCGGGGCAGAAATTGTGACCAGGGCAGCTGACGCATGGAGCGGGGCCTTGGTTGTAAAGGTCAAGGAACCACTCCCTGAGGAATATGCTTTTCTGCATCGGGATATGATTCTCTTTACATTTCTCCATTTGGCGGCTGCGCCGGGTCTGACCAAGGTTCTTCTTGAGAAGGGGTTATGCGCAGTTGGTTATGAAACCATTCAGCTAGGCGATGGCCAGCTTCCTGTTCTGGCACCTATGAGCCAGGTGGCGGGAAAAATGGCAGTACAACTGGGGGCAGCTTTCCTGCAAAGAGAGAGGGGAGGGATGGGTATACTGCTGGGCGGTGTGCCAGGAACCAAACATGGCAGAATTGTCATCATTGGTGCTGGCAACGTCGGTATTAATGCAGCCAAGGTAGCTTATGGTCTGGGAGCCCAGGTGATTATCATCGACACCAATCACGCCCGGCTCAGTTATATCGACGATATTTTTGATGGTAAAGTTGTAACCCTGATGTCTACCCATCGTAATATTTCCGAGTCGATGTCCAACTGTGACATGCTGGTCGGAGCAGTGCTGGTTCCCGGCGCCAGGGCACCGCGTTTGCTTACGCCTGACATGCTGAAATCGATGAAAACCGGCAGCGTGTTAGTGGATGCAGCGATTGATCAGGGAGGTATCAGCCAAAGCAGCAGGCCGACTTCGCATGCTGAACCAACTTATGTTGAGGATGGCGTCATTCATTATTGCGTGCCCAATATTCCAGGGTCAGTGCCGGTAACGAGTACTTATGCCCTTACAAATGTCACTCTGCCGTATATCTGTAAACTCGCTTCCGGCGATTTGCCAACTGTTCTGCGTTCCGACCCGGTGTTGCAACGTGGTGTTAACGTCCATGATGGATGCATTAGACATGAGGCTGTTGCCAGAGCACTTGGCCGGACATATTCCCCACTGTTTCTGTAGGCATTCGTGCTTGTCTAACGTAGACTTTGCGCCCTTGCGGGTAGCCGGGTGGTTGCCCGTTTTTATGACCAGGAGTCTGTCGGACTTAGGGTGATCGTAGCGAGCAGGTGGGGGGACGAGTCAAAAACAGCATGATTTTGAGGCGCATAGTGGTAACTATGCAACGATAAACCGGAATGTTTTGGGCTGTTATCCCTGCCGCGCAGTAGATTTCTCATAAGTCCGATATACTCCTAGAACAGGGAGAATAAATCAGCATGCCACGTCGTACTGACATCAAATCCATTCTGATCATTGGTGCCGGGCCTATCGTTATTGGTCAGGCTTGCGAGTTTGATTATTCGGGTGTGCAGGCCTGCAAGGCACTCAAAGAGGAAGGATTCAGGGTTATTCTGGTCAATTCCAATCCAGCCACCATTATGACTGATCCGGAGTTTGCCGATGCCACCTACATCGAACCGGTAACCTGGGAAGTTGTGGCCAATATCATCAAAAAGGAACGGCCGGATGCGATTTTGCCAACCATGGGTGGCCAGACAGCATTGAATACAGCACTTTCTCTTAACAGGCATGGCATTCTAGATAAATATAAGGTGAAACTTATTGGCGCTCAGCCGGCAGCGATCGACAAGGCTGAAGATAGGGAAATGTTCAAGCGTGCAATGGATAATATCGGTCTTGAAATGGTGCGTGGATGTTTTGCTCATTCGCTTGAGGAAGCTCGTGCCTTTGCTGAGAATGCCGGCTACCCGTTAATCATCCGGCCTTCCTTTACCCTTGGTGGGTCCGGCGGTGGCATCGCCTATAACCCCGATGAACTTAATAAGATAGCTGCCTCCGGTCTGGATGCCAGCCCGACAACTGAAATCCTTGTTGAGGAATCTATTATTGGCTGGAAAGAATTCGAAATGGAGGTCATGCGCGACTGTCATGACAATTGCGTCATTATTTGTTCCATTGAAAATATGGATGCGATGGGTATGCATACCGGTGATTCTATTACCGTGGCGCCGGCACAAACCCTTACGGATAAGGAATACCAGCGTATGCGCAATGCTTCCGTCGCTATTTTGCGCGAAATTGGTGTTGAAACAGGTGGATCCAATGTGCAGTTTGCCGTAAATCCGGATGATGGGCGTATGGTCATCATCGAAATGAACCCGAGGGTGAGTCGCTCATCTGCGCTTGCTTCAAAGGCTACCGGTTTTCCCATTGCCAAAATCGCGGCCAAGCTGGCGGTCGGTTACAGGCTGGATGAAATAAAGAACGATATTACTGGTGAAACCTTTGCCGCATTTGAACCGTCAATCGACTATGTGGTTACCAAATTGCCCAGATTTGCCTTTGAAAAGTTTGAGGGTGCAGACGTACGCCTGACTACCCAGATGAAATCTGTCGGTGAGGTAATGGCTATTGGCCGCACTTTCGCGGAATCACTGGGGAAGGCCATGCGCGGGCTGGAGACGGACACCTTTGGTTTTGACAAAACTGTGCCGCCGGACATGGATTCTGATGTCTTTCTACAGGAGAAGCTTACTGTTCCGGGCGCCGACCGACTTTGGTGGATCGGTGAGGTTCTGCGTTTGGGCTGGGATGAAGACCATGTCAGTAAACTTACAGGAATCGATCCATGGTTCGTGCGCGAAATTCACGACGTTATTCGGCAGGAAGAAGCCTTGAGCGGTCGGAAAATTGTGGATATTACTGCTGACGAGTTGTTGCAGGCCAAACGCGAGGGTTTATCGGATGCCCGCCTGGCCAGATTGCTGGACACTTCCGAGGAGGAGGTACTGGCAGCCAGAAAGTTGAATGATGTGATGCCGGTATTCAAACGTGTTGACACCTGTGCTGCGGAATTCGAGGCTCAAACTCCCTATTTATATTCCACGTATGAAATAGAATGTGAGGCCAGACCTACAGATAAAAAGAAGATCATGGTTCTGGGTGGTGGTCCCAACCGGATTGGCCAGGGAATTGAGTTTGATTACTGCTGTGTTCATGCTGCCTTTGCCTTGTCAGAGGATGGCTATGAAACAATTATGGTCAATTGTAACCCTGAAACCGTATCTACGGACTATGACACTTCTGATCGGCTTTATTTTGAACCGCTTACCTTTGAAGATGTGATGGCTGTCGTTGATATTGAGAAGCCGGATGGTGTGATCGTCCAGTTTGGTGGCCAGACCCCATTAAAACTTGCCAAAAGGCTTGAGGATGCGGGTGTGCCGATCATTGGCACAAGCCCGGATGCCATTGACCTGGCCGAAGACAGGGAGCGTTTCCAGAGTCTCTTACACAGACTTGAGCTAAACCAGCCCGATAACGCTACCGCTCGGTCGGTCGATGAAGCCTTAAGTGCTGCGCGGAATATTGGTTACCCCGTTGTTGTGCGGCCCTCATATGTTCTCGGAGGAAGGGCTATGCAAATAGTCTACGATGAGAGCGGACTGCTGCGCTACATGCGAGAGGCTGTCCAGGCCAGTCCCGATCATCCTGTATTGCTGGATCGTTTTCTGAATGATGCCATTGAACTTGATGTTGATGCCCTGTGCGACGGAGAAGATGTGGTCATTGGCGGTATCATGGAGCATATCGAGGAGGCCGGTGTCCATAGTGGAGATTCCGCCTGTTCCCTTCCTCCTTATTCCATCCCGGCTGACTGGATAGAAGAAGTTGCGCGCCAGACGGAATTACTGGCTTTGAATTTAGGGGTAATTGGCCTGATTAATATACAGTTTGCCCTGCAGGGAAAGAAGTTGTATGTGCTGGAAGTGAATCCCCGGGCCAGCCGGACGGTGCCATTTGTTTCCAAGGCCATGGGTGTTCCCCTGGCCAAAGTTGCCGCCCGCATTATGGCGGGCCAGAGGCTAATAGATCAGGGTGTTACTGACTGTTTCACTGCAAAGAATTATATTACTGTAAAAGAGGCGGTTTTTCCTTTTGTGAAATTCCGTGGCGTGGATCCCTTGCTGAATCCGGAAATGAAATCCACCGGAGAAGTGATGGGCATTGGCCCGGATTTTTCCTCTGCCTATCACAAGGCTCAGCTTGGTGCCGGGCAGTTTCTGCCACATGCCGGACGAGTATTTGTTTCTGTTCGTGATAAAGACAAGGCTGCTACCATAAAGCTGGCTCGCATGCTGAATTCGAGAGGATTTGAAATCATGGCCACTAGCGGCACACACGCTGCACTCGAAGATGCCGGTATTCACAGTACATGGGTTGGCAAGGTGATTGACGGTGTCCGACCACATATCGTGGATATTCTCCTGAGTGGTGATGTAAATCTGGTCATTAACACAACCGAGGGAGTCCAGGCTATTCATGATTCCAAGTCGATCAGACAGGCGACGCTGGATCAGGGCATTCCATATTTCACTACGGTTGAAGGTGGTCTGGCCGCAGCCGGTGCTATATTAAGCCCGGAAGATGTAACCCGGGTTTGCAGTATTCAGGAATATCATGCCAGAGGAGATTGTTAATGGAACGTGTACCGATGACTGTTCAGGGGTCGGAGTCCTTGCGTGAAGAGTTAAAGCATCTTAAAACTGTAAGACGACGACAGGTTATTGAAGCAATTGCTACAGCTCGTGCACATGGTGATTTGTCAGAAAATGCTGAATATCACGCAGCCAAGGAAGAGCAGGGCTTTATTGAAGGTCGTATCAAGGAAATCGAGGATAAACTGGCGCGTGCCCAGGTTATCGACCCTTCGACAGTTAAGGCTGATCGAGTTGTGTTCGGGGCTACAGTGTCTCTTATAGACCTGGATAATGACGGCGAACTGAGTTATCAAATTGTGGGTGTTGATGAAGCCGATGTTGAAGCGGGGAAGATATCCGTCACCTCTCCACTGGCCCGTGCATTGATTGGCAGGGAAGAGGGTGATGCCGTTGTTGTTCAGGCACCAAGCGGAACCCGTGAATATGAGGTTCTGGGGATAGCATTTGTTTGATGCTTTATGCATTCGGGCTGGTGGATCACGATTGATTCCGGCTCTTATGTTCGCCCTCTCAGGGAAATCGGCTTGCAAATAGCCCTGGATTGGTTACATGAAAAACTGGGAAATACGCAGTTGCTCATGCTGCTGCTGTCACTGCTGGTTATTTTTCTGTTGCTGCATTTTTTGGGGCAGATATTAGCCCCTCTGCTGGTTGCTATCGCCCTGGCCTATGTCCTTGATGATATCGTGGATCTTTTTCTGCGTTGCAGGCTGTCACGCTTGCCCGCCATTCTTTTGGTAGGTTGTGGGGGCGTTGTTGGTGTCCTGTTTGCGATTCTGGCTGTTATTCCCCTGCTGGCAGAACAACTTGCCCGACTTGTGGCGCAGCTGCCTTCCTATTTTATCTCTGCACGCGAGAACCTCGAAGCTTTACAGATACACTATGCCGGCTGGGTTAATCCAGAATATGTCCAACAATTATTGGCCGGTTCGGCTAATACTTTTCAGGAATGGGGGAAAAACATCCTTTCATTTTCTCTTGCCTCAATCCCCGGTCTGATAGCATTGCTTATTTATGCGGTGCTCGTGCCAGTTCTGGTGTTTTTCCTGTTAAAGGACAAACAGGGGCTTATTGACTGGGGCAAGAAATTTCTTCCCAGAGACCGTTCCCTGTTAGAAAGAGTCTGGGTTGAAGTGGATGTCAAGATTGGTAATTACATTCGCGGGAAATTCTGGGAAACCTTTTTAGTGGGATTTGTGACATGGATGGCATTTTGGTTTCTGCAACACGAATATGCACTTCTTCTGGGTGTCCTGACCGGCCTGTCGGTGTGGATTCCGTTTATTGGGGCAGCTGTTGTTACGATTCCAGTTGTGATGATGTCTTTTTTTCAGTGGGGCTGGAGTGATTCAACTTTATATGCCCTCATGGCTTATACAATTATTCAGGCACTGGATGCAAATGTACTGATACCCTGGCTTTTCTCCGAGGTGGTGGATTTACATCCCATTGCCATTGTGGTGGCCATTCTTATCTTTGGCAGTCTGTGGGGAATAACAGGCGTATTTTTTGCGATCCCTCTGGCTGCTTTGGTCAGTAGTGTGCTCAATGTTGCGATGATTGAGCAGTCACCTTCGACTCAGAGTTGATGGAGGAAAATTTATTCAGCACCAGCAACATTGACAGAGCCTGGCGGCTACCTAGCCTGCGCCACTCATGAACGCCGTAATCGTGTACTCGAACAATTGACCAGAGTTAGTTAATAATATGATTGCTGGAAAAGGATTAGATACGTGAATTCAAAAACACCCAAGCCAAAGCAGGGAAGCCAGGAGCAACCTTTGGAACCATCCCGGCAGGAACTCCAGGAACTGAAGCAGGACATGAGGAGTGCTCAGCTCACTGCCTGGTTGCAGGAACATCAACAAAAACTTATTGCCGCCGTTGTGGCCGGAGTACTTGCAATCGTCGGAATCAGCCTTTGGACCGAAAGGCAGGCGTCAATTCGCGAGGCAGTCGCTGTGCTGTATCAGCAAGCCATGGACAGGCAGGGTGATGAAGAGAAAAAAGCTGCTCTGAACCAGGTGATCAGTGAGTATGGAGATACCTCCTATGCCGTGCTTTCGTTATTGCTTATGTCAACGCTGGATAGAGATCACGCTATTGACCATCTTCAATCGCTTCTGGCTCACCCGAAGCGAACAGATGAGCTTGAGTGGCAAGCCTCTCTGGATCTGGCCAGACTCTATATTCAAAAAGGAGACAAGCAGGCTGCCCGAGATCTTCTCGCAGGCTTGAAGCCGGGGCCAGCTTATGAGCAATTGTTACATTTGTTGCTGGCTGAAGCAGCTGATGCCGATGCGGAACGTATCAAACACTATCAGCAGGCCCTGGAAGCGAAATCTTACAATACCAATCTGAATCGAGAGATTGAGCAAAAGCTGAAAAGGCTGAAGTCCGAGACACCATCAGAGTCATGAGGGTAATCCTGTTACTGATGTGCGCCGTGTTAACTGCCTGCGCAAACCTTCCTTTTATGGATGCAGGTGATGGGCCCGATGAGGCTGTGATCATGAGCAAACCTGCCGAACTGCGTGTTGCCTGGGTACGCGATATCGACCAGCGCAAGCCTTTGGGCGCGTCCGGGTATTCGCTACCAACGGTAACCTCGGATGCTATTGTAATCGGTGGTGGAGACCGGCGCGTACACATTTATAAGAAACATGGAGGAGAGCAGGGCCGGATCGGCTTGAGTGCGCCCTCTGAATCCGGTGCCTTAACGCTTACTAATGATCTGGTCGTTCTGGCTGATAACGATGGCGTGCTGTATGGCATTGATGCGAAAAAGATAGCTATCATCTGGAAGCAACAGCTTTCTTCAGTGCTGCTTGGAAAACCGGTTGCAGCAGGAGATGATTTTCTTGTCCAGACAGCTGATAACCGGATCTACCGGTTCTCACAGGATGGAAAAAAGAAATGGAGTTATTCCGAGCAAATGCAGGGACTTACTTTGCATGCAGGCTCTTCACCAAGCAGCAAAGGCGATCAGGTTTACGCCGTTTTCGGTAACGGAGATGTTGTCGCACTTAAGGCAGAAAGTGGAGATCTGCTCTGGCGCCGGCAGTTGTATCTGAGTATGGAAGCCGCAGCCTTAAGTGACATTCGGGCACCTGTATCAAGGCCGGTTGTTAGCGGGGATCTGCTGATCCTTTCCTTTTTTCAGGGGAATATCACTGCTCTGTCACGTAAGGATGGGCAGCAGGTATGGTCGAAAGATATCTCGCTGAAAGATACACCCCTTGCCCTGGGTTCGAACCTGTATATGGCCAGTGGTGATGGGAAAGTATTCGCCCTGGATGCTGCAAGCGGGCAGATAGTATGGAAGCAAGGTGTTTCTGACGCTGAACTAATAGGTCCGGTAGCCTGGAAGGGAGGTTTGGTAGTTGGGGATAGCAAAGGTCGGATAACCGTCCTCGATATGAAGGGAAATATCATCAAGCAGTTGAGTATTTCAGGCAGAATTGACCGTTCCTTTGTAGTTTTTCCCGGTGGTATTCTGGTGCGAAACGATTTAGGCAATCTTTACCTTCTTCACTAATGCATGAACTTCAGTCGGTGGTCGCGATTGTTGGCCGCCCCAATGTCGGAAAATCGACCCTGTTTAATCGGCTGGTAAAACGTCGCAAGGCCATTGTCGGTGACCGACCGGGTGTGACCGTTGATCGCCTGGAAGCGACCTGGAGTACATCTGATCGAACCATGATACTTGTTGATACCGGTGGCATTGGCGAACCTTTCCGCCAGGATGTTCAGGATGGTATCGAGACACAAGTCAATGCAGCCCTGGCTGTGGCTGACCTGGTGCTGTTTGTCGTTGATGGCATTACCGGGACGGCGACAGGGGATTACGCCATTGCAAGCCAACTTCGACGCCAGGGCATTCCCCTCATTCTTGTAGTGAACAAGGCCGAACGTCAGGACGTTGCTGCGGACTTCTATGCCCTGGGCATAGGAGAGCCCCTGGCCGTTTCCGCTGCCCATGGACTTGGCATAAAAGAACTTACGCAAAGGGTAGAGGCGCTTGTCCCTGTGCAGCAAGAGCAGCAAACAGATCAGCCAATTCTGGCCAGGGTCGCACTCATCGGTCGTCCCAATGTTGGTAAGTCTACCCTGGTGAATGCCTGGCTGGGGGAGGATCGCATGGTTGTAAGCCCTGTGGCAGGGACGACAAGGGATGCTGTCGATTCCGATTTACCTTGTTCGAAGGGAGTTGTCCGGCTTATTGATACGGCAGGACAGAGGAAAAAAGGTCGTATTCAGGATAACATTGAATTTGTTTCCCTGTTGAAGGCACGCCAGGCTCTGGCACGGGCCGAGGTCGCCATCCTGTTGCTGGATGGTGTCGAAGGTATTGTGGAGCAGGATATTCGCCTGATGGATCTGATCAGCAGCGACGGGCGGGCCCTTGTTGTGGCTGTGAACAAGGCCGATTTACTATCAAAACAGCAGTGGTCGGATTACCTGGAACGTTTGAGCTTTCGTATGCGCGCTATGCAAAGCATCCCTGTACTCAAGGTTTCGGCCAAATACGGGGAAGGCATCCGGAAGCTGTTAAATGAAGGTATACGATCAGCCGGCATGAACAAGTTTGAGACTGGCACAGGAGAACTCAACCGCTGGTTGCAACAGGCTCAGCAGGCGCAAGCCGCTCCCGGGATCAATGGCAAGCCGGTGCGTCTGAAATATTGCGCCCAGGTTTCCACCCTGCCACCAACATTCAAGATATTTTGCAACCACCCGCGTGCATTAAAGCAGAATTATATTCGTTACCTTGAGCAGGATTTTCGGAGCAAGTTTCGCCTTGCCGGTGTTCCGGTTCGTTTTCGTTTTACCTCCAGCGCCAACCCCTATGTTGAAAGTTAATCCGGACTATTCATCAATGCTGTTGTCATCATCACAATTTACGAACAGGCCGGGTTGATGCCATCTTTTGAAGAGTCCCGCATCGTCTCCTGTTCCAGTGGACAAATCTTTGATATCATCATGGATATTGAAGCTTACCCTGAATTTTTACCCTGGGTTGCAGATGCAAATGTTCTGAGTCGTTGTGAGGACGAGCTAACTGCTGAACTGGTCGCAAACCTGGCTGGGTTTCATCATTCCTTTCGTACGGTTGATCGCTTTCTCAGGCCTAAACTTATTGAAATCCGTCTTCTGGAGGGGCCTTTCCGCTTTCTGGAAAGCCTGTGGAGCTTTGAAGATATGGGTGAAGCGCAATGCAAGGTACATTTTTCCATCGAATTTGAATTTTCCAATCGTATGCTAAGTCTGGTGGCTACTCCGGTATTCTCCAGCGCCTGTAGAATGATGGTACATGCCTTCGAGCAACGCGCCACCAGGGAAGGACTGACTCCATCCGACTGAGCGGAGAGGGTGGTATTTACCTTGTCGCTCACTACAATCGGCATCCATGAAATTTCTTGAAGCCCTGCAGAAAAAAGTATTACTCCTTGATGGCGCCATGGGCACCATGCTGATGCTCCACGATCTGGATCTTGAAAAGGATTATCTGGATCTGGAGAACTGCTCGGAAATTCTGTGTGAGACACGTCCGGATGTCATCAAGGCCATCCACAATGCCTACCTCGAGGCTGGTGCAGATGCGGTAGAAACAAATTCCTTTGGTTCCAACGCCCTGGTTCTGGCTGAATTTGGCCTTGAAGATAGGGTTGAGGAACTCAATGCACTGGCTGCTGTCCTGGCACGTCAGTGTTGTGATGATATATCAACTCCGGATAAGCCACGCTTTGTTCTCGGGTCTATCGGACCCGGAACCAGATTACCCTCCATTGGGCATACCGATTATGACACACTGGAGGCTTCCTACTTCCGCCAGGCCAACGGGCTTATTAAGGGTGGCGTGGATGCGATGCTGGTGGAAACGGCCCAGGATCTGTTGCAGATGAAGGCAGCTATCAATGGTTGCCGGATTGCCTTTGAGCAGGCAGGTGTCGAGCTACCGATCATTGCACAGGTAACAGTTGAAACGACCGGTACCATGTTGCTAGGCACTGAAATCCATGCCGCCATGAACGTGCTGGAGGCCATGGATGTGGATATGATTGGCCTGAACTGTGCCACCGGGCCCAGAGAGATGGCGCAGCATATTGCGGTGCTCTCCCAGTATTGTCGCTTGCCGATTTCGGTCGTTCCCAATGCAGGCTTGCCCGAACTGGTGGATGGCAAGACGCACTACGGCCTGAATCCGACAGAATTTGCTGACTGGCATCTCCGCTTTGTGGAGGAGGATGGGGTCAATATGGTTGGTGGTTGTTGCGGCACATCACCGGAGCATATCAGGGCTGTTGCCGATAAACTTGGCATGCACCCGCCCGTAAAACGAAAAACAGAACACATTGCCGGTGCGTCTTCGCTGTATCAGTTTAATGCCTTTCGTCAGGAGAATGCAGTTTTTGCGGTGGGTGAACGTACCAATGCCAACGGGTCGCGCCTGTTCAAGAGGCTCCTTGCAGAAGAAGACTGGGACGGGATCATCAAGGTTGGACGGGAACAGGTCAAGGATGGTTCACATGCCGTGGACGTATGCGTGGCCTATGTGGGAAGACCGGAAGCCTCTGATATGGATGAGGTTATACGGCGCTTTGCCACACAGGTTCAGGCTCCGTTGGTGATTGACTCCACAGAGACGCCTGTTATCGAGGCGGCCCTGAAGCGTGCTGGTGGCAAATGTACGATTAACTCGATCAACTTTGAGGATGGAGAGGAGCGCGCTTCTCATGTTCTCAAGATGGCACGTAAGTTTGGCGCAGCTGTGGTGGCTCTGACCATTGAAGAGGAGGGCATGGCCAAGGATGCTGCGGGCAAGCTGAGGATTGCTGAACGGTTGTATGATTTTGCTGTGAATAAACACGGTCTGCCCCCGGAAGACCTTATTTTTGATCCGTTGACGTTTACCATTTGTACCGGCAATGAAGATGACCGCAGGCTCGGTCTGGAGACGCTTGAGGGTATCCGGCTTATCCATGAACGGTTTCCGAATTGTCAGATTATGCTGGGACTTTCCAATATTTCCTTCGGTCTCAAGCCCGCTGTGCGACATGTGCTTAATTCAGTGTTCATGCATCATGCCATGCAGGCCGGTATGAACATGGCCATCCTGCACCCTTCAAAGATCATGCCTTTATTCAAGATTGATCCGGAGAAACTTAAAATAACTGAAGATTTAATCTTTGATCGTGGACTGGATGATTATCATCCGTTGATGGAACTCATTGGCAGTTTTCCGGAGGATGGAGAGCAAAAGACAGAGGAGAAAAGTGCCCCTGTCACAGTCGAAGACCGGCTTAAACAGCGTATTATCGATGGTGATCGCAATGGTCTGGATGCCGATCTTGATGAAGCCCTGAAAACGTATGAGGCACTGGATATTATCAACACGATTTTGTTGGGTGGCATGAAGGTGGTCGGTGATCTTTTTGGCAGCGGCGAAATGCAATTGCCCTTTGTCTTGCAGTCAGCCGAAACCATGAAGGCTGCCGTAGCCTATCTGGAACCGCATATGGAGGCAGTGGGCGAGGGTGGAGGTAAAGGTCGTATTATCTTGGCTACGGTGAAGGGTGATGTGCATGATATTGGCAAGAATCTGGTGGACATCATCCTTAGCAATAATGGCTATGAGGTGATCAATCTTGGTATCAAGCAACCAATAGAAAACATTATAGAGGCGGCTCGTCAGCACAAAGCCCATGCCATTGGTCTCTCCGGCCTTCTGGTAAAATCCACCGTGATTATGCGAGAAAACCTGGAGGAGTTGCATAAGCAGGGTTTTGGTACCCCGGTTTTGCTCGGTGGTGCGGCCCTGACACGTAAATATGTTGAGGAAGATTGCCGTGCCTCCTATCCGAAGCGTTTTGTTGCCTACGCCAGAGATGCCTTTGATGGTCTGCATCTGATGGAGAAGGTGATGCAGGGTGAAGAGGCCCCTTCTCGCAGCGCAGGGAGCAGAAAGATCCCAGCTGTTTCTGATTCTGCGAAGTTAAGGAGCGATTCTTCCGATCCGGATAAGTCCAAAGATGCTGAAGCCGAAGCAAGGTTTGGCAGCATCGGAATGGGGCGGCCGGATAAAGTGGTTACGGATAATCCTGTTCCTGTCCCGCCATTCTGGGGCAGCAGGTTGCTGGAGTCTGTTTCACTCAAGAGTTTGCAGGGGTTTCTCAATGAAACCATGTTATTCCAGTTTCACTGGGGGTTTAAAAAGCGGGGAGTGAAAGGGGACTTTCAGACCTATATTACAAACGAGATCCGCCCCGTTTTTCATGATTTACTCAGACAATGCATCGAAGAAAATATTCTGCAGCCGAGGGCTGTCTATGGTTTCTGGCCCTGCCAGTCCGATGGAAATGATGTCATTGTTTATGATCATGCTGCCTTTATGGATGCGCATGGCAATCCGTCTCTGCAACCTCAGTCTGAGGCGGTAGAAATCTGCCGGTTTTCATTTCCACGTCAGTCGGAACGCAAGGGCGGTTTGTGCCTGGCTGACTGGTATCGCTCATTTGATTCGGGAATGTACGATCTCATGCCCTTGCAGGTTGTCAGCATGGGTCAGAGGGTGTCGGAGGTGGCCCGGGACTGGTTTGAAGAGAATCGATACCAGGATTATCTGTACCTGCACGGCCTGGGTGTGGAAATGGCTGAAGCCATGGCGGAATATGTCCACCAGCGCATCCGTTCTGATCTGGGTTTTGCCAGTGAAGACGCGCGTGATATGCATGCGCTCCTCAAACAAGGTTACCGGGGTTCACGCTATTCCTATGGCTATCCTGCCTGTCCGGATATGGAGCAGCAGCGCCCACTGCTGGATTTGTTGGGTGCTTCAAGAATTGCTGTGCGGATGGATGCAGAGAGTTTCGAACTGCATCCGGAGCAGTCAACATCTGCGGTTATTGCACACCATCCCCAGGCGAGGTATTTCAGTGTTTGATTTATGGTAAGAATCATGGATGATGGGCGATCATTTTCAGGAGGTATCATTATGAAGATTAAATATGGTATGACATATGTTTTTGCTGCTTTTGCTTTGATGGCTGTCGGTTTGATCTCTTCTCAGACTGCTTTAGCTGAGGAAGCCAAAACTACAGCCGGTACAAAGGTCGGAGTTCTTTCCTGCAAGACCGTTCCCGGTTCGGGCATGAATCTGATCATCCATTCCACGCGGAATGTGACTTGCGAATTCAAGTCCACCGCCGGTGCAGGATCCGAAAATTATAAGGGTGAAATGGGAATAGGGTTGGGAATTGACCTGAATATCAAACAGGATGAAACAATCGGATATACTGTCATATCCGCCGACTTCAAGGCCGGTACCTATCAGCTTGCCGGTAAGTATGCGGGTGCCAAGGCTTCGGCCACACTCGGCATTGGTGCCGGAGCTGCCATTCTGCTTGGTGGCAGTGATGATAGTATTGCATTACAGCCAATAGCACTTTCCGGAAGCACTGGTCTGGGTGTTGCTGCC
Source organism: Mariprofundaceae bacterium (assembly GCA_046753585.1). Taxonomy (GTDB): domain Bacteria; phylum Pseudomonadota; class Zetaproteobacteria; order Mariprofundales; family Mariprofundaceae; genus CAYLYU01. The sequence goes on from JBHHTX010000007.1 coordinate 22,546, forward strand.
GGTATCGGCTATCTGTATCTGGAAGCTGACAAAACCAGATAAAGCACATTGCATTGAGGGGCCAAGCGGCCTCTCAGTTCTGTTTGGCTGCCATTCATGAATCGGACTTACCTTGCAATAAAGGTTCGTCCGGGAAATCTTCCTTCCGAACAGTATTTTCTTTGAGGTATAGGCGCGAACTCTCTCGGTACAAACGACTACCACTTAAGTCCAGGCCTCCATAACCTCCTTTCTCAACCCAGTGTTCAGTCAACAATATATGACGCCTACCCAGAACCCTTCCCGCCCCAAACAGAGATACAGTCATTTGTTGTAGAAGAAAGGCCCGGATACACGGGGTCTGTGCCTGCCATTCGTACCAATCCATAGATACCAACCCATCCTGCTGACGCAGATCAAAAGACTCAGTTTTCTTTCGCATATACCTGACCAGGGAAATCGCCTGAATTGAAAAACGCGAAAACAACTCCCTTGGCTCAGTTCCAGCCTGCCGCATCCGCGGAAACACGATTTGCCGAATATGATTACGCCGCAAACTAAGATCCCGGTTGCTTGGATCATTCAGCCAGTGGACACCGGCTCGCCGCAAGGCCGTTTCCAATCCATGTTTGGGAATGGATAGTAACGGCCTGACCAAATTCAGTTCACCCAGAGAACGAACCTCCTTCATACCCTGACAACCGCTTGCGCTCGATCCCTGCAATAATCGAAGAAATACTGTTTCAGCCTGATCATCAAGATGATGTCCCAGGCATAGAGTGCTAACATTCTGTTCTTTGCCCCAGCGGCTAAAAATTTTATATCGTGCTTTTCTCGCTTCGGCTTCACGATTCTTATCCAGCTTATCCCTTAACCTGCAACAGAAAAAAGGAATTCCCCATTCTTGTGCAAGTAATTTCAAGCTGGACGCGTGATGACTAGAATCATCATGCCAGGCGTGATCAATATGCCAGGCAACAGGATGCTTTCCATACGAATAAAGTGCTAACAACAAAGCTGTGGAATCAGCACCACCTGACCAGGCTACTGCAACCTTTTCCGGAATGTTTGATGCCTGAAGCCACTGCTCTGCCTCCAAGATAAAGGGGACGTTACCCTTTATAACCGTCACCTGCCTTCCGTGGTCTACCCTGGGGTCGATATTCCAACAAACGGCCAATCTTGCGCCCCAGTTCCCGGACAAAGCTTTCCGATCCGCATGGTAACCCCTTCTCGACATGTTTGCGTATCACACGCATTTGATCCC
>JBHHTX010000008.1:0-23017 GCA_046753585.1 Mariprofundaceae bacterium
AGCCATGCTATTGCTGGTCAAATGTATCTTTCCCTGCTGAAATATGACCGTGACCTGAATTTGGTTGGTCAACTGGCGGAATCATGGGAAGTTTCCGAAGACAACCTTTCTATTACCTTTACCTTAAAACCAAATCTTCGCTGGACCGACTCAGTACCACTTACCAGTGCGGACTGTGCCTTTACGCTTAAACTAATTCAGGACAATCATACCCAGAGCCCTTACAAGGCGGATTACATCAAGGTTGTCAGCTTTGAAACACCTGATCCATCCACCTTTGTTGTGCACTACAAACAACCCTACTCCCCTGCCCTGTCCTCCTGGGGATCGCTGGCCATTTTACCAAAACATATCTTCGCGCAGGAAGACATCATGAATACATCGCTTTCACGCCAGCCGAAGGCCACAGTTGGCCCCTACGTCCTCGCAGACTGGCAACCGCAACAGTCCATTCTCCTGCGTGCAAACAGCGATTATTACGACGGGCCCGTCTGGATTACGGAGCGGCTAACCCGAATTATCCCTGATACCGCTACCCAGTTTTTAGAACTCTCCGCCGGGAATCTGGATTCAATGAGCCTGACTCCAACACAATACAAGCGTCTCTTTCCCATCAAGCCCTTTCTCATAAACAATTATCAGCGTTACCAGTATCTGGACTTCGGCTATACCTATCTCGGCTTTAATCTTAAACGTAAACCCTTTGATGACGTACGTGTGCGTGAAGCAATTGCCTATGCCATAGACCGTCAGGAGCTGATAGATGGGGTGCTTCTTGGCCTCGGTGAGGTGATTTCTACTCCCTATAAACCTGCCACCTACTGGGTAAATGAAAACATTAAGCCAAGGCCTCATTCCATTGAAAAAGCAAGGAAATTACTTATAAGTTCAGGTTGGAAAGATAGTGATGGTGATGGCATTTTCGATAGGGCCGGAAAACCTCTTTCTTTTACCATCCTGACGAACAACGGCAACAAACAGCGAGCAGATTCAGCTACCATTATTCAGCAGAGATTAAAGCAGGCAGGAATTGAAGTGAAAATCCGGCTGGTCGAATGGTCTGCCTTTATCGAAAATTTCATCAATAAACGTAATTTTGAGGCCGTGATCCTTGGTTGGTCACTCTCTCCGGAACCGGATCAGTACAGTATTTGGCATTCATCGCAAACCGGAGAAAGGGAATTTAATTTTCTTTCCTATGCCAATGCAAAAGTTGACAAAGCTTTGGTGGAGGCAAGCAGGGTTTTTGACAAGGCCGAGCGCAAGAAATATTACGATATAGTGCAGGAAGAGATTTATAGGGACGTTCCCCTTGTCTTCCTTTATGCCCCTTACTCTTCTCCAGCTATCCATAAACGTATCCACGCTATCAAACCGGCTCCGGCTGGCATCGGTTACAACAGTGAACACTGGTTTGTGCCTGAAAATGAGCAAAAGTATCAGCTAGGCATTCAGCCCTAACCTGTCACTGATGAGCCATCTGGTGTGAAAAACCAAATTGTGCCCGCAGGCTGTAAACCCAAACATTGGCGGCAATGTTGCCGGGTGAACTGGCTGATAATCCGTTGGGATTATGCCAGTACTGCACATCGGGTGTGATAGCAAACCAGTCATTGATTTGCCAGCGATAATAGGCTTCAACCAACAGGGGATTAGCAAAAACGTCAGGTGCTACTGCAGTGTTCCTGAAATCATTGAAAACCCTTTGGTAGGCAACGCCAATACCCAGCGCGGAGTTGCCAAAGGGATGCTCGATTGAGCCCGAAGCAAAGATATCCACCCCGTCTGTTATATCTGAACGCCCATCATTCCAGCCTAAACGCGCTGACCATGCAGTGTCATTTAAAACTCCATCGACATTTGCATAAAAGCCAAAGGAATGACGCTGTGTGCCAAGACCATCAAGACGATCCAGTTCAGATGAACGATACCATCCTCCCAGGCTTGTAAGCATCTCGTGCCTTTCGCCCGGAGCCCGAACCTCTGCCAGGACAAACAGCCCCTTGTCCAGTCCCGCATCATTTTTGCCAAAGTTAAACAGACCCCTATAGTTGGCACTTGCATTATCACCCAAACCATAGGCGTTGGCAGCCATCAGCGTCCACTGCAATGCATCCACATTTCCATAATTAAAAACCAGCGCCGGAGTATAATCCGGAAAAGCAATCGTCGGATTATTGACCAGTGAATCCGCCAGGAACTGCGACCCTTCATCGTTTGACGTACTTGTTGCATCGGCAAATACGGTCAGATCCATCACACCGATATTAGCGTTCAGGGCACCGACATCAGTCTCAATCGATAGCTCGGAAAGTTGTATGCGACCTCGCCCACTGGCGGTGAGCGCTGTACCCGCATCTGCATTGATGCCGGCCACCAGGCTGGATGGGCCAATATCCGGTGTAGTCGATGCTTCGAAATAGGAATGCATGGTAAAAGCGCCAAAATCAACATCCAGGACAAGATCAGCACTACCTGTCACCGGCTTATCAATATCGGCATTTTGTTTACTAAGCCTCTGACCCACGACCGTAGCACCGCCTTCGATGCTCACCCCATCTTCACCTAGCGCAAATACATCGTTGGAAAAACAAAAGGCTAATGCAGCCATCAGGCATAAACCGCTTCTGAACAATGTATTCATAGTACCAACACCCCTCTACAATTATCCGGAAAATAAAGAACTGGATACAACCAGAACAATAGCAAAACCCAGGCCGAGATATTATCTTTTTTGATAAGGTATCGAGAGCTAACTGACGCTAGGATGCGGCAACATGAAATCTTATCTACTCAGACGCCTGGCCGGCATGATCCCGCTTTTACTTGGTATCACTGTGATCTCTTTTGGGATTATGCATGTCGCTCCGGGCGAACCCACAGTGATTGGTCAGGATTTCAACCCTAAAATATCTGCCCAGGATCGCGAACGACTCCGTACCTACTATGGTCTGGACAAGCCACTGTATGAGCAATACTGGAATTGGCTCAAGCGCCTGTCAGTGCTGGATTTTGGAAAATCATTCTCCGCGGATCAACGCGATGTATTGGAAAAAGTCACTGAACGCCTTCCCATCACGATCTGGATCAATGTTCTGGCCATGATTTTTATTCTTCTGGTGGCCGTACCTATTGGTGTTGTCTCCGCTGTGCATCAGGATTCATGGCTGGATCGTGGCTCAACCGTCTTTGTTTTTATCGGCTTTGCCATACCCTCTTTTTGGCTCGGTTTGTTATTGATGATCGGCTTCGGGGTGAACCTCAACTGGTTACCGGTTTCCGGCATCCATGACTATGACTGGAAACAGATGGGATTCTGGAGGCAACAACTTGATCTGGCCAAACACCTGATTCTGCCCGTCTTTGTTTCGGCCATTGGTGGTCTGGCCGGCATGAGTCGTTTTATGCGCAGCGGCATGCTGGATGTCATTCGCTCGGATTACATTACTACTGCCCGAGCTATGGGCATCCCGGAAGGAAAGATACGCTACCGGTATGCCCTGAAAAATGCACTTCTGCCCATAATTACCCTTCTGGGCCTTTCCATACCGGGACTGATCGGCGGCTCTGTGATCATTGAGCAGCTATTCTCTATCCCCGGCATGGGCCTTCTTTTTTTTGAGGCAGTGATGTCACGGGATTATCCTCTGGTTATGGGAATCACCGTTATTGGAGCTGCTCTCACCCTTGCAGGTAACCTTCTGGCTGACCTTTCCTATGCCTGGGTTGATCCGCGCATTCGCCACGGAGATGGGAAATGAAACACCCATTGTTAACTGTTGGCAGCATAATTGTGGCGCTTGTGATCATGTTGGCAGTATTCGCACCACTTATTGCTCCGTATGATCCGGCAACCATTGACGTGAAGTCAATTCTGCTTTCCCCATCATGGCAGCATTGGTGTGGAACGGACACACTCGGTCGCGATATATTTTCCCGTATGCTGTTTGGCGCCCGTGTTTCCCTAGCAGTGGGATTCCTGGCCGTGGGCATCGCTCTTCTTATCGGCATCATGCTCGGATCTGTCGCTGGTTATCTTGGCGGACGTACGGACAGCATGATCATGCGTGCTACGGACATGGTTCTTTGCTTCCCCAGCTTCTTTTTAATTCTGGCAGTGATTGCCTTTCTCGAGCCTTCCATCTGGAACATTATGATTGTGATCGGTCTTACATCCTGGATGGGCGTGGCCAGGCTTGTCCGGGCGGAGTTTCTTAGCTTGCGAGAGCGCGAATTTGTCCTTGCAGCAAAAAGCCTCAGTGTACCGGGTCTGCAAATGGTCTGGCGTTATCTGTTGCCCAATGCCATGGGGCCTATTTTTGTTTCAGCTGTTCTTGGTGTGGCCGGAGCAGTTCTGGTGGAGTCGGGATTATCTTTTCTCGGTCTTGGTGTGCAACCCCCGGATCCATCCTGGGGAAATATGCTCACTGAAGGCAAGGACAACATCCAGATTGCCTGGTGGCTTTCTCTGTTTCCCGGTCTGGCCATTCTCATCACCGTGCTAGGATATAATATGCTTGGTGAGGGCTTACGCGACCTGCTTGATCCCCGCCATCGAGGCAAAGGTTGACCGAGAAAGAAGATATTCGGCATATGCGGAAGGCCTTGCAACAGGCTGAGATATCGGCTGAAAATGGTGAAGTTCCTGTCGGTGCGATCCTCATCCTTTCGGATGGGCGAGAGTTTGCCGCCCATAACGCCCCGATTTCACAACATGATGCCAGCGCTCATGCCGAAATACGTGTCATCCGCATGGCTTGTGAAGCCGCCGATAATTACCGACTCTCCGGCAGCAAGCTCTACGTTACTCTGGAACCGTGTCTAATGTGTGCCGGAGCAATTATTCATGCCCGCATCAGCAGGCTTATTTACGGGGCAAGAGATCCAAAAACCGGAGTCGTTGAATCCCTTTACCAAACCCTGTCCGACAATCGTCTGAACCATCAGCCAGAAATCACCGCCGGGGTTCTGGCTGAAGACTGCGGAGGTTTGCTTAAACTTTTCTTCAGGCTGAGGAGATAATATGGATGAACATCTGATAAGAAAAATACGGCTACTTGGCATAAAAAACATAAAGCACCACATCTTTCTGTGCTGTGACCAGACAAAGCCTAAGTGCTGCGACAGAGGTGCAGGTCTTGAATCCTGGCAATTCCTGAAGTCGCGCCTGCTGGAACTGGGACTAAATGCAAAAGGTGGCATCTATCGCACCAAGGCCAACTGCCTGCAAGTGTGCATGCAAGGACCAATCGCCGTTGTTTATCCGGAAAGTGTCTGGTATCACTCCTGCACACCGGAGGTGCTGGAGCGCATCATCCAGAGGCACCTTATTAGCGGCCAGCCGGTAAGTGAGTATATGTTTCACCACCAAAACGCCGAGACAAGGCAGGATTCAAGAAGATAGTGAATCTAATCAGGGGGCATGATCAGGTGGCTAAACTTGGCTTTCCAGCCCAGGCGCGGAAAAAACTGACCCTGCTGGATATTCACAAATCATGTAGTATCAGGCTCAAGCACATGCCAGAATCAGAATCTAATATATGAAGGATACAACTGCCAAACTCCTGATTTCGGACTCGGAAAGAAATGCGGATATGCTTTATGTGTCAGGTCTGTTTGTGCCTGACCCCTTTGTCGTCATTGGATTAGATAAAACCTGGCATGGCTTCTTTTCTCCGCTGGAGGTTGATCGTGCCAAAAAGGAATCCGGGCTGGATCAGCTACACCTGGATACTCCTTGGCATCAAAAAGCATCCATCCTGGGCTGGACCGGCCTGGCTGGTGTAGCTGCCACCTTCCTTCATGAGCAGAATATCAAAAAGATCATGGTTTCATCAGACTTTCCTCTGGGCTATGCCCAACAGTTAACCACCTACGGGTTTGAAATTGAAGCGGTTGAAGGCTCATTGTTTCCACAACGAGCGGTAAAAACAGCCAGAGAAATTACATGCCTGCAGCATGCAGAAAACGTGGCCAGATCAGCCATGAAGGTAGCAGAGTCGTTTCTGGCAGATTGCTGTGTCGCCGGCAATGACAGTGTTCTTCGTGATGCGTCCACTGGATACAGGCTAAAATCGGGACACCTGCGCGCTAAAATCGAAGCTCATATCATCACCAAAAAAGCAACCCCATCCCATACCATTGTGGCTTGCGGACGCGAAGGTGCTGACCCCCATAATGTTGGCTCCGGCTATTTAAGAGCCAATGAACCCATCATTGTCGATATCTTTCCCCGCATGCAAACCACCGGATACTGGGGAGATATGACCAGAACTTATGTGAGAGGAAAAGCCAGTGACAGAGTGCGAAAGATGTATAAGGCTGTCCGAGAGGCTCAGGATATTGGCCTGGATATGGTCAGAGATGGTGTCAATGGTGCTGACATCCATCAGAGTATTTGCCGGTATTTCGAAGCATCTGGCTTTTCAACGCATATAAAGCGAGGCAGACAAAATGGATTTTTTCACGGCACCGGCCACGGTGTTGGTCTGGATATTCACGAATCTCCACGCATTTCAAGACGGGGTCAGACCCTTGAAGAAGGCCATGTGGTTACCATCGAACCCGGCTTGTATTACCCGGGCATTGGCGGAGTTCGGCTGGAGGATCTCGTTGTAGTCCGCAAGGATGGTTGCGATAACCTGACCCGCCATCCCAGACGCCTGGAGATCATCTAGATGTTCTCATATTCGTAATCGCCCTGGTTCCACCCAGATTCCACAACACCACTCCGCCCGGCAAAGCAGCAAGGACGAGCACAAGCACCCAAAGTACAGCCATGGCTGCCGCTGCTGCCGCGTCGCCGCCAAAGTAGATTGCCATACCTACATAGCCCCCTTCGCGGATGCCAAAACCATTGAATGAAATTGGCAGGGCTGTGGCCAGGGCTACCAGACACACAATTACCCCATAGGCTGTCCATGAAAGCTCAAGCCCGGTTGCCTGACCCAGGAAGACATGGGCCTGGACGATCATAATCTGAAAGACAATCGATAATACAATCGAGCGTCGCCAGGCAAGCAGAAAACTGGCTGAAAGCAGAGGAAGCTGTTTCAACCTGGACAGGAAGGCCGGAAGATGAGGCTGCCAGAAGCGGTAACCGAGCATGCCCGCCCAGAAGATCGACAAACCTGTCAGCCACACCGTCCACCAGGTTCCGGGAATTTTCAGAAAAAACATGCAACCCGTGACCAACAGGCTCAAGGCAGCTACTCCACTAATGCGTTCCAGCAGCACACTGGCGGCAGCAGCCCAACCCTGCCCTTTTCGACCCTTAGCCAAAAGATAGCCACGCGCTACATCTCCCCCGAGAATGGAGGGCAAAAAAAGACTCAAAAACATGCCGAGAAAATACAACTGAATCTTCCGCCCAATACGAATGCTTAAACCCAGGCCTTCTGCCAACCATGCCCATCGCACTGCAGACAAGACTTGGCCAAGAAGCAAGCAGGCCAGGGCAGCAAAGACCCATTTGAATTCAGCCTGCCTTAAATTTTGGTAAATAGATTCAAGATCAAGATAATAAAGCAATACTGCCAGCAGCAGCGCCGAGGCCAGCAGCTTGAGGGCAAATCGCCACCCGGGCATTATTTCGAGCGTTTCATAAAATTACGAACAAGACGTCTGACCGTGTAGGACTTGCGATCGGTACTTTCGTAATAAATTCTTGCCTGCATTTCCAGGATCAGCCCGGTTCCGAACAATAAAATACCACTGACAATGAGAAGGGATCCCAATTGCAGTAAAGGTCTTCCAGCAAGGTCAGAACCAAAAAGTAATTTATCCAAAGTAAGCAACAAATTAATACCTGTGCCAAGAACGAAACTGATCACCCCTGCCGGGCCGAAGAGCTGTAAAGGTCTGTCGGTAAAACGCAGGAAGAACATCACCAGCAAAAGATCTACCAGCACGCGTATGGTACGTCCGATGCCGTATTTGCTGACACCAAAACGCCTCGGCCTGTGACTAACTACCTCCTCCCCGATACGGGCACCAAACAAGGCAGCCAGGGCCGGGATAAAACGGTGTTGTTCACCATAAATCCTTAAATTCTTGCCCACCTCTGATCGCATCACTTTCATTGGACAACCATTATCATTCAAGCTGACACCGGTTGAAAAACGTATCAGAGCGTTAGCCAGCTTTGATGGCAGTGTCCTCGATACAGCAGCATCCTGCCTATCCTTTCTCCAGCCATTGACCAGATCCAGGTCATCCTTTTGCAGACGCTGCATAAGTTTCAATATATCGGCCGGATCAGTCTGTAGATCCCCGTCCATATAAGCGATAAAAGCTCCAGAAGCCGCATCAAAACCGGCAGTCATGGCTGCCGTCTGTCCAAAATTACGACGTAGCTGAATGCCGGTAATCCGATCGTTATTTTTTGATGCTTCTTCAATAGCGGCAAACGTGGCATCGTCAGATCCATCATCTATCAGGATAAGTTCATAATCTACTTCCTGAAGCGCCGTGCAAACTTCCTCTACCAGGAGAGAAACATTGTCCTCTTCACAATACAAGGGCACGACCACGGAAATAAGTGGTTTATGTTCTTTGCTCACATACTCCCCCCAGCCTGTAAACTGACGAGCGCCAACTCCGTCCGAGCGTATAGCCCATTGACCCTGCTGTGAACCACAAGTTGCTTACGTATAGCTTCAGGCAGGTCTATCAACACTGATGACGGCATAACAAGCGCTTTCCCATCGCCAAGCCATTCAATCACGTCCTCAATATTACCAAGATATGGCAGCCGTCCGCCATGATAAAATAAAAGCGCGGGTTGAAAATAACGATAGCTGGCAAGTTCACTTCCGGAAAAACCGGCGATAATAGCCTGCCGGGCAAGTTCAGGGCTGATCTTGTGTTTATCTAAGGCGGGAGCGGCCCAGAAACTCAATAAAAATACAGAGGCAAGCATACCTAAAACAAGAGATTCTATGGCTGATGTCTGACGATACCTCAGCCACCATATGGCGCCTAAGGCCACGGGTAACAATGCCAGCACAAGAACCCAGTCACCGTCCCATTTTTTCTCAAGCGCAATACCTCCTCCCACCATCAGGCCCAGAGCCAGAAGCAGACCAGTCCACACTGTCCATCGCCAAACACGATCCTTGTCTACGGTATCCGCGGACCTCAACCAGAGGGCACACAGCAGGACGAGAGCCGGAAAGACGGGAAGCATATAATTTGGAAGATGCGTACGCGCTGCTGTAAAAAAGATCAGAAACGCTCCAAGCCAGACAAGCAGGAACAACCGCAATGGATCCTGGCGCAGGCGACCTAATCGCCAGGAGCCAGACCAGACCGAAGCAGCCACCAGACCTGTCCAAGGAAAGCAGCCGATCAGCACCGTCAGGATATACAAGCCGGGAATAGCGCGATGCCCTTGCAGCGTGTCCGTAAAACGATCCACATTGTGATGCAGAAAAAAGACTCTGAGCCACTCACCATCGGTAAGGACTCCTACAACAATATACCAGGGTAAGGCTACGGCCAAAATAATCGCTAAACCAAACCATGGTCGGAAACGACGCCAGGCTGAAAAGTCACCTATTAACAACAGATACGCCACCATCAGCAACCCCGGCATGAGTACGGCCACCGGCCCCTTGGCCAAAACGCCAAGACCAATAGCCGCGTAAAAGGCAGGCAGAAGGAGACCGGATTCTTTCTCAATATAGATACAAATAAAGGCTAGAAAGGCAAAGCCCATGCATAACATAAATATGGGATCGGGGGTTGCCGCTCTGGAAATAACCACGATGTGAATACAGGTAGCCAGCAGCGTTGCAGCAATCAAACCTGATTTATCATCCATCAAGCGTTTGCCAAAGTACCAGACTACAAAAACCAGACCTGTTATGGACAGGGCCGAGGGAAGACGTGCGGAAAACTCATTGATCCCAAACAGTGAAAATGAAGGCATCATCAGCCAGTACAACAAAATGGGCTTGTCGAACCTTAAAGCTCCGTTAAACACGGGCACGAACCAGTTGCCCGCCTCAAGCATTTCCCGTGCGCAAACAGCATTATTCGGTTCATCCACGTCCCAGAGACTGTTTCCACCCAGCATAAACAGGAAATTAATGGATGCTATGCCCAGCAGACAATAAACCGGATGCCGAAAAATCCAATCAGTCATGAAGTAAGCGGGACTGGATTAATTTGATGAGGGCAGCTGTGTTTCCGCGAATAAACAAGCGTTTCCGACGAGATTTCAGACCCGAAACCAGCTTAATATCAGATTTCGGAAGTTTAAGCGTCTCGATTACAAAACCAAGCAGGGCCAGATTGGCCTTACCATCTTGTGGAGGAGCAGTTAGCGCTATTTTTATAGCATCACCGTATAGTCCAATGACCGCATTACACCTGGCGGCAGGTTGAACATGAATGTTCAGAAACACTCCATCAGCACCTCTGCTAATAGCTCCATTCATAGCTAAAGCAGACTATGAGCCATCCTGTACAGGCTGGGAACCGCAAAATTATCAAGAAAAATTGCAATCAGGATTACCACCATTGCTGACAAATCAAGTCCGCTAATATGAGGCAAGCGTCGACGGATGGGAAACAAAAGCGGCTCGGACAACTGTATAATGATGCGAACAATGGGATTGTAAGGGTCAGGAGAGACCCAGGACAGGATAGCTCGGGCAATAATCACGATCATCACAGTCACCAACAGGATATGGGTGAGTCCCGCCAACGCCTGTAAAAAATACCCCAGCAGATACATCAGGTCAGTTCTTTGGAACGCTTTTCTGCGGCCTGGACGGCTGCCCTGATAATATCTAGTAATCCACGATCATACATCATATCCAGAGCCTCCTGGGTCGTACCACCCGGACTGGTCACCTGCTGCCGTAATTCGGATGCGCTACGACCGGACTCCACCAGCATCTTACCGGAACCAAATGCCGTTTGCCGAACCAGTTTTGAAGCCAATTCTTCGGACAGACCCAAAGATACTGCAGTAGCTTCAATAACCTCACTAAGCAGAAAGTAATAGCCGGGACCGCTCCCGGAAATTGCAGTTACCGCATGCAATAGCTTTTCTTTCTCTACCCAGGCAACCTCTCCGGAAGTTGACAATACATACTCTGCACGGCTCCGGTGTCCGGAAGCAATAGATGGCCTGGCAAAGAGAACAGACATGCCGGCGCCTACCAGGCAAGGTGTATTGGGCATGGCACGCACCAGGCTTGCTTCAGCACCAAGCCATGATTGCAGATCCTTGCTGCCAATTCCTGCCGCTATGCTGATTACAGTTGTAGAAGCAGATATTTCCTCTTTTATGTTTTTGACCATTGCCTCCATGGCCTGCGGCTTCACTGCCAGAAGCAGCACATCAGCTTTTGCAACAGACTGACCATTACTGCTCCCGGCTACAATATTATAGGCTTGATGCAAATGTGCAGGACGATCCGGGTTGATATCGCTTACGATGATGCTGGCGGGTGGATGTCCGGACTGAACAAGGCCTGAAATCAGGCCTTCCGCCATATTTCCTCCACCAATAAAACTGATAGTTAAATCCTGCATTTAGTTCCTTTCAACGCTGATTTATGCCTTCCGGATCAAACAATATCGATCCCAGACGAACGATAGTGGAGCCTTCTTCAATGGCGACATGAAAATCATTGCTCATTCCCATTGAAAGATCGCCAAGGCTCCCATCAGAAAGCCCGTCCCGCAAGCTGCATAATTGCCGAAAGCACAGGCGAGCACTTTCATCTCTCGGGGCCATACACATCAGACCTGTTACCTCAAGCTCCGGAATATTCCTGACCTGATCATACAACACCGGCAGGGAAGCCGGCAAAACACCATGCTGATGTTCCAGCCCGGCGATATTCACTTGCAGCAAAACTGGCAAACGACGATTGCATACATACTTTGCCACCACCTTAGCTACCTCAACATCCTCGACACTATGCCAGCAGGCAGCGTATTGACCAATATACTTTGCTTTGTTCCGTTGCAGAGGCCCGATCATGTGCCAGCGAAGATCCGGATATTTTTCAGCCCGATCCCTCAAAGACTGAGGGCGACTCTCTGCAAACTCCAGCTGTCCCAAATTTGCCAGACAGGCAATATCCTCATCCGGAAAATATTTGGACACAGCCAGCAAACGAACTTTCCTGGAGTACTGAGCTGATGCATTTGAAATTTCAGTCAGAAGCCTTTGGAGCTGCTGATTGAGAATTTTCCTTCTAGGAGAAAATGAAACTGTCCCCTTTTCTTGCATAAATATGATTCCGGCTATTCCCAGGAAATTCGCTGGTTGATAGCACGACTCAAAGTGAATTCATCCACGTATTCAAGCTCCCCACCCTCCGGAATACCGCGGGAAATGCGGGAAAAGACAAGGTCAAGAGAGGCGTACCGTTTGGATAGATAGTGGGCTGTGGCCTCGCCATCGACGGTGGCGCTAGTCGCCAGGATTAGTTCACGTACGCCGCCGACATGAAGCCGATGATCCAGACTTTTCAGATTTATTTGCTCCGGACCCATGCCGTCAACAGGACTAAGTCTGCCCTGTAAAACATGATATGCCCCTGAAAAACCACCACTTCGCTCTAGCATCAACACATCAACAGGCTGCTCAACCACACAAATCAGCGACTGGTCACGTTTTTCCTGCTTGCAAAACAGACACCCCCCTTTCTCGGCAAAGCATCCACAGTGTTCACAAAACCCAACATTGTCGTGAAGTGAGGCCAGAGACTCGGCCAACTGCCGCACTTCCAACGAAGGTTTACGCAAGAGATTCAAACTTAACCGCATGGCCGTTTTGGGACCGATGCCCGGAAGACCACTTAGGGTATCAAGAACCCGGGCCAATGCCAGTGGCATACCGGCAGAGTGAGTAATCACAAAGAAAACCCGGGTGGCAATGGTAATCCAGAAACCAGCTCTTTTTGCATTCCCTGGGCCTTCTCTTCAGCAGCTTTCAGGGCCGCGTTGCAAGCTGCTGTCACCAAATCTTCAGTGAGTTCCTTATCCCGTTCCTCCCAAAGTGTGGAGTCAATGACAACGCTACGTATACTCCTGTCACCGCCAGCAGTTACATGAACCATACCGCCACCAGCTTCTCCATGAACTTCAATTTCAGCGACTTCTTCCTGAAGTTTTTGCATTCTCTCCTGCATTTTCTGCACCTGCTGCATCATTTTCCCAAGATTACTCATGCTTTTCCCCTACTATTTAGACGTTAGATAAATTGATTAGTGTTGACAGATCCCTAATCATCCTTAGCTCCAGGCGGGTGAACCTCGATCAGTTTTGCATCCAGCCGTTCGCATAATATCTGCACATGCGGATCATTCTGAGCTTCATCCCAAAGATTCTTTCGCATTTTCTCTGCCTGCTTTTTCCATGTCTGAGCTAGACTTTCACCCTCTTGCTCCTGCCTCGGCTCCCAGTAAACCTCACGTCCAAGCCACTCTGAAAAGGCCAGGCGATCCGAGGCAAGCAGGCTTTGTTGCTGGTGCTCATCGAGAGCCAGGCGTACTTTGGCACCAAACTCAAGACATAGAAAATGTTCCAGTCTGGCTGCTACTCCAGGTTTGATAGAAGCGTATGCCTGAACGGCTCCAGCCCAGTTATCATAAGCCGAACCTGCTGCTGATTTGGTCAAAGGAAGGTTTGGCTCGGATGAATCGTCCGGAGGTGATTCACTAATGGGATCCGACTCTATTGTCTCATGCGACTCAGCCTTAACTTTTCTCTCGATAATTTTATGATCCCGCTTGGGTGAGCGCTTACCCTCCGGCGGAAGTTGACTCGGCGGATTCAGCACATTCAAAGAACTCAGACGAATTGCCAACATCTCAGCACCCATACGTTCATCCATGAGAGACAAGTCACGAATGCCCGCCAGCAAAATCTGATAACGAATATCCAGGCCCTGAATATCCCAGCATTCCGACCAGTTGCGAAGCCAGTCGATATGCTCTTTATCATATTCAAACTCCAGCAAACCCTCGTCTATGAGAACACAAGCAAGCTGATGCCATACTTCCCCTGCTGACTGAAGAAAAATACGAGACGCATATCCCTGTTGCTGGGAGAAACGCATGCAATCCACAGCCTCTCTGGCCCTTCCCTGAAAAACAGCATCGGAGAAAGTTCGCAGCAAATCCTGACCTACTATTCCCAGCGATGCGTGTACATCATCACTCGTTAAAGCTTTCCCTGAAAAGGCCAGCACCCGTTCGGCCAGGCTTAGCGCATCACGGATACTGCCATCAGCGGCCCGGGCAACAGCTGCCACTGCCTCTGATTCATGCTCGACCTGCTCCTCACTCAAGATATGGCTTAGGTAGTGACTGACCTTATCAGCGCCCAGTCGCTGCAAATCAAAGCGCTGACAACGGGAGCGAACAGTTACGGGTAATTTCTCCGACTCGGTTGTAGCCAGAATAAACAGCACATGCGGAGGTGGTTCTTCCAGAGTTTTCAGCAAAGCGTTGAAAGCATTCTTGGAAAGCATATGTGCTTCATCAATGATGTAGACTTTGAATTTTAGCGATGCAGGAGGATAACGAACAGCCTCCAGAATCTCCCGAATATCATCTACACTGGTATGACTGGCCGCATCCATCTCCTGGACATCCAGATTGGAGGCAGAAGCAATGCCTTTACAGGCAGAACATTCTCCGCAGGGTTCCGGTGACGGCCCATGCTCACAATTGGCTGCCATAGCCAGAAGCCGGGCCAGAGTTGTCTTTCCCACACCCCGTATTCCCGTAAAAAGGTAGGCATGTGCCAGACGGTTTGAGACAACAGCATTCTGCAGGGTTTTTACCACTACATCCTGACCTATGACATCGGAAAATTTCCGGGGCCTCCACCTTCTCGCCAGCACAACATAACTCATACCGCAACTGTACGATTGATAGACCCAAGTCACAATGTCAGTTTTGAATTAAGGTGGAAAGTGCATCGACCGGATCGGACTGATTCGCAACACATTTCGCATCCGCTGCCGCTGCTTCCTTCCGGATCTGACGGGGTTCACGGAGAAAAATTGTGCGGGGCCCAACCCGGCCGATACCTGGGCTCCAAAAACCTTAGGTTTCTGGAAAATTTGCAGTGCAGCCAGTCACCAGTCTCCCTGCAATACAACCTGCCTTAAGGGATGTTTACGGGAATTTCGTGAAATTTAGCGTAACAAGCCTTTACAGGCCAGCTCAATATTTGGGTTAGGGATCAAGGTTCTGTTACTCTCCTTACATTCAACTCAAACGCCATGCCCTATTTCCAGTGACAATACCTCACATCGTTCCCGATTACTGAGCTGAAACTCGCTGCACTCCTCCGGCATAAGGTTGTAATGCTTTCGGAATCGTAACGGAACCATCCAACTGCCAGCCATTTTCCAGCAGAGCAGCGAGACAACGACCGATGGCGACAGCTGAACCATTCAGGGTAGCAACAGGTTCCGGTTTGTCATTTTTGTCGCGGAAACGGATATTGGCCCGCCTACCCTGAAACTGACCGAAAGATGAGCAGGAAGATATTTCACGGTATTGCCTCTGGGCCGGAAACCAGACTTCGATATCAAAGGTCTTTTCCGCTGAAAAGCCCAAATCAGCGGTGCAAAGCTCAATGCGGCGATAAGGAAGCTCCAGAGCTTGAAGTACCGCTTCCGCACATGCCGTTAATTTCTCCAACTGTTTGAGAGTGTTCTCCGGACGCACAAAATGAACCAGTTCAACCTTGTCGAACTGATGCTGGCGAATCAGCCCGCGCACATCCCTGCCGGCAGAACCAGCCTCTCGCCGAAAACATGGTGTGTAGGCACAATGTTTTATGGGTAGCTGCTCAGCTTCCAGAATCATATCACGGTAGATATTTGTCACAGGGACCTCTGCCGTAGGAATGAGGTAGGCTCCCTCGCCTTCCAGCTTATAGGCATCATCAGCAAACTTTGGCAACTGACCGGTACCTGTCATGGCCTTGCCATGCACAATGGCCGGCGTCCAGACCTCATCATAGCCGTGCTGGTCCACATGCATATCCAGCATAAACTGGATCAGGGCACGCTCCAGCCTCGCCCCCATCCGCCGCAGTACGGTAAAACGACTGCCTGAAATACGTGCTCCGGCCTCAAAATCAAGTATGCCCAGCTTCTCACCGATATCCCAGTGGGGAGGCACTTCATCACTACGTGGATTTCCCCGACGGTGAATTTCAACATTATCCTTTTCATTCTTTCCGTCAGGGACGGACTCATGTGGAGGATTGGGTATTTCGAGAAGACTTGCCTGAAAGGCCTCATCGGCAAGTTTGGCTTCAACGATTAGTTCTTTGTTTCTTGAGCCAATCTCCGCCATAGCAGTTAGTTCATCACTGGCATCCTCACCTCGCCCTTTTTTCTGACCAATCAGCTTTGAGACCCTGTTCCTTTCCGCCTGTATGTGTTCGGCCTCGGTTTTGAGCTGCCGTTGCCGGTAGTCGAGTTGCTTTGCTCTTTGCCAGGGACCATCTGCTGCAACAATAGTCTGATCACGGCGAGCCAGTGCCCGACTCATGGTTTCATGTTCCAGACGAATTTGCTTTCGATCAATCATGTAACGCTGTCTGTTTCGCCGGCAGATGTGTCCTCGTCATCTTCTGCACGATCCACGATACGTACTGCGTCCACAACACGTTCACCCGGGTTACACCCGACCAGCGTCACTCCCTGAGTATTTCGTCCAATAACTGAGACCTTTTCCATTCGGATACGCACCAGACGACCTGTGTCGGTAACCAACATCACCTGGTCTTCATCTACTACCTGAATTGTACCGATCACAGAACCATTCCTGCCGGCCGTCTTCAGGGTAAATACACCCTGCCCTCCACGCCTTTGTCTGGGGTAACCTTCAACCGCTGTACGTTTTCCATATCCATTCTCGGAGACGGTAAGAAGCGTAGCCCTGTCCGCCACCACGGTCATAGCTATGACTTCGTTACCAGCAGGCATACGCATACCTGTTACGCCACGGGTTCCCCGTCCCATCGGCCGCACATCAGTCTCGGAAAAGCGAATGGACTTGCCTCCACTGGAAGCAAGCAGAATGTCCTGTTCTCCATCAGTCCGAACCACGGCAATCAAACCATCACCCTCATCCAGATTGATAGCAATAATGCCATTTGCCCGAATGTGCTTATAGAGATCCAGGCTGGATTTCTTTACGACACCATTTTTTGTTGCCATCGCAATATAGCTATTTTCATCAAAGTCACGTACTGACAGGGTGGTGGAAATTTTCTCGTTCTTTTCCAGAGGCAGTAAGTTGATGATGGCTTTGCCGCGAGCCGCCCTGCCCGCTTGGGGTATCTCGTAAATCTTCTTCCTGAAGACCCGGCCTTTATCACTGAAAAACAAAAGAAAATCATGGGTGGAAGCAACAATAAGCTGATCCACAAAGTCTTCATCCTTGGTGGTCATGGCAGTCTTGCCCTTGCCTCCACGATGCTGGGCACGATAAAGGGTTACGGCATTGCGCTTGATATAGCCCTCATGTGAAATTGTTACCACCATATCCTCTTCTGTGATCAGATCTTCAACGGACAGGTCGGCAATATCATCAAGAATCTCGGTGAGGCGGGGCTCTGCATAGGCATCACGGATAGCTTCCAACTCTTCTACAATCACCTGCATCAACAAACTATCATTGGCGAGAATAGCCTTGAGTCGCTGGATCGTCGCCAGAAGATCCTTATATTCAGACTCGATCTTGCCCCGCTCCAAACCAGTGAGACGCTGTAGGCGCATATCCAGAATAGCCTGGGATTGTTTCTCACTTAGGGAAAAATGCTCCATAAGGCCACATTTTGCCTCAACAGGCGTTTGGCTGGCCTTGATTAAACGAATAACCTCATCAATGTGATCCAGTGCGATAAGTAGTCCTTCGAGTATGTGAGCCCGTGCTTCAGCCTTGGCCAGTTCAAACAAACATCTGTGCGTAACTACTTGTCGTCTATGGTCAATAAAGTGGAGCAGCAACTCGCGCACACCACAGCGTTTTGGTTGACCATCTATCAAAGCCAGCATATTGCAACCGAAATTGCACTGTAACTGGGTATGCTTGTACAGGTTATTAAGAATAACCTCAGGCGTCTCATTTCTTTTCAGCTCGATTACGACCCGGATGCCATCTCTGTCTGATTCATCACGAAGGTCGGAAATGCCTTCGATCTTTTTGTCACGAACCAGCTTGGCAATATTTTCGACAAGGGTTGCCTTATTTACCTGATAAGGAAGCTCAGCAACGACGATGGACTCTCGACCGGTTCTGGCCTGACGTTCCACCATGATACGGGCTCGCATAGTGACAGATCCCCTGCCGTTACAAAAAGCATCCCTGATACCAGTTTTACCGTAAATAAATCCACCGGTGGGGAAATCCGGGCCCGGCATAATATCCATAAGTTGGTCATCGTTGATGTCAGGAGTTTGAATCAGGGCAATGGTAGCAGTAATAGCTTCGCCAAGATTGTGAGGTGGAATATTTGTAGCCATACCCACTGCGATACCGGCGGAACCATTAACAAGAAGGTTGGGGAAACGGGATGGCAAAACTTTCGGTTCTGTAAGGGAATCATCGTAATTGGTCTGAAAATCAATGGTATTCTTGTCAATATCAGCAAGAAGTTCGGCACTCAGCTTGCTCATTCTGGCTTCGGTGTAACGCATGGCGGCCGGCGAATCGCCATCGATGGAACCGAAATTCCCTTGCCCGTCCACCAGAACATGTCGCATATTCCAGGGCTGGGCCATGCGCACCAAGGCATCATAAACGGCTGTATCGCCATGCGGGTGGTATTTACCGATCACATCACCCACTACACGCGCGGATTTTTTGTAAGGTTTGTCGTGTGTGCAGCCGAGCTCACGCATAGCATACAAAATCCGACGATGTACGGGTTTCAGGCCATCGCGGGCATCGGGCAGTGCCCGGCCCACAATCACACTCATGGCGTAATCGAGGTAGGAGCGTTGCATCTCCTCTTCAATCAACACCGGAACTGAAGTATTCAAATGTTCCATGAAAAGTAGCCTCCGAGCCTAAAGGGTATGTAATGATAAAGGGAAAACGTTATCTATACCACATCAAAACATGGTGCCCTCGACAGGATTCGAACCTGTGGCCTACTGCTTAGGAGGCAGTCGCTCTATCCTGCTGAGCTACGAGGGCATAAAATCGTTTATGTGTAGAAAATGTTTCGTTCGAATTGCCTAATCGTAGCGGATCAAACTGGAAACCTCGACTCCCGTAAAACGATCCCTTCCATGCAAGAAATTAAGCTCGATGACAAACAAGTTACTCAAAACCTCCGCGCCTAAGCCGCGAACCAGATCCACTGTTGCACTGGCTGTGCCGCCAGTTGCCAGCAAATCATCCACGATAACAACTTTATGACCAGACGATAATGAGTCCCGATGAACCTCAAGCCGATCCATACCGTATTCCAATTCATAATCCATGCCGTAGACATCAGCAGGCAACTTTCCCGGTTTACGGACCAAGACAAGGCCCATGCCAATTTGCTGGGCCAAAGCAGCTCCAAAGATAAACCCCCGGGACTCGATGCCCACAATAACATCGGTATCCGGCGGAACTAAACATGCCAGATCGGAAATTGAGGCAGAAAAGGCATCGCCATCTGCCAACAGAGGGGTGATATCCTTGAACACAATTCCGGGCTTTGGAAAGTCAGGGATATCACGCACATAGTCTCTAAGGTTAATAGGTTCAACAGTATTCAAAGAACTTCCTCCATACTGATATGCTGTCGGTCAATAAGCAGACGAAGCTTTTGCAATGAGGCTACCTGAATTTGACGAACACGCTCTCGGGTAAGCCCCACATGCTTGCCAACAGACTCCAGTGTCAGGGGATCTTTATTCGTATCTATACCAAAACGAAGCCGTACCACCTCTTCCTCTTTCTCGCTCAAGGCATTCAACCATGATTTGAGAAGAATATTGCTTATCGAACGGCTAAAGCGGTCATCCGGCATTTCAGCCCGTTCGTCTTTAATTACATCATGCAGAGTATAGTCTCCCTCGGAGTGCAGCAGGATATCAGCACTCTCCGTTCGAGAATTTACTTCCAGAAGAGTCATGACCCTCTGGGGGGTTTTTCCCATATGCTCGGCAATTTCAGCTGTTTCTGGCTCTCTTCCCAGTTCAATGCACAGCCTGTCAACGGCACGACGCATGGCGTTGTATTCCTTGCTGACATGTACGGGCAAACGGATCGTTCGAGCCTGATTCATGATTGCACGCTCAACGGACTGGCGTATCCACCAAGTGGCATAAGTTGAAAACCGGCAACCTCTGGCAGCATCAAACTTCTCAACCGCCCTCATAAGCCCGATATTGCCTTCCTCTATCAGATCGCCCAATGCTAAACCGCGATGCATATAACGCCGCGCAATTTTTACCACGAGACGCAAGTTGGCTTCTATCATCTGACTGCGGGCAGACTCATCCCCTGTGGCAATGGCTCCTGCTAATTCGCCTTCCTGCTCTGCTGTTAGCAATTCATAGCGGGAAATCTCCCGCATGTAGATGGTCATGGGATTAATGCTGTGGGACTTCACCATATCTCCATAAACCCTGAACGTAAATGGGGGAACATTGCAAGAGCAGCCTCCTCAGCGTCGCGACCGTTTCTTCGGGAGATAGGCAAGTGGATTCACAGGTGTCTTACCACGCCTGACCTCAAAGTGCAGATGAGGAGCAGTGGCCCTTCCTGACCGACCAACACGAGCGATCAAGTCACCCGATTGAACTCGATCGCCTTTTCGCACCAGATTACGCTGATTGTGTGCATAAGCGGTAAACATATCCCGGCTATGGCGAATAATAATAAGTTTTCCGTAACCGGATATTCTTTGGTCCGAATATACCACCTCTCCTGAAGCAGCTGCGTGTACCGGAGTTCCGAGCTTGGCACTAATATCGATGCCATCATGCATACGGCGATTCCTCTTGCCAAAATTACTGGTCACTTTGCCATGAATCGGCCAGCGTAAATTTACCCCGGAGTAACGTGCCTTAGGCTTTGTTTTTTTCTTCCGGGATGTTTTGGATGATGGTTTAGTGGAAGATTTTTTCCTGTAAATCTGTTTCTTCTCTTTGGAAATTGGAATATAGCTTGGTCGCGGTGCTGTGCTTTTGATATAAATCCTTTGGCCTACATAAATGGTATAGGGATAACGCACACGGTTACGACGGGCCAATACGTGATAGTCTACTCCATAGAGTTTGCCGATGCTGTAGAGGGTATCGCCCTTGTGGACAATGTGCACATGCCTTTGCGGGCGTTTTATAGCAGATGAATAGTCCGGCACTTGTGTTTTGTAACAGGACGTTAAACACAAAATTAACAAAATAATAAATAGCTTTACCTTTGCCAAAACCATAGCCCCATAAAACCAAGTCCTACAAGAATGACTACCATGATGGAGAGTATATCGAGATATTTCTCAACAAAGACACGTAATTTTTCTCCCCCCCAGCGCGTCACGGCCCCCTCAAGACCAAAGCGCAAGCCCCGGGATAATATGCAGGCACCGATGAACCCCCATATCGGCATGGCAACGAAACCGGCAGTGATAGTGATCACCTTGAAGGGAATCGGAGAAAATCCGGCGATAAGCACCAGCCACAATCCATACTCAGCAAACAAGGCTTGCACATGATCAAATTCCCCCATAATGCCATAGAAATCGAACAGGGGCTCAGCCAGCCCTGAAAAGAGAAACATACCGATGCCGTAGCCAAGTACTGCGCCGACCGTCGATCCAGCAGTGGCAATGAAGGCAAAACGAAGGCTGAGATCAGGGCGGCCAAGAGCAAGGGCAAGAAGGAGAACATCCGGTGGAATTGGGAAAATACTGGCTTCAATAACTGCAATGAAGAACAGAGCTAACTGAGCGTTAGGGTGACCAGCCCAGGCCATTGTCCAGTCGTAGCATCGACGCAACAATGAAGGGTGTGTTGATTTCGTTGCAACAGGATCAGTGATGTTCAGCCTCATCAATCAAGGGTACGAATGAGCAGGTATCAAAACGCTCTTCGGTGAATCCCCCGCCGCATTTACGGCGCCGGACAAGAACGTGGTGTCCGTTCATGCTTACAGGCATGATCAGAAGGCCTCCGGTTCGTAGTTGTTGCATCCAGACTTCGGGAATCCTGTCTCCACCGGCTGCTGCCAGAATAGCATCAAACGGAGCATACTCTTCCCAGCCAAGCGTGCCATCTCCACATTTAAGCATAACATTGGCTTGCCTTGCAGCGCGCAAATTACGTCGGGCCAGATCATACAATGCCGAAATTCGTTCGATGCTGTACACACGCCTGCAAAGACGGGAAAGGATTGCGGTTTGGTAACCACAGCCCGTACCAATTTCCAGGGTACGCTCATGCCCCTTGAGATCGAGGAGCTGACTCATCCTGGCCACCATATAGGGCTGAGAAATAGTTTGTCCTTCACCGATAGGAAGAGCTGAATCCTGATAGGCGTAACCCGCCATGGCAGGTTCAACAAACAGGTGGCGTGGAACCGTACACATTGCATCGAGCACGCGATGATCTGTAATGCCACGGGGTATTAACTGTTGTTCGACCATGCGTAATCTTGGACGTTCCAGAGTTGGACTAGATTTCATGCCTATCCTTAATCGGGATCAATGATCCGTGAAGGGCAAAAGAGCCTTTCAAGATCGCTTATTGCCAAAGGCTATCATTTATCGGAGCAAAATATGTCACAGAAAAATGGTCGGGGCGAGAGGATTTGAACCTCCGACCACCAGTCCCCCAGACTGGTGCGCTACCAGGCTGCGCTACGCCCCGAAAAAATGATGCGCCACCACACACGGTAATGACACATCCGCACACAAGAGAAAATCAGTCGCCCAGAAGTTTTATAACCGAGTCTAACTCTTCCCGAATTGAGTTCAAAACATCCTTGACGTTCTTTGACTCGGAAATACTGGCAAGCCT
>JBHHTX010000009.1:0-22453 GCA_046753585.1 Mariprofundaceae bacterium
ATGAACTTGCGGCAAAGGCATCCCGTGCTCTCCTGGAAAAAAAGACCCTGGCCGACAATACCCGCTTCGAAGTTTTGCTCCTGCTTGCCAAAGCTGAGGAAAAGCTGTCAGAGAGAAGAAGTCATGCTAAAGAAGATACAGCCATCCGCGCTTACAGGGATTTGCATAAGGAATTTCCGAAAAAATTCAGCGCGGCAAAAATGTACTGGAAGGTAGCCTGGCTAAGCTGGAATCATGGCAAAATTGATCAGGCCATCACCGCTTTACAGATTATTATACAAAAATATGCACATGCACCGGAAGCTAAAAAGGCCAGTCTTTTATATGCCCGCTATCAGATACAGGAAAAGAACTTTACCGCTGCCCGCGCTACATTGCTGGGCTACTTTGGCCTTGGTTCAAAATTCAAAGGCCTTGATGAAGACAGGGGGCTGGTCTGGATGGCCGTTGTCGATGAAGCGGAGGGGAAAAGCAAGCATGCCTATGCCAGCCTGAAAAATATTCATGCTGCGCATCCGGAAATGATTGAAAATGAACCGCTGATATATGCCACTTACATCCGGCTTCTTGCCAAATATTCAAATCAACAACATCTGCTTCAGCATGCCCGGAATTTTGCCAATAGACATATTGCTTCACCACAGGCGCCGCCGATTCGACTGCTACTGGCTGACACGCTCATGCAACGCGGGCAAACACAAAAGGCCGAGATGATTTACGGTATTCTTTCCAAACAGAAGAAAGACATGAATGTGGGCAAGAAGGCATTCATGCGCCACCTGATCGCCAGACACAAGGAAAGCAAGGATGAAGCAGAGCTGGGGAAACTGCTGGGCATACTCTCAAACATAGCCGCAGATAATCAACTTTCGGATATTGAGCCGGAGGCACGTCTTTATCAGGCCCAAATTTATCAACGTCTCGGCAACGGCAAACCCGCCCGTCTGGATAAGGCACTTTCACTCTATGCCCTTACTGCCGCTTCGGAAATTTCTGGCAGGTATACTGATGCAGCCCGCAGTGAGGGAAAAGATTTGCTGGCCCTTCGTCTGCAGGATCTTCTTGAGCAGGAAGACTGGCTGGAAACTGTTTTGCTTTGGAAACGGTATCCGGAACTCAGGCCTGAAAAGGCGGAAAAGCTGAATTTTGGGATTGCACAGGCATACATGCATTTGATGGATTTTACCCATGCGGAAGAAATTCTCGACAAATTGTATAAAGTTTCCAGGAAAACAGTCTGGGGCCAGCGCATCATGCTGGAAAAGGCACGTATCTGGGCTGAACAGGGCAAGGTGAATGGCATCGAAAAAATCATGCTCTGGCTGAGCAAACAGGAACAAACCCTGTATCGACAGGACATGCTGTTAATGGCTGCCAGAATCCAGGTCGGTGAGGGTAAAATTTCCGCAGCCAGTCAGACGCTCGCAAACGTTACAGCCGATGACCTCACTCCCGAGTTTCGTATCGATTTCTGGAAGACCAGGGCAAGAATCAATCTTGGCTTAAAACGTTGGCATACAGCTGCCCGGGCCTGGGAACAGGCAGCGGAGTTAAGTGTCGGTGATGCAAAATGGAATAATATCTTCGCCCAGGCGAACGCCTTCATTCAGGGCAAAGATTTTATTCAGGCAGAAAATGTACTGCTTCTGTTTCCGGATTCAGGACGAAATGAAGCATGGCATTATTCTTTTGCACTCTGCGCGCATCATACCGGTCGCAAAAAGTTGGCGGAGGAGCATCTGACTCCGCTAATTTCAGGGGACGCTGATAACAGTTACAGCATTCGGGCCCGGATGCTTCTAAGTGAAATGCGGCTCAATCAACTGAAACCGAAACTGCAATGAAGCGACTATGCCTACTGGGCTTCCCCGAAGACCTGGCCGCCGATCTATGTATCCAGCTCGGCAGAGTTGCACCGGAGCTGCCCGTTGATCATCAGCAGCAATTTCATACTGATTTTCTGGAGATAGATGCGGAAACAATCTTCTTCCTTCTCGATTCAAATCTTGCCATGAGTCAAACCCTGCAAATATTTCAGCATAATCCGACGGCAAACCTTGTCGTGCTGGCAACACATGCGGATGCTGGCCAGGCATCCGAGCTTATGCGGGCCGGCGCTATGGATTACCGCGTCATGCCATGCCCTGACGAAATATTCGGCATATACCTGAGCAAGGCGCAACATCAGGCCGACCTCTCTGTTCAGGCCGAAAAGCAATGCAGGGGTGATAAGATTTTTATCACTCAGGATATCGAAACCAGACGTATCCTCGATCATGTCGCCCTCATTGCTCCCAGTAGTGCTTCCGTCCTGGTTCTTGGCGAGTCAGGAACGGGAAAGGAACGTTTGTCCCGATACATTCATAACTGCTCAGATCGGAAAGATCACCCGTTTGTTGCCATCAACTGTGCTGCCATCCCGGAAGGCGTGCTTGAATCTGAATTATTCGGATATGAAAAAGGAGCCTTTACCGGCGCTTCCTCTTCAAGGCCAGGGAAGTTTGAAATGGCTCATCATGGCACTTTGCTCCTGGATGAAATCACGGAAATGCCCCTGCATATGCAGGCTAAATTTCTGCGAGTATTGCAGGAGGGCGAAATTGACCGCCTGGGCGGAAGGGCTCCCGTCAAGGTTGACGTGCGGATTATCGCCACCAGCAACCGTGAACTCACAATGGAAGTTCAAAAGGGGAAGTTCCGGCAGGATCTGTTTTATCGTCTTAATGTTGTAACCGTGCGTTTACCCGCCCTGCGTTCGAGACCCGGTGATATCGCAACACTGGGCACACACTTCTTAGATCAATTCAGCGAAATGTACGGGAAACCCCCTCCCCACCTTTCCTCCCGGAGTCTGACCTATTTGCATCAGCATAGCTGGCCCGGAAATGCGAGGGAGCTTGAGAATTGCATGCACAGGGCCTTTTTGACATGCACCGGGGACAGCATCGAGGTTGAACACATGGACCTTGAAAGAATAGCCCAGGTTGAGGAGAAGGATTCCGGCTCCATCCGGGCAGGTGTCAGTATTCGAGATATGGAACGTGCCTTAATCCGGCAGACAATCAAACATGTACGCGGTAATCGAACGGAGGCGGCAAAGTTGCTCGGGATCAGTATTCGCACCCTTCGAAACAAGCTGAATGATATGGATGATGGCACGCTATTTGCTGCGAATGGCATACAACAACAGCAAAGTAGCATCAACGCAATTTAAACAGGAGAGGTCGTATGAGTGGACTGTTTAGCAACACATTTACCACCCTTGAGTCTGCCCTGTCCGCACGTGAGCAGCTTCAGTCTGTTCATGCTGCAAACATCGCCAACGCGGACACGCCACATTACAAGGCAAATGAAAGCAGCTTCAATGACTATTTTACTGCTGAACAGGCCCGACATAAAAAATCTGCTCTGACTGTAACCAGTGACAAACACATCTCCATAAAGAGCAGCCACACGTCCTATATGCGGGCACGGACCAAGGAGAATCTTCAACGGGTCGATGGCAACACAGTAGATACACAGAAGGAAATGGCACAGATGGCCGAAAATCAACTTATGCATGAATTAACCATGCGTTTAATGAAAGGAAAAGTAAGTGGTTTAGCCAACGCCATCAAGGAAGGTCGTTAATGTCTGATTCATTACTGGGTTCCATGCATATCAGTGCCGCAGGCATGTCAGCTCAACGATCACGCATGGATATCGTAGCACAAAATATTGCCAATGCTGATTCTACGCGTACTGCGGACGGAGGACCCTATCAACGGCGTCAGGTGGTTTTCCAGTCAGTTCCACCTGAAAGCCGTTTTTCAAGGGTGCTTTCCACATCGTCCGACAATCAACGGCTTCAGTCTGTAAAGATAAGTGAAGTCGTAAAGGACACCAGGCCACCCCAGGAAGTTTATAACCCGTCCCATCCCGATGCTGATGGCAACGGTATGGTGAAGCTATCCAACGTCAACACAGTAGAGGAAATGGTGGATCTTAATTCTGCAGCCCGCACCTTTGAGTCAAATGCCTCGGTAATGGAAGCATCCAAACGGATGTTCATGAAAAGCCTCGAGTTGTTACGGTAAGCGGCAGGTTAATCGGACTTGAGGCAAAAGCATCCATATAAACATCCTCTCAAACAGGGTTTTGTTGAGGTGATAAACTGAAAGAAATGACAGGGAGTCAAAAATGAATATTCACTCGGCAGGCGGTATCACACCACAGTTACCATCCCAACAGTCTGCTCCTCAACGGCAGGGAAATTTTGCCGCCTTGATGAAGCATTATGTCGCGGAAGTGAATCAGGAATCCAAAGCTGCCAGTGCGGCTGGCGCAGATCTTGCGCTGGGGAAGAGCGAAAATGTTTCTGAAACCCTGCTGGCCATTCAGAAAGCCCAACTTTCCTTTCAACTGATGCTGGGCGTTCGCAACAAGCTTGTTGATGCCTATAGGGAAGTTATGCGTATGCAGGTCTAGCTGTGGATCGTGGAGAGGCACATAAACAGAGATGAATCATACAATGATTGACCCCAACAAATTCGGACACTCAGGAGTGATGTATGGCGAATGAAGTCGCACCTGCTTCAAATCAGGCAATCCCCTCCTCCCCGGAGCCTGTATCCGGGGAATTCACTTCTACTGATTCGAAATATATTCCGTCCGGAAAGTTTACGATACCAGGGGTCATGCAGAAGAATAAACTTCTGCTGCTGGGCGTAGCCAGCGGCCTCGTTCTGCTCGGTTTTATCTGGCTCCTCTTATGGGTGGCAGAACCTCCTTTCAGGCCAATCCTTTCAGGTATCAGTGAAAAAGAGGCAGCCTCCATCATCGAGCTCCTGCAGAAGGAAAAAATCCCTTATAAACTTGAAGGGGCCAGCACCGTCCTTGTGCCTGCTGATCAGGTTTATGCCCTGCGTCTCAAGCTGGCCGGAGAAGACTTGATTCCGGGCAAGGGAAACGGCTTTGAACTCTTTGATAGTGGTAGCCAATTTGGTGTTAGTGACTTCGTCCAGAAGATCAACCTGCAACGGGCCATGCAGGGAGAACTTGCCCGCACCATTGAAGTACTTCCCATGGTTACCGCAGCCAGGGTGCACCTGGTCATGCCGAAAGAGTCTCCATTTATTAAGCAACAACGTGAAACTTCAGCTTCCGTCATGTTACAGCTTGGTGGAGGTGGTCGATTACCGAAATCATCTGTCCTTGCTATTCAGAACCTTGTCTCTGCCGCTGTACCCAACCTTGAGCGCGATGCTGTTACCATCGTTGATTCCTCTGGTAACCTGCTCTCTTCAAGTGAAGAAGATACTGGCATGGATGCCGGGCAAACTCAGCAGGAATACCAGACGAACCTTGAGCGCAGACTTGAAGATCGCCTTACCGGAATGCTGGAACAGGTGGTTGGAGCTGGTCATGCCATTGTAAGGGTAACAGCGAATATTAACCGGGAACATGTGGAGCAGCAGAATCAGCGTTATAACCCGGATGAAATGGTTCTACGCAGTGAGCAAAGTGTTGATGAGCGCAGCGCGGCAAGGGATGCGCAGGCCAAGGGCATCCCCGGTGTCGCTTCAAATACACCCGGAAAGGAAGATAAGCAGACAGGGCAACCACGAGAAGAATCGGTACATAGTGAATCAATAAAAAATTATGAGATCAGTTCAATATCCGAGAAACGTACCATCCCGTTTGGTGAAATTAACAGATTATCTGTTGCTGTCATCGTTGGAGGCTCATTCAAGGAAGAAAACGGGGAATCAGTTTTTGTTCCAAAAAGTCAGGCAGAACTGGCCTCTATTCAAAAACTGGTCGAAGGAGCTATGGGCTTCAATGAAGATCGTGGTGACACGGTCGAGGTGCAAAGCATGGCACTGATTGATATCAGCAGCTCAGAAGATCTGGAAGCCCTGAAAGGTGCTGAAGATAAGGCCTTCTATCTGAAGCTAACCCGGTATGTTGTTGCCGGCCTGGCCCTGTTGCTACTGGCCTGGTTTGTTTTGCGGCCCCTGTCCAGGCAGCTCACCGCCAAAAACCCGACGCCGGAAAACACAAGCCCAGGTGTGCAAGCAGCTGCCCCAGGTGCATCTACGCCGGCCTTGCCAGCCTCGGCAGAGCATATTGACCTGTATAACACGGCAAGAGAACTTGTTCTGGAAGATACTGATATGGCTACACGCATTATCAGGCAATGGACCTATGAATCATGAGCAAGCAAAAAAAGATTTCAGGAGAGACAGGCTTAGAGAGAGCTGCCATTTTCCTGCTCTCTCTGGGACCTGATATCTCATCAAAAATCATGTCTCAACTGGATGATGACCGTCTGGTTGATATTGCCAAGCGTATGCCTGACATTCAGGATATCGAAACGGAAACACTGATTTCCATCTACAAGGAGTTTGTTCAACTGCACAAGGCCGGCGATCCTTTTATCGGGGGCGAAGCGGCCAATATCGAGGACATGCTAAGAGGTGTTGTGGAAGATGAACGCCTGCAACGAATTATGGAAAGTCTTGAACATGGCGGCCCGGTCAAATTACCCGTGTGGGAAAAGATTGCTCGGATGAAACCGAATGGTGTTTTCTCGCTTATAAAAAATGAAAATCCACAAGCCATCGCCATCATACTTGGGCGGCTGGATCCGGAACAGGCCAGCACCCTGATCGAACTGTTCCCTGAAGATTCACAAATGGAAATCATACTCCGCATGGCTAAACTTGAAAGTGTCCCTGGTGATGTCACGCGGGATATAGAGGAGGCCCTGAATAATCTTCTTGGCAGTCAGCAGGGAGGAGGCTCATCCGGCTTTTCCTTTGATGGCATGGTTAGAGTTGTCGAGATTCTCAAGACGCTGGACAGCAAGGTTTCCAAACCCATTCTCGAACACCTTCGTGAAAAGGACTCGGCAATATTTGAACAGGTTGATAGCCAGCTACTTGTATTTGACGATTTCGATGCGCTTTCAAACAAGGATATTCAGCAAGTACTGAAGCAGGTATCGTCTGAAGATCTGGTACGATCTCTGAAAGGCGCATCCGATGAATTGCGTGAGAAATTCCTGGCCAATATGTCCCAGCGTGCTGCGGACGTCATGCGGGAAGACATGGAAGTGATGGGTCCCATCAAGGTTTCCGATGTTGAGACCAGTCAACGGGCAATTCTGGAGGTGGCCCGCAAGCTGGACAATGAAGGAGTGATTAGCCTTGGCAACCAGGAAGATATGGTCGCCTGATGACATCCCCCCTACTTGAGCCCCTGGCCCTGCAGTCAATTGTCAAAAGAGACAGGAGGATTTTTCCTTACGACGATTTTTCCCGGCAGGTTGAGGAAAATACTGAGAAAACAAACACTATGGCCAGGCCTGAGCCTGACCGCCTGCAGCAACTGGAAAAAATGCTTGCTGAAAAACATGATCGCCAGGCGATAGTTGAGCGTGATGCCTATGATAAAGCCTATGCTGCCGGAGAAAAGGCAGGGCTGACTCTTGGGCGTAAACGGGCAGAGCAGACTCTGGAAAAAATACTTCACATTCAGAATGAGGCGGCATTACAGTTTGACAATATTCAGCACCTCTTGTGTGAAGCAAGCGTTGATATAGGCGCAGCAATTGCAGCATGGCTTATTGGCGAAATCACCACTGAAGAAAAAGGCCGCCTGCTGGCAGTTGCCAGGAAAGCGGCACAGTCATTACCTGAAGTGCAGGATACAATCATGTCGGTACATCCGGATGACCTTGAGCAAATAAAAAGGCTGCTTGAAAAATCAGAAAGTGATATTCCTCTCCGCCCCGATATCAGCGTCAAACCAAACAGCATCCGGATCTTTAACAAGGAACAGGATGTTCTGGTCGACCCGCTTGTTTCTATTGCAGAAGCGGTAAGAAACATTAAAGCGGAACTGCTTTCCAATGACAACACCGACCACGCCTAAGCTTTGTAACAAAGCCGCAAGAAAAGATGTTTTATCCCGGCTGGAAAACCTTCATCCTTACCCGGTTCGCGGACGAGTTCAGAAAGTTATAGGCCCCATGCTGGAGGCCAGTGGCATATCTGCGGAGGTTGGCCGGGCCTGCCTGGTCGAGACATTCTCACACTCCTTTCTGGAAGCAGAGATTGTTGGTTTTCACAATGATCATAGTCTGATTATGCCGGCCGGGCCCATACGGGGCATCGCCCCGGGCAGTATTGTTCAAACCCTGCATGGCCCCCCTTCCATCCCCGTATCAGAGCTATTGCTTGGCCGTGTTCTCGATGCCTGTGCCCAACCTCTGGATGGCAAGCCATTGCCACAGATCAATACGACCTTTCCCATTCACAGGCGTCCACCAAACCCCATGAAGCGTCATCCTATTGACGAGCCCATGCAACTTGGTGTGCGGGTAGTTGATGCCTGCATGACCATGGGCTGGGGCCAGCGTCTGGGCTTGTTTGCAGGAGCAGGTCTGGGGAAAAGCACACTCATCGGCACATGCGCCAAGGCTTCGGATGCAGATATTATTGTCATTGCTCTGGTTGGAGAACGCGGCAGGGAGTTAGGTGATTTTCTGAACAATGCACTTGGAGAAGAGGCTTTGGCACGCTGTGTGATCGTTGTTGAAACATCTGATGCCCCACCACTGCTACGGGTTCGTGCGGCCCTTACTGCCACAACTATCGCAGAAGTTTTTCGTGATCAGGGCAAGCGGGTTTTACTGCTCATGGACAGTCTGACACGATTCCTCAGAGCACAGCGGGAAATTGGGCTGATGCTTGGCGAACCACCTACAAGCAAGGGCTATACACCTTCCTGTTTCTCCATGCTGTCAGAGTTAATAGAACGTGCCGGACCGGGGACAGATGGCCATGGCGACATCAGTGCCCTGTATACTGTTCTCGTTGAAGGAGACGACCTGACCGACCCCGTTGCAGATGCGGCCCTGGCCGTGCTTGATGGACATATTGTGCTCGATAGAGGTATGGCGGAACGCGGCCTCTTTCCGGCTATCAGTATCCTTGGAAGCATCAGCCGACTGGCGAACAGGCTGGCTCCTGAGGATGTTCAGAATGCGGCACGATCCTTGCGAAAAGAACTTGCATTGTTTGAACGAATGGAGGACATGGTCAATATGGGTGCGTATGAAAAGGGCAGCAATCCTGATCTCGACCGGGTGATAAACCGACTACCGGCTATTCATGCGTTCTGCTACCAGAGCCCTGACTCTTTCGGTTCACTCGAAGATTCTCAGAACTCTCTGATAGCGTTGATGGCGGCATGAAAAAAACACTTTCCCCTGAAGCGATTCTCTCGGAACTCGAGAATCAGGAATGTGATCGTTTGCAAAATCTTCTGGTGAGCCTTACTGCGAAAAAAAACCTGCTGAACAACCAGCTCAGCTTGCTAAAATCACGACTGGAAGACATTACAAATCAACGCCTCCAGTATTATAGCCACAGCGTCAAGGCGGAAAAACTTGCTTCACTTGAAGCAGAGCGCCAGGAAGAAGTCCTTCGCCAAAAAAAGTTGTTAACCGAGATGGAGCATTTGCTTGCCGAAGAAAAGAAGCTGAAGGCCGACCTGTTTAACTGCATGAATAAATCCAAGGCCTACTTGAAGCTTAAGAATAAAGAAATTGTCTTTACAGAACGACAGGCTTCACGTCTTGAACAACAATCAACGGATGACATGATGGCAAATCGTGCCTCAAGGAGGCTGTGAATATGATAAGCCGCAAAATGATGATTCTCCTCAGTGTCCTGACTGCATCGGCTGTGTTTAATGTCGGCTTGTCCTGGTGGCCGGAAGATTCTCCTCCGTCATTGATACCTGAAGATATATCTGCTCCGGTGGCACAGGCCGCAGGGAAAGACGGAGGGGCTACCAGCATGACAACAGGCGCGGATTCAAGAAAAGACGAGGCGGCTATGGTCGAACTGGCTGAGGCCTCCGCGTACTCAAATACAGGCTCAAGTAAACCAAGCCAGGAGGAGCTTGAAACATACAGTAACCTTCGTGCTATCAAGGAAAAACTGGATGAACGCTCAAAAACACTTGATGAACGTCAAGAATCCATCGTAAAAGCTGAAGCAGACATTGCAAAAAGAATTGATGAACTGGAAAGTCTGCGCACACAGATACAGAGCCGACTGGATCAGGAAGACAGTATCAAGACCAAGAAAATAAAGAGGTTGACCGCTGTATATTCAAGTATGAAACCCGAAAAGGCAGCGCTGGTGATCACCAGGCTCGAGCTTGATACCATCATCAAGATGTTTTCCCGCATGGACGAGAAAAAAGTTGGTAAAATTCTCTCATTCCTGCCGCCCGAAAATGCTGTCAAAATCACTCAGGCTCTCAGCAGGCAAGTCGCAGACTTATAGCCTGCCCTGGTATAACTGGCAGTCCATCTTGCAAAGGCTCAAATTCGATCAGGATAAGTCTTAAAACGGAAAAATATGCCGCCGCCTGGTATTTTTTTCCGCTCTTATAACAAATATATTTATGTAACATATTGATTTATATAGCATATGACTGTGGCACATGACCTGCTTTTATGGAGTCATGCTTCAGCAAATACTGCAAACCACCACCCCGAAGGAAGCGGCCTCGGTCTCAGAATCTGCAAAGAATCAGGACAAGACAACAAAAAGCCTGTTTGCCAAATTGATGGCTATCTTGAATATGAATACAAAGGCACAGCAAACAGCCCCGACAACATCTGGAAACAAACAGCAAGGGCTGGTCATGGCAGGGGTTCATACAAATAAAGAGGCAAAGAGGACATTCAACGGACTAAACTTTCATAAGATCACCGACTCGAATGCGGAAATAAAAGCTGCTTCTACGGATGGGGAAAAGGAAACAAAAGGAGAAGATATAACCCTTCTTCCCGTAGCAATCCCGAGCACTGAATTTTCTGAAACCCGAGTAACTTCCGGCTCAGGAAAGACAATGATAAATCAGCCTGAGGACAATTCTGATGTAAGTAACAATCCGCTTACAAAAACAGCCAAAATCAAGGTTCAGGCAGAGCAAAATCTATCTGAAATCAAATCCGATATGATCAAACACGAGGGGCAGATCGATGTGCGCAAGGAAATTGCTCAATCCCCAGGCATCAACAGAGACACGGAAATCAGCAGCAAACTGAATGCTATGCAAGCAATTCCCAAAGCAGAAGTTAAAATTTCCGGGGAAACGCAAGCCACCACACTAACGAGGCCAACAACAAATCAGGCTAAAGTGACACGCTCAGGTGCGACCGCTCCGTCTTCGACCATGATAATGCCGGAACCTGAAGCCCCTGAAAAACCTTTAATTCAGACAGCCACAGAGGCCAAGTCGACAACCGGACAGAAGCAAATCATTACCTCTGCAAAATATCAAACAGATGAAGCATCATTTATTCGCTCAGCTTCACCTGACCAGCTTTCCCCGACTGCACCTCAGTCAATCATAAAAACACCTAAAATAATATCGGGTGCGTATCAGGTGATGGCTTCTGCTGAAAATCTGAATGTTGGCAAAACCACCCGATCAAAATATACGCCTTCACATAAATTGCATATCCCTTCCGCGGAACTTAAGAGGGCTGCTGTTCTTCAGCAAATTGCCCCGACTCCGGTCTTCGGTGAGGGTGAAGTATTAGCAGGAAATTCAGGATTAAACTCTGGCGGACGTCTGGCTGA
Organism: Mariprofundaceae bacterium; assembly: GCA_046753585.1. Classification (GTDB taxonomy): domain Bacteria; phylum Pseudomonadota; class Zetaproteobacteria; order Mariprofundales; family Mariprofundaceae; genus CAYLYU01. The sequence continues at coordinate 11,652 of JBHHTX010000009.1, forward strand.
CCCTGGAAACAGTCTGAATTTCAACATTTCAGGTTTGGAACCAACATCAACAGCTGTTGCACAAAACAAAGGTGGAGCGTCCATCTCAGGCCCGAGTTCCGGGCCATGGAGTGTGGCTGTAGCCATGCAGGAAATCGGACACGCAGCAGCACAGGGACGGTTCCGTCTGAAACTGGCCCTGGAACCAGCTCATTTGGGTAAAGTACAGGTGTTTCTGGAAAGTGATGTCAATAAACAACTTCAGGTTCATTTGATCCTTGAACAGGCATCTTCAAGACAGGCACTTGAGCAACAATTGCCTTCATTGCGTCAGGCTCTGGCGAATCATGGCTTGAGTATGGGTAATTTTTCCATGTCCTCTCAGCAGGATAATAGCCAACACCAATTCTTTCAGGAATACAACACACCTGCCACTAATCCCGCATCCGTTTTAATACAATCCACGGCCGGGACAGAGCAGAAATCAGGAGCTTCAAATGGACACATCAGCATTCATATCTGAAGACTCCGTGGGAGTAACCTAATGCAGATAAGCACAGCCCAGAATATTCAGACACCACAGTCAAACCTGTCCAGGCAAAACCTTGGTTCCAAGGATATCTTTCTTAAACTCCTTGTTGCCCAGATGCAAAATCAGGATCCGTTGAAGCCACAGGATGCGGTGAAAATGACTTCCCAGCTGGCCCAGTTTAATATGGTTGAACAGCAGATCAGCACCAACGAATTACTCACTGCCATGCTGGGAAGCTCTCAATCAATAAATTCAGATATGGCCAATGCGTCCGCTTACCTCGGTCATACGGTAGCTGCGGATGCCAGTTCATTTAATTTTGATGGCACTTCACCACAGGATATTTCCATTGAGTTACCGGAAAACGCTGCGAACGTAAACGTCGAAATCGTAGATGGATCAGGCAATGTCGTAAGAACACTCCACAGTGGTTCCTTGCCGGCCGGGGTTAACAACATGACCTGGGATGGCGTTAGCGATGCAGGAGGCACTGCTGCAGAGGGAAATTATATTATCAGGGTGACTGCAACGGATGCTAATGATGCTCCCGTTCCCGCCTACACCCAAATTATCGGACTGGTTAATGCTGTCCGCCGCACAGCCGATGGCATGGTCGTTCTGATGCTGGGAACAACACCGGTCAGCATGGACAGCATCACAGAAATTCAATCATAAAGGAGGCAGATCATGGGTATTTATAATGCATTATTCACAGGAGCAAGCGGACTCACCGCTTTTGGTGAGGGCGTGCGTGTCATAGGTGATAACATCGCCAACGTAAACACCCTGGGGTTCAAATCCCAGAATGTTAATTTTTCCGATGTGCTCGGACAGATTGTAAATGTCAGTCGATCCAATATCGCCAATCAGGTTGGTAATGGTGTACGAATCGGTGCTATTACAAGGGATCAGTCCCAGGGCAGTGTACAAAGCACGACCAGCGCTTCGGACATGGCCATTAACGGCACCGGCCTGTTTGTACTCAAAGACCCGGCCAGTGGCCAGACTTTTTATTCACGCGCGGGTGCATTTATACTTGATGCGAAAAGCAATCTGATCAACGGGCAGGGTTTCAATGTTCAGGGATGGGCCCTGGATACTGACGGCAATGCCGTCGGCAGTGTCACAGACATTGCCTTGTCAAACCTGGCTGCAAGCGCGCAGGCTACAACGACAGTTGATGTCGGTATCAATCTGGATTCTACATCTTCCCTTCCCGCTGTAACACCGTTTGACCCCACGGATCCGGCGACATACAGCTACAAAAGTGATGTAACAACGTATGATTCACTTGGTGGTGTACATGTTGTCAGCGTCATGTTCGTTAAAACAGGGACGGACACCTGGGATTGGCATGCAGCTGTTGACGGAGGTGAACTTACGGGTGGAACAGCCGGCACACTCACGGAAATCGGTACCGGTGGATCGCTGGTCTTTGACCCTGCAAATGGAGCACTCGATGTTGAGACAGCACCGACTATTACCGGTATAAGCTGGGCTTCTGCCGCTGCGGGGTCAATCGATTTCAACTTCGGTAATGCGATTACGACTGATGCCCAGGGCACAACCGGCACGGGCACAGACGGAACATTGCAACTGGCCGGAGCCAATGGCACTCGCTTCATGACAGCGAACGGATTTGCCTCAGGCTTCCTTGATCACCTGGAAACCGATAGCACCGGTCGTATCTTTGGCGCTTTCACAAATGGCCAACGTCGTGCCATCTTCCAGGTGGCGCTAGCTAAATTCCCGAATGAGGCCGTGCTCAGTAAAGAAGGCGGCAGCATGATGTCCGAAACGATTGCCTCCGGGACTCCCGTGCTGGAGAAACCCGGAAATGCCGGTATGGGAAGTATTGCGCCTTATGCCCTTGAGCAGTCGAATGTGGATCTGGCTAACGAGTTTGTAAAATTGATCGTGATCCAGCGCGGTTATGAGGCAAACTCAAAAACCATCCTTACTACAGACCAGATGCTGAGTGCATTGATGACTCTGAAGCGGTAAATATGTCTGAGGGGTGATGGCTTTGGCCTCACCCTTCGCCCTTAAATAGAAATGTGCACGTTTCTTGCTACTGGACTGGGAGATCGTTTAGATCATCTTCTTATCTGGTAGGGAGCTTATATGGATATTGCCACTATCATTGGTCTGGTTACCGCAATAGGGCTGGTTTTAACCGCCATTCAAATGGGGGGGTCAATAACCAGCTTTATTGATCCCGTGTCTATGCTGATCGTCGTCGGCGGCACGATTGGTGCCACACTGATCAACTATCCCCTGAAAGAAGTGCTCAATACCATGAGCATTGGCATGAAAACTTTTATATCAAAGCTTCCTGAACCTATAGGCACGATCGAAAGTCTGGTTGAGTTATCCCAGGTTGTACGCAAAGATGGCCTGTTGGCTATGGAAAACTCCATTGGAAGTATTGATGATGAGTTTCTAAAGAAGGCCCTCCAGATGGCAATCGATGGTCAGGAACCAGGTGTCATTGATGATCTTTTATATGGTGAAGTCGAAAAAATATCTGATCGTCATGCCCTTGGCGCAGAGATATTTACAGCCCTGGGCGGCTTTGCTCCTGCCTTTGGCATGATTGGCACACTTGTCGGGCTTGTGCTTATGCTCCAGAACATGGATGACCCTGCTACCATCGGCCCATCCATGTCCGTGGCCCTCCTGACAACATTTTATGGCGCCCTTCTGGCCAATATCTTTTTTGTTCCCATGGCCGGTAAATTAAGAACCATCAGCAAACAACAGATGCTGGTGCATGACATTGTTATTTCAGGCACGCAATCACTGGTCGCCGGAGAGAACCCTCGTGTTCTGGAACAACGGCTAATGGCTTTTGTAGCACCCAAGCAACGAAAGACTTCCTTCGAGTAAAGAAATGCCCCGTAGAAAAAAGAAAAAGCAGGATGATCCCCCCGAAGGTAACTTCGACATGCTCTTCCTGCAGCTGATGATGATCATGATGGCCTTCTTTATTCTACTAACCAGTATATCAACCATAGTGGATGAAAAGAGAGTCCTGGCTCTTGGTTCCATTGCCGGCGCATTCAGTTTGTTTCCCAGTGGAGCCAATCTCGATGAAGGAGATGGGCCTTCCATGCCGAATCGGGAACATGGCGGGCAAAACCCGGCCAGCAAACGAACCGCCAAAGATTTGACTGAGATTGCCAAATTGCTGGGAATGGGGGACGCTGTTCACGTTCTGCCCCTGGATAAAAATTCGGTGCGCGTTCGTCTTCAGGAGAAGATTCTCTTTCAACCCGGTCGGGTTAATCTAAACCCGGAAACAACACATTTCCTGAGCCTGCTTGCATCATTATTACAGAAACCTGAAATTCAGGAAATTACAATTGAGGGGCACACGGACGGAACCCCCAGCAAAAGCAAGATATACCCCAGCAACTGGGAGCTCTCCGCCGCAAGGGCCATGCAGGTTTATCATGCCTTCGCCGGGGAAGGTATAGTGAAAACCAAAATGGTAGTAGCCGGCATGGGAGATACCCAGCCGCTTTCCGCCTCAGAAACAAAGGGGAGTTTAGCCCTGAACCGGAGGGTGGAAATTCAGATTCGATTCCGCCCAACCAGTAGTAGCACTACTCGCCCAGTATCTGAAGGAAAACAACAACCCCCTGAGTTATCACAGGCCAACAAATAATGTCAGCAAAACGGGAAAAGAAAGAGCCTGTAAAAATTAAAACGGATGGGTGGGTAGCAACATTCGGCGATCTGATCAGCCTGATGCTCACCTTCTTTGTACTTCTCGTCTCCATGTCCAGCATGGATGAAGTCGTACTCAAAAACATCAGCGAAAGCCTGATGCAGGGTTCTCTCTCGGTATTTGAGCAGGGAAGCAGCACCGATCTTGATATCCTGGAAGATATGTTCAATCGTGAAGTTTCGTTACAGGAGTTGATGCTTGCAGCCCATCAACATACGAACCGGGTCATCATGGAAAGCGCCTGGAAGCACAAGGTCCGGACAGAAGTCACCAAGGATAAGGTCTTGCTACGTTTGCCTAATTCGCTTTTATTTAGCGAGGGGCAAGCCCGACTAGGCTCTCAGGATGTATTGATACTAAGGCGTCTGGCCCGTCAGTTGATTCATTTCCCCGGCAACATTCGGGTTGAGGGTCATACTGGACCGGAAACTCTGCCCAAAGATAGTCCATTTCCAAACTCGAGGGCCCTTTCCCTGGCCCGAGCGGCATCTGTCTTGCATGCACTTGAGAAGGAAGGTATCAGCCAATCGCGTTTATCACTGGCGGGCTACGGATCATCAAAGCCATTGTCTACCAATGCCACGCCCTTTGGCAGAAGCATGAATCGCCGGGTGGATATTGTCTTATACAAACCCATCTCGGGAAAACCGGTCGCAGAATGAAGGAATTGGGTACAAGGCAGGATGATCGCGAGCGTTGTTACGCCGAGACAGAAATAACCGTACACCACATGGAGGCATGGCATGGCAGACAAAGAGCCGGATAAAGTCGAAGAAGAGAAAAAGAGTTCGGGCGGATTATTGCAGATCATTATTATTATTCTTCTGATTGCAGTGCTTGGACTGGGCGGTTTTATTGCCTGGAAACTGACAAACCTTGAAATTCCTGCCGCTGGCACAAGCCAGGAGGAGGAAAAACCCCTGGAGGAGCCAGCCGAGAAAAAGCCGGCGATTCTCATGGATTTGGATAAAGTTACGGTCAACCTGGCAGATGAAGTTGAACGCCGATATTTACAGGCAACCATTACCCTCGCAATTGTGGATGAAGAGGGTGTCGCTAAAGTAGAGGAACATAAGACTCAAATCAGGGATCTCATTATCACCCTGCTTGCCAATAAGGAATTTAAGGAAGTGCGAACCTCACAGGGTAAACACGCCTTGAAAGAAGAGCTGGTCTATCGAATCAACACCATCGTCGGAGGAGAACCTGTGGTGAGTGTTTATTTCTCGAACTTCGTAGCCCAATGAGCAAACCAGTTCTTGAAAAGGAGGAGGTACAGGCACTGCTAAGTGCCTTGGGACCTGAAGAAAAAACCAGTGCACTGCTCGCGTCTCTGCCCATGATGCCTCAACCTGAGACTGTCGACGATTTCGAATATGGAGAGAATCAAGCCGCTGGGCCAGATCAATATCCCATGTTTTCCCATCTTCACAATCGCTTTGCCGAAATGATGATCGATTCATGGGGAAACGTTTACCACAGTGAGATAAGTGCTTTCTTCAAAGAGACCACAGCAAAATCCTATCTCGATATTCTCGATAATTATGATCCGCGTATTTATTTTACGATGGAGTCTCCTGATCTCGGCAGCATGCTGGTGGTAGCGGATATGCCCCTGGTAGTTTCCTATATAGACGCCGTCCTGGGTGGCAATGGAGATGTAACAAAAGAAGAAGAGACAGTATTAACGCCCCTTGAATTAAAACTTGCCGAGAGAGTTGCTCAATCGATTTCAGCCACGTTGGCTGAGTTATGGAAACCTCTGAAAGAGATGGAGTTCGAACTGAAGCGCACCAACCTGGATCCCATGAGTCTGGCCCTGACAGCAGAAGATGTGACCTGTTTTTCCATTACCAACGTTATTGTGGTCACCGATGATATTCGTGGAGATATCACCATTCATTACCCCCTCTCCTTCCTGGAGCCTATGCTCATGGCTATGCGAGCACAGATTCGGGATCAATCTTCAGGAGTCGATGAAGAATGGGACAGAGAATTACAGGGTGCCATTCTTCATACCAGAATACCTCTTCGCCTTGAGTTGTCCCGCTGTCAGATAAGCGTTAGCGATTTTCTTCAGATAAAGCCGGGTGATTTCCTTCCTATTGTACACCCTGAAGATGAAGCCGCTATTTTATGGATCGACCAATATCCCAGCTTCACAGCCAAACCAGGACAACAGCAAGGTATGTTGGCAGCAGAAATTATAGAACAAATTCCGGTTGGAGGAACCCCATGACCGAAAAACAAGAGCAGGAAAAAGACCAAAGTGTTGAAACAGAGGCTCAGAGTGTGGGAGAACAGCATGAGAACACACCCAATCTGGAAGCCCTGATGCATATCCCTCTGGATATCAGCGTGGAACTGGGACGTATAAAAATCCCACTACACGATTTGGTTCGTATGGGCAGGGGCAATGTCCTGCAAATGAAGAAGGAGGCTGACGCCAAGGTAGAAATACTGGCCAATGGTTCTGTTTTCGCCCGTGGCGAGGTTGTAAAGGCCGACGGGAAGCTTGGTGTTCGCGTTACTGATGTATTGCCTGCCGCTGAGCGTATACGAGCACTTTCATAATGCAGGGGGATTTTCGCCCTAATGCTAACTGATACCTTCATAAATCAAGCTCCATGAACAGTTCTTTACTGGTCATGACGCTGGAATCGATGGCGGCCCTGGCAGCGGTGCTGGCTCTGTTTGCCGGTATCGTCTGGCTAATCAGGCGTCTGCAACCATCTGCCTTTTCCCAGAAAGCTGAGAGAATGAAGGTCTTAAGACGCCTCAGCCTGGACACAAAGCATTCCCTTGTTGAGGTCATATGTGACAAACAACGCTATCTGATCGGCCTCTCTCCATCTGGTATTACCATGCTTTCCGGACATGATGGAGAGACTTGTTCACATCTGCATAAGACAAAAATTAGTGAAGCGGCCCCGAAAAATGAACAGGCGTAAGCTTTGCGGATATAGCCCGATGGGAAAACGGACTATATTGCTCATTATTGCAGGAATTTTCCTGCTCCCGTCTGCGCTTCAGGCTGCGGATATCCCAACTCTGTCTCTCAGTCTGGGAGATTCTGAGAATCCGGAGGATTGGTTCACAGGCCTGAAGATTGTCATGACGCTAACAGTGCTGGCGCTGGCTCCATCTATTCTGGTTATGATGACATCATTCACCCGCATTCTTGTAGTCTTTGGCTTTTTACGTCAGGCCATGGGAACCCAACAGGCACCTCCCAATCAGATTCTGATCGGACTGGCCCTGTTTATGACGGCCTTCGTGATGATGCCTGTGTGGCATCAAATTGACAGCCAATCGCTCACCCCCTATCTGAATGAGGAAATCGGTCAGACAGAGGCCTTTGAAAAGGCAAAGTCACCCTTACGCACTTTTATGCTGGCGCAAACCAGGGAGGAAGATCTTATCCTGTTCCTCGATGCCGCTAAACTGGAAAGGCCTGCAACGCAGGAAATGACACCGATGCACGCCTTGATTCCGGCCTTTGTCATCAGCGAGTTAAAAACAGCCTTTCAAATCGGTTTCCTGATTTATATTCCTTTTGTAATACTTGACCTTGTTGTAGCCTCTGTACTGATGAGTATGGGTATGATGATGTTACCCCCGGTGATGATTTCCCTGCCTCTGAAAATCATTCTTTTTGTACTGGTCGATGGCTGGCATTTGATTACCGCCAATCTTCTGGCAAGCTTCAAATTCTAAGGAGCCGGTAAAATCGTGCAAACTTCGTTAACGCAAAAATGTTGTGAGACCTTGAGGAATTCACTGAAGTCGGATAAGGCTAACGGCTTGCCCGACCTTGCCGAATATATTGCATCTTCCAGAGCCAGACGTCCGCTTCCTGACGTGCTGAAAACCATTGTCAGAGATGGTATTTCATCAAAAGACCTTTTCGATGCCGTCATGAAGACTCAGTGGCTGGTGTTGGAACATAAGCTTCCTGAAATCATGCAATTACCTCCTGCGGATCAAACCCTTAGCCTGAAAGAAGCCATTGAACGGTTTAATCATATTTCGGAAACAGTCCTTGGGCTCCGGGAGCAGGAATTTCGTGAAGAGATCGAAGAAAAAAACAAGGCTCTTGCCGCAGAACGGGAAGCCAGGATCCTGACGACAGCTGTACAGCAATGGCAAAAGGCAGGAAAAATAAAACTGCTTAATTACTACAAAGGTCTTCCTATCAACTCCACAGTTACCGTTATCGAGAAATCAGAGGGGAGACACCCTTCTGTCACGGTACAAAATTCCAATGATTTACGAAAAGTGCTGGCTATATCATTGGCAACAATGAAGAATAAATCCGCTTTGTCACCGGACAGTGATGACCTTTTTCTCATTACTATGGATGTTACCGACAGCAACAAGGATAGTGTGACCTTTCGAGCCAATGCAGGCTCACTGGTGGAAAGGCATTCTCACCTTAGACTGCAACCTTCCGAGCCTGTTTCTATTGATGTTTTTCGAAACAAGATGCCTGCTGGTACCGGAAAAATTATAGATCTCTCGATGCACGGTCTATCCGTTGAATTAGCATCCCCGGACAAACAAGCCCTCAACGATGGGGAAATCGTCTCCTTTTGCTTTCCTCTGGGACAGGATGAGCTTAAAGGTTCAGGCTGGATCCGATCTGTCCATAACAAGGAAAAATACTTGGACATGAACATTGAAATCATGCCGGATGCCAGCTTACAGCGGCGATTGCAAATGGAGACAGCCTCCATTCAACGCGTTCTTATTCAGGAAGTCAGACAAAAGTTTTCGTCCTTTTCCTGAGTCATTCACTGAAAGCTCAGAAGAGAATCACTCTTCCGGATAAAGAAAATCCACACCGCAAGGGAGAACTTCAAACCATTGCAGAAACCGCTGAACTTCATCCCCTCTGAAAAGATGTCCATGCTGCGGCAATATTGCTGTAATTGGCAAGCCTGAAACCTTCTTTACAAATTCAGCAGCTGCCCGCGTACTTCCCATATAGCGCTGGTGAAAGCCCTGCATCGCCTCAATCTGTTGCTGCCAATCATCAATAACCAGATGAAAACAATCATCACTCTCCGCTGCCGCACCGATATCACCCGAAAGCATGAAGCCGCTGAGTGTATCGAATACAACCATATTACCGGGTGAATGCAGATATGGTGCTGAGATACACTTCAGCTCTCCACCGCTCTTCAAAGGGATGGTCAGACCATCATCGCCCATATTCTTATAGTTTATATTGTACGCCATGTAATGAGGCATAAACCGGTTCCACAGATGCGAGCAAACCACCGCCAAATCAGGGTTAAACTCCAACCAGGATGGAAGAGAAGCGCTAACATCAGGATCCTGATGGCTCAACAATATATGTCCGACTTCGAAGGCGGAAAGGACTGATTCTACTTTATCATAGGTTGGTTTGAATAGTGAAAGTCCACCCGGGTCAAAAAGGTAGCCCTCCCCTTCGTCAACCATTAAATAAGTATTACAAGGTATCTCCTCGGTCTCAAGACGACTCCCTACCCAGTAGATACTATGCTGTTCTGATTCAAACAGAGGGATTGTATCTCCAGCCTCTATCCGTTCATTATCAATAGCTGCCAATATATTTCCGCTCATATTTTCTCCTGTAAACTTTTTTTCAAGTCAGGCTGCTGATGAAAAACAGGCGCCGGGCACAATAGGCTGTGTCATTTGTTTACGTTGATGTGTCGGAGCAAAGCCAAGTTGTTCCCGATACTTGGCCACTGTTCGTCGGGCAATTTGCACACCCTCGGCCTGCAATACCTCTGACACAGTCTGATCAGCAATCGGACGTCCGGCCGGCTCGGATGTAATCAATGCCTTGATACGTTGCTTAACCTTATACACTGCGATAGTTCCTCCACCCCGCACGGGCAGGCCTGTCGAGAAGAACTTCTTCATTTCAATAAGACCCAGTGGTGTTTGAGCATATTTCCCGTTGGTTACACGGGAGATTGTTGATTCATGCAGGCCCACTTCGGAAGCAACTTCCTGCAGGGTTAGCGGCTTCAGACCAATGGGGCCAAATTCCAGAAACCTCCTTTGATGCTTTGCGAGAAACCGGGCAACTTTATAAAGGGTGTTACGACGCTGTTCCAGTGCATATAACAACCACGAAGCCTCTCTGGAAGCCTTGTTCATAAAATCCCGATCAGCTCCCTGCTGCCAGCTATGCCCCTGCCATGTTTTATTGAGACGCAAACTACGCCATGAATAGTCCGGGATCTCAATGCGCAGGCTCCGGTCAGGTTGGCGATGGAAAATAACTTCGGGCTGAATATAAATGGTCTTGTCTCGGTCCAGGCAGTGACCGGGGAAAGGATCCAAGCGTCGCATTCTTGTTCGCGCCCTGGTAATTTCCCCGACTGTTTGGCAGGATATTTCGGCAAGTAATTGATCATTTTCAAACAAATGCTCTGAGTAATCCTGAATTAGACGTCTGGCTAAGGCCTCGGTTTCGGTTTCTTCATCAAGTTGCAGTAACAGACACTCTTTGAGATTCCTTGCACCAATACCTCTGGGTTCAAGCTCCTGCACGGTCCT
>JBHHTX010000010.1:0-22375 GCA_046753585.1 Mariprofundaceae bacterium
TTTCAACAGTCCAAAATTCTCTTGGCTTGAAATCACGGATAAGCTGTTCACGCTCACAGATCAGGCGCAGCGCCACGGATTGGACACGTCCGGCTGATAAGCCACTGCGAATTTTACGCCACAACAGTGGTGAGAGCGTAAAACCAACCAGATAATCCAGTGCGCTACGGGCCTGTTGGGAATCCACCAGTTGCATATCGATCTCGGTCGGTTGTTCAATTGCCTCGCAGATTGCCTTTTTGGTAATCTCATTAAATGTAATACGTTGAACCTGCTTGCCTTCCAGTCTTCCGCGCTGAAGAAGGACTTCGGCCACATGCCAGGCGATGGCTTCACCTTCCCGATCCGGATCGCTGGCAAGAATCAGGGAGTCAGCTTTCTTCAGGGCATTATCGATAGCGTCCAGACGTTTCTTTTTATCAGCAATAATCTGATATTTAATAGCGAAATCATTATCCGGATCGACTGAGCCGTCTTTTTTCGGGAAGGCACGAACATGTCCAAAGGAGGCCAGTACCTTGTACCCCTTGCCAAGATATTTTTCGATGGTTTTTGCCTTAGCAGGAGACTCCACAACAACAACTGCACTCATGTTTAATGTAACTCCACGGATAAAATATAACGGCTGCCCGGCAGGCGTTCGATCACGCCCTGCAGCTCGAGGCGCAGCAAGATGGGGGAAAGATCGGGAACGGTCAAGCCACAAATTTCTGCCAGGTGATCCAGGTGCATGCTTTCACGGGCCAGAGCCTGTAGAAGTTTCGATTCGTCATCATTCACTGGTAAATAGTTACTGGCACTGCCTTTTGTGTCCGCAGAAGTATTCCATGCCATGACAGATAATATATCCTTTGCTGATTCAATCAGGATGGCACCATCGCGAATAAGGTGATGGCAGCCGGCATGGCGGGCAGAGAGTACGGAGCCTGGCACAGCCATTACTTCCTTACCCTGCTCACCGGCCAGTCTGGCTGTAATCAGGGAGCCGGATCGCATGCCGGCTTCCATAATCAGGGTCGCCTGTGAAAGAGCACTGATGATACGGTTGCGTTGGGGGAAATGCTCCGGTTTTGCAGCCACGGATGGAGAGTATTCACTGAGAACGCAACCCTGTCTGGCGATTGATCGAACCAGAGGCTGCTGCGAAGAGTTCAGTGTGCCCAAGCCGCATCCAAGCACTGCAATGGTAGGTGATGGCCCTGAAAGAGCACCGTTGTGGGCGGCCTGGTCAATACCGTAGGCCATTCCACTGGTGATGCAGATTTGGCGATCGGACAAGAAATGGCACCAGCGTTTGGTAAGCAACACGCCTTCACGGCTGGCGTGACGGGCACCGATTACGGAAAGCATTTGTTCGCTCTGCAGGCAATCAATATTGCCTGCAGCGAACAGGGTCAGAGGCGGATCAGCCAGTGCGCTTAAATTAGCAGGGTATGTGGAGTCTCCCGGACAAAGGATATGAATATTTCGGCGACAGCATTCTGCCAGAATCTTTTCGGCTGTATCAGGGTTGCTTGCTTCCAGTACACCACAGAGTTTGGGTCCAAAGCCGCTTATATTACGCCATTTAGCCGGGCCCATTTGCCAGATGTTGGCTGCAGAACCGCAGGTTTCCACCAGCTTGATGGCCAGCATTGGGCCAATGCCTCTGGTCAGACTCAGCCGAAGCCAATGCACAGCCGAGTCTGAAATATGTGGATCAGGTGCTGCTGACAATTATTTTCCGGTTTGGTTGCGGACGCTGTCTCCAATATTGATGGAAGCGGTAGACTTGGTGATGATCGCAATCGAGGCAATTTTCTGCGGAACCAGAATCATGAGTTCACCGATTACTTCTCCGGGAAGCTGAACTGCTTCTCCGGTCACCGTATCCTGAATTAATCTGCCGGCGCGATGAATAGATAATACACTCCCTGGCTGCATACCATCGCGTTTCCCGAGGTCGATTCCAACGACCTGATGTTGGCCTGCTTCGGTGGCATTATTGCGAATATAAAGAATCTGTCCGTTCAGCTTCCCGGATGGGTAGGCGGGAACAATGCGGGTATTGATATCACGGGCTGGCTTTAGACGGTCACCCCTGGAGATTTCCTCAAAGGATTTAGTGATGCGCCCCCGGTAAATGTCGCCGGCTTGAGAGATGATCTCAACCTGACCCATATGCAAGACGAGGATGCCAACTATATCGTTTGACTTCGGATCCCGAATAGGGTCGGCAGTCCTGAAAATATCAAAGGCATCCCCTTCATCTGCCGGGGTATCCAGTTTCAGATAAACCAGGTCATCGCTTCCGAAATTAATTCGTTCATCTTTCGAATCAAGAATATAGCCAACGCCCTGCATCTCTTCGGCCTGAATAAAGCCTTGTCGAGCCAGTGATGTTAGCAACAGACTTGGATCGATCGGTGTCTCCAGCCGTTCCACCTTTTTCGGCTTGATTTCCGGAATGGGACGAATGGTGGTGAGTCCGCCGCTAGAGGCTATTTTGTTGCTGTCAAACCATATCGTATTTCCCGGATAAATCAGATCCGGATTGGTGATGTAAAGATTTCTTTCCCAAACTTCGAGCCATTTTTTTGGATCCCTGAAGAAATGATTGGCAATATCCCAGAGGGTGTCGCCTTTTCTGACGATATAAGGTTGGTTGATATCTGGTTTCAGGTTGATCGTGCCAGCTTGCAGTGGGTTCGATCCGGATTCAGCCCAAGCCGGCGCTGGTGTTATCAATAAAAACGCCACTATTACCCATGATACTTTTAAAAGACAACTCAATTTCCTCAGCATACGCTGAGGATGGCATACCGTTTTCTGCTTCGCAACTTCCCAGGTTTATCGATCCTGTTCAATGGTTGGCTCGGTGCCGTCCAGCAGCTGCTGGATATTACTCGCATGACGGATGATTACTGCAAGACCAAAAATTCCCAGGCTGAGGCTGATGATAAAGCCTGCATCCAAAAACCAGGCTACAACAGGAAAGGCTACGGCAGCAGCAATGGATGCAACCGAAACATAACGGCTTGCCAGCAGAACAACCAGCCAGACCATGAAGGTGGCTGCTGCTACCCAGATGAGCCAGGGTAATGCAACCCCAAACAGTGTTGCTACTCCTTTTCCACCCTTAAACCTAAGGTATACTGGAAAAATATGTCCAAAAAAGGCAGCTGCTGCCACCAGGGCGACGACAGCATCATTATTATCGTAAAGGTTAATGGCAATAAAAACCGGGATGGCGCCCTTGGCAAGGTCAGCTACGAGTGTGAGTACTCCGAGTAACTTTCCGCCCGTACGCAGGGCGTTGGTAGCGCCGATGTTGCCGCTGCCAACGTTACGCAGGTTTTTGCCTGTGAGAAGGTGCGTAAACAAAAGGCCGAAAGGAATGCTGCCAACAAGGTAAGCGCAGGCAACAAGGAATATAAAGTTGCTATCCAAAAATTCGACAGGCTCCCAAGCTAGGCATTCCAGTAATGTTTACGGTAATGATCCATGCTTTGTTGTAATTGCGAAACCTGAGTGCCGCCGATGTAGGTGGGAAGAATCTCTTCAAGCCTTGCCGGTGAACCAAACATTTTCGGGAACGGGGCTCCATCAATGACATTGTCATGTTGTAGCAGAATCAGTTGATCGGGGGTAAGTGGTGGTGTTGGCAGAAATTGCATGACCGTAGCCATGAGCCTGGCAAGGGGTTGGGGCACAGGCAGCAGCAGGCGTCGGCGGCTGAGTGTTTTCATCAGCAGTTCAAGCAACTCCTGAAACGAATAGGTTTCGGGCCCGCCAAGTTCAAAGGTCTTTCCATAGCTGTGGCGATTGGTAATGCACTGTATAAATGACCTGGCCACATCCTTCACCCAGACCGGTTGGAATCGTGTGGCTCCTGAGATAACCGGAAGCATGGGGGGAATTCGGGAAAGTTGTTTAAAAGTGTTAAAAAAAGAGTCACCTGCTCCATAGATGATCGAGGGTCGGAAAATCGTCCATCTCAAATCACAGTTATGAACCTTGTCTTCAGCCATTGCTTTGGTACGCGCATAGGCACTTTCAGAGCCTTGGTTGGCTCCAAGGGCGCTCATGTGAATATATTGCTTAATACCCAGATCCTTGCAGGCTTTCAGAACATGTGAAGTGCCCTGAACATGTGTGGCTTCGAAGGAGTAGCGGCCCTTTTCAAACAGAAGGCCGACAAGGTTGATGACACAGTCTGAACCGGAAACAGCTTCGGCAAGCCCGCTTCCATCCGTGATGTCCACGCGGCTCAAACGAGCACCGGCGGTCAAAATATTCCGGGCGCGTTCCGGGTGGCGGCAGGCAACCGTAACATGGTGACCCTGCACACGCGCCGCATGTGTAACGGCATGCCCTACGAAGCCACTGCCCCCGATGATACAAATATGCTTGGCCATGACACACTCCCCGAGAAAAGGTCTTGCAGAAGAACGGTAACTTGCCAAGTATGAACAGTGTGGCCATGAGGTCAATCGAATCTGAAAGGTTTCATGCCCCTTGTATAACAAGCATGCTGGGTAGTCCGTCGGGAGGGGAATAATGCATTTGGGTAGTTGTTTGACAATAACAAGGACCAGATCACGATGACAATTCATAGTGAGTTCATTCGAAGTGCACCAAGTTTGCCGCAGCTCTTTTTTGCGACTGCGAGCCGTGTATCAACTTCTCCGGCTCAGTGGTACAGGGGGCCGGAAGGCTATGTTCCGATAAGTTATGAGCGACTGGCCAGCCGCATCCGCCATGTCGCCTCCGGACTTATTCGAATCGGGGTCAAGCCTGGTGAGCGGGTGGGTCTGTTGATGGAAAACAGACCGGAGTGGGCCGTGTGCGATTATGCTATTCTGAGTGTTGGCGCAGTCACTGTTCCTTTGTACTGTTCCTTTCGTCCGCAGGATATGGCCTTTGTGCTCGAAAATGCCGGTGTGCATACCGTCTTTGCCTCAGGTGGAAAAGTGCTTAAACATTTGCTGGAAGCGATCAATTCCTGTTCGGGTATAAAATCGGTATATGCGATTGAGGGCATAACCAGTGACGAAGTATTGCTACATGATTTCAGTGAACTGGAGTCAGGAGAGGTGGATGAATCCGGCCTGAAAAAACGGATGCAAAAGCTAACTCGCGATACGCTTGCAACCCTTGTCTACACGTCCGGTACGACGGCTAACCCCAAGGGTGTGATGCTTTCGCACGGGAACCTGATGGCCAATTTAGAAGCCGTACCCAATGTTGTTGAGTTTGGCGAAGATGACAAGATGCTTTCTTTTCTCCCGCTGGCGCATAGTTTGGAACGCATGGCTGGTCATTTCCTGCCTTACTCTTTCGGCATTTCTGTGGCCTTTGCCGAGCGTCCCGATACGGTGGCCAAGAACATGGCTGAGGCCAGACCCACAGTGCTGGTAACCGTGCCACGGATGCTTGAAGTGGTGATGAATAGAATTCGTGGCCAGGTAGCGAAGCAGCCGGCCGTCAAGCGCAGGATGTTTTATATGTTTCTTCGCCTTGCCCGAAAGGCCAGTCGGGGTAGCCTTTCTTGGTTGAATAGGGTTGTTTACGGCCTGCTAGATCAACTTGTAGGTCAGAAGGTTCGTGATCGGTTTGGTGGAAGATTGAGGTTTATGGTTTCAGGCGGGGCTCCTCTGGGTGTGGATGTGGCTGAGTTCTTCGAGGGTATTGGTTTGCGGGTGATGGAGGGGTACGGGCTGACCGAGTCCTCTCCTTTAATCAGCGTGAACCCATATGATGATCGTCGTCTGGGGACGATTGGCAAAGTGGTTGAAGGTGTTGAAGTGAAAATTGCCGAGGATGGAGAAATTCTGGCGCGTGGTGCAAATATTATGCAGGGCTACTGGAAATTGCCTAAGGAAACCAGAGCAACGGTTATCGAGGGCTGGTTGCACACCGGTGACATTGGTGAGATCGATACGGATGGTTACATCAGAATCACTGACAGAAAAAAAGACATTATCGTCAATTCAGGTGGAGAGAACATTGCTCCGCAACGTATCGAATCACTGTTGGTATCCGATAATCTTATTGAGCAGGTCGTGGTATATGGAGATAAAAAGCCTTACCTGGTGGCGCTGATTGTGCCTGCTCGGGAGGGTTGTGAGGCTTGGGCCATGGAGCAGGGATTGCCCAGGACCGCATGGGAAGACCTTGCCGTTTCAGACATTCTTCGCAAGGAGTTGCAGAATCGCATTAGCAAGTGTCTCAGCGGATTGTCCCAGCATGAACAGGTGCGTCGCCTTGCTGTTCATTTCGAGTTGTTCAGCATTGATAATGGCCTGCTTACGCCGACTATGAAGATAAAGCGGCGGAAGGTTAATGAACAGTTTTTAGATATTTTTGAAGAACTGTATTCGTAATAAAAATGTACCTGTTTATGGTTTTCTAAACCTGTTTTTTTGAAAATCCCTTAAGTATGTTGGCCAAACCTTTGACATTCATGGTGTTTCACCCGAGCATACGCTCCGCGGAGGGTTTTTGTTTTATCACGATTTTTCTAAAAAAATAGTTCGTCTGCAACCTGCTTACAATCCTTTGCCTTGGCGGAAGTGGGCCAGGGTCGTCGTTATTGCGGCGCTCTGTTCGGTGCCCCTGTTTGCTCTTCTTGGTGGCGGTGAAGGCGTCAGGGCAGGCGTTAACCCCGCATTCCTGGAGGAATGGATTCCAGCTAAAATTCCTTCTGGCAATCTTGAACTGAGGGAACAGCGAGTGCTTCTCAGGGCAGGGGATACAACACAAACTGTCCTGGCCAAGCTGGGATTTTCTGTCAGTGAAGCGGCTGATATCGTGCGTGCGGCAGAGAAGGTTTTCCCCCTCCGCAGGGTACGGGCCGGGAATGAATGGGCCAAGCGCCCGGTCAACGGTGAGATGAATGTATATTATCAGGTGGATGCGAAGAGAATATTGCACCTTCGACCAGAACATGGGGGCTGGAATGCGACTATTGAACCTCGACAGGTCAGTACGCGCACCGTTAGCATAAAAGGAATTATCACCGACAACCTGTTTGTAGATGCTGCTCGTTCCGGAATGGATGACAGCACTACGATGAATCTGGTTGACATTTTTTCCTGGGATATTGATTTTGGCAGAGGCCTGAGAAAAGGTGACCGGTTTAAGGTTTTACTGGAAGAGATATTTGATGCCAGGGGCAAGGTACTCGGGAGAACGATCCTTGCCGCTGAATTTATTAATCAGGGGCATAGCTACCAGGCGGTACGATTTACACAGAAAGGCAACAGTACAGATTACTTTTCACCGGACGGCAAGAATTTGCGCAAGGCATACCTTCGTTCACCGGTGAAATTCTCACGTATCTCATCCCGTTTTAGTTCCAGGCGCAAGCATCCGGTTCTGGGTTATACCAGGGCTCACAAGGGTGTGGATTATGCGGCTCGGTCGGGCACACCGATACGTGCTGTGGGTGACGGGCGAGTTGTCTATAAGGGGAGAAAGGGTGGCTATGGTCGTTATATCAAAATCAGGCATAAAAACTCAGCTCATGCAACCAGTTATGCACACCTGAGTCGTTATGCCAGAGGGCTACGCAGAGGCAAGCAGGTCAGACAGGGTCAGGTTATCGGCTACGTAGGCATGAGTGGACTTGCCACAGGACCTCATCTGCACTTTGAATTTCGGATACGGGGACGCGCCGTAAATCCCTTAACCATTAAAAGTCCTTCCGTTCAGCCTGTTCCAAAGGAAGAGATGGTTCATTTTATGGCCTTGAAGAATCATCTGCTGGCCCGCCTGGAGTATGCAAACGGGAATTTGGCCTGGAGCTGATGTCTGGCGGTCAATTGCCTGATCGGTGGCTGGAAAGTGGAAGGAACGTCGTTCGGATAGAGGCACAGGCACTTCATGATGTAAGTCAGGCTATTGAAACGGATTTCGCGCGTGCGGTTGAATGTATTCTTGAGTTGCAGGGTCGATTGATCGTCGTTGGCATGGGAAAGTCCGGTATTATTGCCAAAAAAATTGCTGCTACATTTGCTTCAACCGGTACCCCGGCATTTTTTGTGCATGCTGCCGAGGCCCAGCATGGTGACCTTGGCATGATTACGCGCTCCGATGTGCTGCTGGCCTTATCTCATAGTGGTGAAACCTCCGAGCTTCTGGGTCTTCTGCCGCCAATCAAAAGATTGGGAATAACATTCATTGCTATTACCGGCAACAAAGATTCCACACTTGCCCGGCATGCAGATATGGTGCTCCATGTCCCTGTAGGCCGGGAGGCTTGTCCCCTGAACCTTGCGCCAACGGCTTCTACGACCGCGGCCCTTGCTCTTGGTGATGCTCTGGCTGTGGTTGTGCTGGAGCAGCGCGGCCTCAGGCCCGAAGATTTTGCCAACTTTCATCCTGCCGGCAGCCTGGGTAAACGTTTGCTGCGCGTTGGCGAATTGATGCATTCCGGGCAGAGTTTGCCTTTGGCGGATATTGGCACCCCTTTATCCGAGGCTATCATCATTATGAGTTCCGGCCATATGGGGATTGCCGGCATTACGGAGAATGGTCACCTTACGGGGTGTATCAGCGATGGTGATTTGCGTCGGATATTACAGGCGGGAAGGGTTGATACTCATAGAGAGGTGGGCGAATTTATGCATCGTAATCCTCAACTGATCGGGGAGGATCATTTGGCCTCGGAGGCTCTGAGAGTGATGGAAGAGCATAAGATAACGGCACTGTTTGTCATCAATGAAGATGGCAAGACCATTGGGGCTATCCATATGCACGACCTGCTGCAGGCTGGCATCTTGTGATGCCGGCATATAAAGCATTTCCCTTACAAAGAGCAGCCAATATTCGCTTGCTTATTCTGGATGTAGACGGGGTGCTGACCAATGGTCGGATTATTCTTGGAAATAACGGGGAGGAATTTAAAGGGTTTAATGTGCGGGACGGGCACGGAATCAAACTTGCACAACGTGCCGGCATTAAGGTGGGCATCTTAACCGGGCGCTCTTCCAGCGTTGTTCAGGTTCGAGCAGAAGAATTGGGGATACGCCTGGTTGTGCAGGGAAGCAAGGATAAAAGGGAAGGTCTGGATCATTTGCTGCACCTGGCTAAAGTGGAGGGAAGTGCCTGTGCATTTATGGGAGATGATGTGGTGGATTTGCCGGCTATGCGTGCTTGCGGCTTCAGCATGGCGCCCGCAGATGCTCACCATGCGCTGCTAAACCATCTTGACTGGGTTTCGGATTTTGCCGGAGGCTGTGGCGCCGTTCGTCAGGCTGTTGAGGGTTTAATTCTGGCTACCGGAGCCTGGCGTCAGGTCATGAGTGTTCCCTATGGGCTTTCCCCTGCAGATTGCGGGTGGCCAGCCTGAATTGCGCATATGGTTGAAGTGGGCCTTTCTGGTCATTTCTGTCGGCAGCCTTATATCGGGAGGTGTTCTGCTATGGATTGCTGAGCCGGATCATCAGGAAACGACTCAGAAATTACCGCAGGAGGCAGTGACTGAGATAGACAAGCCCTTGCTCGTGGAGCGGGAAGGTGATCGCCTGGTCTGGCGTTTACAGGCCAAATCAGCCAGACAGCAAACGGGCGGCAACCTCGATATGGATATTCCTCAACTGGATTTGTTTACCAAAGCCGGGTTGCAAGTTCCTGTTCAAAGTCAAAACGCTTTTTTTGATTCTTCAAGTCGAAGTATTCGTTTTGAAGGAGATGTGGTGGTCGTGTACGGTGAGTGGGAATTACGCAGTCAAAAGCTGATTTATGGCATCAATCATGATGTGATTCGAGTTCCGGATAGTTTTCGTCTAAACGGCCCGGGAGTTATAGTTAAAGGAAAAAACATGATTGTGTACAGGCAGGAGCAACGGTTGCTGGTAAAGGAAAAGGTGTGGATCAGGGATAGCAGGCCCGGAAGCTGGGAGTTTGGACAATGAAATTTATCATCTGCCCTGCCCGGCATGGGTCAAGACAGGTTTACGGCCTGTTCCTGGTGTTTGCTTTCATCCTTGTATGGCCTGTAGGGGCAGGGGCTGAATCGGTACAGATTGAATCAGATCGTCTGGAAATCATACAGCAGCGACAGGAAGCTATTTTTTCCGGACATGTAAAGCTCAGGCGTGGTAATTTTGAGCTGAACGCAGATGAAGTTATCGCCCGTTATGATCAGGGTAGCGTCACCAGAGGAATTACCAATGCTACTGCAAATGGTCATGTTTCAATTCGGATGGGAGACAAGCATGGAAAAGCTGACCAGGCTACACTTGATCAAAGTCAGGGGCTTGTCGAATTGACAGGGCATGCTGAAATTACCCAGAAGAGTGGCACGATCCAGGGCGACACCATTATTTACAAAATAAAAGAAGACACGATTAATGTCCTGCAGGGAAAATCGGGGCGGGTAAGGGTGCATATAGATTCCCCTCAAGTGCTCCAGCAGTCTCCCGTAAAGTTGAAACCATGAGTCCGGCCCATCATTTATCTGCATCAAACCTTAATAAAAGCTTTAGGAAGAAACATGTCGTTCGGGATGTAAACCTCGATATTTATTCCGGCGAGAGTGTTGGACTGCTCGGGCCTAACGGGGCCGGAAAAACAACCTGTTTTTATATGATGTGCGGTCTTATTGCTGTAGACGGCGGCGAGGTGCATCTGGATTCTGAGGAGATAACAAGGCTTCCTATGCACCGTCGGGCCAGACGCGGTATCGGTTATCTTCCCCAGGAGGCAAGTGTTTTCAGAAACCTGACGGTGGGAGAGAATCTGCTGGCTATATTTGAGACGCTCAACATGCCCTCCGAGATCATTGAAGAGGAGATGGAAGCCCTGCTTGTCGATCTGGGCATTGAAGGAGTGCAACACCAGAAGGCATACACGCTGTCCGGAGGCCAGCGCAGAAGGACGGAGATTGCCAGGGCACTTGTTACCAAACCCAGGTTCCTGCTTCTGGATGAACCCTTCGCCGGGGTTGATCCTATTGCTGTTGAGGACATACAGAAAATTATTGCCGACTTGCGTCAACGCGGCATAGGTATCCTGATCACAGACCACAATGTTCGGGACACGCTTTCCATCTGTGACCGGGCTTATCTAATGAATATGGGAAATATTGTCGTACAGGGTGAGCCCAATGAAATTATCAATCATCCTGATGCCCGGCGCATCTATCTGGGTGAGCGTTTCAGCATGTAGGTTAAAGCGCCTCAATAAAGATACCTTTGACATATGATATTAAACCTATTCCAATATATTCATGTCTAGCAAGATAAGAGAATTAACTGTTGCTATAACTGGTGCCTCCGGCTCAGCTTATGGACTGCGCCTGATTCAAAAGCTTTTTCATCGGGGTGTGCAGCAGCATATTTTGATATCGCAGGCCGGAAGAATAGTGATAAAACATGAGACCGGGCTCGACTTGCCCGATGATCCCGAGAGCGCCCGAAATATTTTGGCGCATCATTTGGAGATATCGTCCACACATCTGTCCTGCTACGGAATCAATGACTGGTTTTCACCTGCTGCCTCCGGTTCCAGTCGAATTCACCGGATGGTGATTGTTCCCTGTTCTATGGGATGTCTGGCCAGAATTGCTGCAGGCACATCGGATCATTTGATCGAGCGAGCGGCAGATGTTGTCTTGAAAGAGTCGGGGAAACTGATTGTGGTTCCCAGAGAAACACCGCTATCCTCTATCCATCTGGAAAATATGCTTGCCTTGACGCGGCAGGCTGTAACTGTAATGCCGGCGATGCCCGCATTTTACCAGAAGCCGGAAAATATCGGAGATCTGGTTGAATTCATGGTGGACAGGGTGTTATCTCATTTGGATTTATCCGATCAAAGCCATTTTCAATGGGGAAGATAAGCCTTTATTTTATAAGTGCTGCCTTACTTCAGGGTTGTGTGGCTATATCTACATTGAGTTTGATTCCGTCATCGGTCGTGGATGGCACCGTTTATATGTTTACTGGTGTAAAGGTAAGCCTGGCTTTGCCAGCGAAAGGAATCGTGGTGGCTGTTCAGCAAGGCTTGCATGAAATAAGTCTGGATATGAATGTGTTGGAGCAAACCGATGCGGGTTATAGTATCAACATGGGAAATGAAGAATTAGATGGTTTCATAGACATTGAGAGGGAAACAGAGAATCTCAGCACCTTGTATGTTAAGGTACGTAAAGGAGTAATGAGACAAGCTTCTATCGAGCAAGCTGTCATCCGCTCGATTCGCGAGTGGTCAGGTCAACTATCTCCTGATGTGACACTCGATTTGTCGACCTATCTACCGTTAAGGAGAAGCCCTGATGACAGTTCCCCTGTTGTCGGCTGGTATCGACAGGGAGCTTTGGCAACACTACAACAGAGCGAGCACAAGGCATGGCTTCAGATTTCGCTGCCGTCAGGAAAGAAGGCATATCTGCAAGGTATACTGGGCAAGCTCAATAACACATGAGGAGGAAATATGTATCTGGATCATGCGTTGCTGGATGAGCTGGCCGATAAACTTTCTGAAGGAGTTAAACGTCTGGATGGAGTCAAGGTGGAGGCTCAATCACAAGTACGTTCGGCTCTGGAAGCCGTATTTCAAAATATGGACGTTGTAAGCCGGGAGCAAATGGAGGTACAGGAAGCCCTGCTCATCAAAACCCGTGAAAAAATAAAAATTCTGGAAGAACGAATCGAGACCCTGGAAGCACAGCTGATCCGGTCGAAAGCGTAAGCGGCAATGTTGGCTCGCCTTGCATCTGCTTGTCTCCGTGGCATGGATGTCGAGCCTGTAGATATTGAGGTTGATCTTTCGCGAGGCTTGCCTACATGGAGTCTGGTGGGGTTGCCTGATGCGGCGGTTCGGGAAGCTCGCGACCGTGTGCGTTCGGCATTATTAAACTCAGGTTTTGAATTTCCTTTAAAGCGAATCACCGTCAATCTGGCGCCGGCAGACCGTCGCAAGGACGGAACCCACTTTGATATCGGGGTGGCTGTAGGGCTTCTTATAGCTTCCCGGCAGATTAAAGTCAGTGAAGATATGCCCTTTGTTTTTGGGGAGCTGGCACTGGATGGAAGGTTAAATCCGGTGCGCGGCGCAATACCCCTTTGTTTGTTTGCCAAAGAGGCAGGTTTCCGGGATATTATTCTTCCCGTCGAAAATGCCAAAGAGGTTGCAGCGCTCGGGGCATTAAATGTATTCGGGGCAGCTAGCCTTATGGAGGTGGTTCGGCATATATCGGGGCAGCACCAGCTTGGGCTGCTCATCCCTCAACCTGAAGCGCCTGAAAAGAGGCGAAAAAGCATTGTCGATATGGCTGATATTCGGGGGCAGCATCAGGCCAGGAGGGCATTGGAGATTGCGGCAGCCGGCGGTCACAACCTGTTGATGGTTGGTTCTCCCGGAGCAGGGAAGACCATGCTGGCAAGGCGGATGAGCAGTATTCTTCCAGCCCTGACAATTCAGCAACGTTTGGAAGTAAGCTGCATCTACAGCGTGGCAGGTCTTTCTGAACGGTTGCCGATGTCGGAATCTCCTCCCTTTCGGGCTCCCCACCACACGGCATCCGATGTGGCTATTACGGGAGGAGGAAGTCAACCCGGCCCCGGTGAAATAAGTCTGGCTCACCATGGCATACTTTTTCTTGATGAGTTTGCCGAATTCAACAGGCGGGTACTGGAAGTGTTGAGGCAGCCTTTGGAAGATGGCTATGTATGCATTGCCCGGGCTGCAGGTTCTGCGAGGTTTCCGGCGCGTTTTCAGCTCATTGCCGCTATGAACCCTTGTCCCTGTGGTTATCTGGGTCATCCGCTGCGAGGCTGTCGTTGCTCGGAGATGCAAATCAAGCGTTACCAAAACCGTATTTCCGGCCCGCTGAAGGATCGAATTGATCTGCAAGTTCAGGTTCCCCCTGTTGAGCAGGAGGAGTTATCACGAATGAAGCCTGGAGAAGCATCGCAGGAGATAGCAGCCAGAGTCCTGGCTGCAAGGCAATGTCAACATCAGCGTCTGCCGGATGGTGTGATCAATGCACATATGTCGACCAGCCAGCTTGAGCAATATGCCAGGCCAGACGCAGAAGGGTTGAAATTGCTGGATACGGCTATGAGCCGATTTGGCCTGTCGGCAAGGACATATCATCGGGTGTTGAAGGTGGCGCGCACCATAGCCGATCTGGAGAATTTGAAACAGGTTAGTAGTAAGCACATTGCCGAGGCCATGCAATATCGATGCGAAACCGAATAGGATGACGAGAATTTACAGACACAACTGACAAAAATTGTCAGATTTGAATGATAAAGCCTGTTAAATTACATTGCGTTTATTGGCATGAGTCTTGACTACTTATTAACATAACTCCGCAATGCGGAGAAGGAGGAAGTACTGTGATTATTCAAAAGAAGGAAAAAGGGTTTACCCTCATCGAGCTGATGATTGTTATCGCTATAATCGGCATTCTGGCTGCTATCGCCATTCCACAGTTTACCAGTTATCGTATTCGCGCTTTTAATGGTGCTGCGGAAAGTGATCTGCGCAATGCCAAGCTGGCCCAGGAGGCTCTGTTCACTGATTTTCAGTTCTACGGATCATCGGTACCGAACAAGACAATCGCTACGGCAAAAGGTGCAGCAGGCAAAGGTACAGAGGTTGATGGAGGCGCTACACTTGGTGCAGGTAATGTGAACTCTATTGCCACGACCACAGCAGGCCAGGCAACACCCATTGCTGTTAGTAATGGCGTGCAACTGCGGGCCGATGTAGATGCTACCAACGCTACGGCCATCATTGTGACCGAACATCGCCAGGGTAACCGGGCTTTTGGTACCGATATTGATGGTACGGGCGTTTATTGGGTGCAGAATGAGGCCTGGGTTGGCGGAGCGGCCGCCAAGATCAACGCTACGGTTCCTGCCCCTAAAACATTGACCGATGACTTTAACGGTGCCAACGGTGGCGGTTCTCCAACTGCCAACTGGGCAACTCTGTAAACCGGCATGTATCCTGAAAAGGGGGGCTTGCCCCCCTTTTTTGTGGGTATGCTATGAGTCAGCCCGCAGTTGTTTCATTTGATTGTGTTCATAAAACTTATGCCAAGCAGCTGGGTTTGCCAGCGCATGTAGCCCTCACCGATGTATCCTTCCATCTACAGGAAGGCGAAACCATGGGCATGATTGGCCCCAACGGTGCGGGAAAAAGCACCTGCCTGCGTTTGATGCTCGACTTTATTCGCCCGAATCAGGGTGAAATCTTTATTTTCGGACATAGCCCTGCCAGGACCAGTTTACGGCGGCGAATTGGCTATCTTCCAGAGGCAGCAAGCTTGCCACAAAACCTTTCATGCCTGGATATGCTGCGTTTTGCCGGCCGGTCGTGTCAGATGTCGTCAGCAGCTATAGCCCTGGGAGCAGAGAAATGGCTTGTCCGTTTAGGCCTGTGGGATGACAGACATCGTTTGCTTCGTGGCTACTCCAAAGGCATGTTACAACGCGCCAGCTTTGCCATGGCTCTGATCCATGATCCGGATGTGATTATCCTTGATGAACCGATGAGCGGCCTGGATCCTGTTGGCAGGGCAGATATAGTTGCTCTTGTTCAGGAACTGAAAAAAAGCGGAAAAAGCATTCTGTTTTGCTCGCACTTGCTGGAAGATGTTGAACGGTTGGTGGATCGGGTGACTGTTCTCCACCATGGTTGTGTATTGTTTCACGGAACTCTGGCTGAGTTTAGTCCCGGAGAGGAAGGTATTGAGGATCGGTTTGTCAATCTGGTGAAGGGCAAAACCTGATGTCCTGGCAGCGAATTGGTTCTGTCTCTCGCCTTATTTTTCTTGATGGACTTCGCAGATATACGCTGTTTGGACTACTTGTGTTTTCCATAACGGCAGAGCTATCCGGCCTGTTTTTTTTCGATTTCTTTGCCAGGGATGTCGGCAGGGCAAGCAGCGATTTTCTTTTTTCCATTATGTGGCTTGCAGGCCTGATTTACCTGTTTTTCCATGCTGTACAGGTGATTGCCTGGGGAGAAGAGAGGGGGATCATTTACACAATACTTTCCCGCCCGATTTCCCGCGTGGAATATATAGCAGGTGTATATGTTGGACTAGCTTCCCTCCTGCTGGGCTTACAACTGCTGCTGGGTATTCTTGCTTTCGGGGCACTTGAGTGGATCAGGCAGACGCTGGATCCAATCTACTTCCCCGTTTTGTCCCTTTCACATTATCTTCTTGCCTGGGCAGGGCTTGTTGTCATGCAGCTAATGTTGCTGGCAGCGATCATACTGTTTTCCGGTCTGGTTCGAGGCGGCTTTCCGGTACTTATTCTTTCTCTTGCATACTATTTCATATGTTCCGGCCTGCCCGTGGTTCGAGAATCTTTGGCACAGCAGTCGGCTCAGGGGGGTGACCCTCCTGCATTGAGCTATTTGTTACAGGGATTATCAGCGGTTTTTCCTGATTTTCAGCGGCTGGACTTCAAGGACTGGATTGTGTCGTTGGCACCGATGCCGCAGCTATTTCAGATTACGACCAGCTTTTCTCTTGCTGCCGCATATATTTTAGTGCTGATGGCTTTTGCCGGCATGCTTTATGAGCGCAGGGATCTGCATTGATTTTTATCCGGAGCACGCAGATACGTGTCCTGGCGTTGCTCATCATTTACACGGGTGTTTTTTTTCTGCAGGAATCGCAGCAACAGCACGGCCAGCACCATCTTGGTGAAACTTTGCCGGCCAGACTGCAGCAGGCAGGCCTGGGATACTTTCAGCAACTTGGGGCGGAGATGCTCTATCTGAAGGTAATGGTTTTTCTGGGAGGGAGGGGGCAGGATGAACCTGTGACATCGTATGCCCCAACCCTGGATAGACACTTTCAAGTCATTTCGGATTTGCATCCGTCCTTTCAGGACACTTATAATATATGCCAATCGAGCCTGTCATGGATAAGCCCGAAGTTTGCCCGCCGGGTGAATCTTGTCATGAAGAAAGGTATGGAGGCACGTCCGGATTTATGGATGCTTCCCTTTTTTGTCGGGTTTAATTATTTCCGTTATCTTGATCAGCCTGGCGAGGCCTCAAAGTATTTATGGAAGGCATCAAAAGCAGATGAAGCACCTGACTGGATAGGACACCTGGCTACAGTCCTTGCTGCTGAAGATGGGGACATTTACGGGGGTATGCTCTGGTTGAAGGCAATGCTTGTTGCGGAAGATAATGAAATGGTCAGTGCCAGATATCGGGCGGATATTGTAGAATTTGAAAAGGCGATAGTAGTTTTACAGGCATTAAGCCGCTATCGTAAACAATATGGTCGGGGGCCGGCTGCATTAGATGATTTACAGCCGGAATTTCTCCCTGACCTTCCGAAGATGGAGAGAGGTTATGAACTGTGGTATGAGGCGTCGAGCTTGCGCCTGCGCCGTGGGCAAGTACATTAAAGAATCAGGATTTACCATGATCGAGTTACTGATTATTATTGCTATCATTGGCATCCTGGCTTCTATTGCTATTCCTCAGTACAACAGCTATCGAACCAAGGCCATGGATGCCTCGGCTATCTCTCACCTTAAATTTATTCTTACTGCTGAAGAGGCCTACTATGTTCAGGCGCGAACTTACCTGGCTGTGCCTCCCGGTGAAGGGCCGGGACCAGTCGGTGACTTACCGGACACCACAGCACCGGCAGGCGTGGGTTATGTGGTCGGTACTTTTCCGGCTGGTTCACTTGGCAATTATGTTGCCTTTACCGGTCATCGCGCAGGTGAGCGGGTTTATGGGGGTGACAGCAGTGGAAACAAGCGCTGGCGCAACTGGAATTCCGCCGGCACTGTAAATGCTGCGGAAGATGCCAGGGCTGAGGATATAACAGTACTGTTGACTGAGGCCTGGGGAACCAAGCTGTAGGAGATTGCCCGGCTACCTGTATCGTTGAAATGGCGATATCTTCGTCCTTATAGCGCCTCTTGCTGGCCAAGTGGCCAGCGTGCCCGCGCATCCCATATTCGAATTTCAGGTATACCCAGTCGCTTACGCTGAAAGCCTGCATAGGCGATCATGGCAGCATTATCCGTACAATACCTTGGTGCAGGAATAACAATATTCAAACCCCGATCGCGGGCGGCAGCCTGTAAGGATTCCCGGATTCTGCTATTGGCAGCTACCCCGCCGGCAATAATAAGGTGCGATATTTTTTGCTGATGACAGGCACGAATCGCCTTATTGGTAAGAACATCTGCAACAGCTTCCTGAAAAGAAGCTGCAAGATTCCGTTTCCAGTCCCGGTTCTCCTTTTGTGCTGCCAGTTTTTTTACTGTATGCATCACAGCTGTTTTAAGTCCCGAAAAACTGAAGTTCACATCATCCCTGCATAAGAGAGGTCGCGGCAGGGTAAATTGATCAGGGTCTCCGCCTCGGGCAAGCTTTTCTATGGCGGGGCCGCCGGGGTATCCAAGGCCGATAAGGCGGGCTGTTTTATCGAAACATTCACCGGCGGCATCATCAAGACTTTGGCCCAGGATTCGATAGCAGCCAATCGCCTCGACACGTATCAGCATGGTATGTCCGCCGGACACCAACAGGGTAATGAAGGGAAAAGCAGGCAATTCTTCTTCCAGACCTGCGGCCAGCAAGTGGCCTTCCAGATGATGGACGGGTATAAGCGGGATGCAGTTTACGAGGCCTGTAGCACGGGCAAAGCTTGTTCCCACAAGCAAAGCGCCCATGAGTCCCGGGCCGGCAGTTACGGCGATGGCATCAATATCGGGCCAGCAAAGTTTTGTTGCCTGCATCACGCTTTCCACCATGCCGGGCAGGACGGCCAGATGCTCACGCGAGGCAATTTCAGGCACAATGCCGCCGAATTGAGCATGTACATTCACCTGTGAGCTTATCTGTTCCGCCAGAATGCGGCCTTCACCGGTGTCCGTACCTTCATAAATTGCGACGGCAGTTTCGTCGCAGGATGTTTCAATACCAAAAACTCGCATGCTATTTAGCTTCTCCCCCGGCTGGACCAAATCCGCCGCCGCCGGGTGTTTTAATCCTGAGAATATCGCCACTGTCAAGCTCAAGTACACATTTAGCCGGGAGGACTTTTTCGACATCATGGCTAAGCAGCGTGTTTTCACCTGATAATCCCGCTTCACCCCCGGCCAGGCCGAATGGCCTGCTTGATCGACGTTCGGTAAGCAGGGAGACGGTGCAGGGAGAAGAGGCTTGCCATTCCCGAATCAACCCATCACCACCGCATTGCAAGCCACTGCCTCCGGAGCCATGTCTTAAAGCGTAGCGGCGGATTCGTATTGGATAATGCATTTCAACAACTTCGATTGATGTGTTTTTGGTGTTGGTCATGTGGCACTGCACTCCGGAAAGGCCCTGGCTTTTGCGGCTGGCACCCATGCCACCACCTATCGTTTCGTAGTAAACCCAGTCATGCCCATCTGAGAACTTTCCTCCAAAGAGGATGTTATTCATTGTCCCCTGGCTGGCGGCTGGAATTCGTTCGGGCAGCGCCAGCGCCAGCGCTCCAAGGGTTACGTCTACGATACGCTGGCTGGTCTCCACATTGCCAGCAGCTACGGCGGCACCGGCGCGGGCATTGACCAGACAGCCCGGTGGGGCTTCGATGTTGATTGGTCGGAAAACTGCCGAGGTTTGAGGCGTGTAGCTAGGCATCAGGCAGCGAAAGGCATAAAATACTGCAGCCGCTGTTACCGGTAGCGGGCAGTTCATGGGGCCGGAGCATTGTCTCGCAGTTCCGGAAAAATCCACCTTGACCGTTTTGCCTTTAACCCCAATGGCCACCCGAATGAGAAACGGCCCTCCGCCCAGTCCATCATCTTCAAGCATGTCTTCAAAGTGATAATTTCCGTCAGGAATACTGGCAATGGTTTCACTTCCGTAGGCTTCGGAGATAGAAAGCAAACCGGCAAAGCCGCTGGCCACATCGATTTCGCAATGAAAGTCCTTCAGACGCTGTGCCCCGATAGTGCAGGCAGCCCGTTGGGCGGCCAGATCGCCCAGGCGTTCCCCCGGGTCTCGAGCCCGTGATAGAAAGTTTTGCAAAAGCTGCTTGTCTTCTTTTCCGGCACGTTTCCATAATTCCGGCGAGAGAACCACTCCTTCTTCCTGAAGTGTACGACATATACCCATTGAGCCGGGTTGTTCTCCCCCCACATCGGCATGGTGTGCACGTGAAGCCACAAAGCCGAGCAATGTATTCTTGGCGAAAACAGGCTGGACGACGGTTATATCCGGCAGATGGGTGCCGCCAAGAAACGGATCATTGAAAACAACTTCATCACCATCCTGCCAGTTGAATCGGCTGACGACATCGTGCATGGCATAGGCCATTGACCCCAAATGTACCGGAATGTGTGCAGCCTGGGCGACGAGTTCTCCCTCTGCATTGAACAGGGCGCAGGAGAAGTCCTCCCGATCCTTGATGTTGGGGGAAAGTGCGCTCCGTTTAAGGGTTGCTCCCATCTCATCGCAAATGGAGGCCAGCCGATGTGTGAAAAGACTCATCTCGACTGCGTTCATATTGTATCCATCAAAAGGTGCCCACAGGGGGAAACGGAGCAGCGCCATCCTGAAGCCAGCCAGATCGTAGCCGTATCCTCTAAAATCAGGGCGGGGCCGATGATTTCATGCCCGGGCAAAAGACCTTCCCTCCGATAATGTGGAACCTTCCCGGCATGATATACGCCGGAGTTTCCATCTGGCTGTGCAGAATGTGTTGCCTGTTGCAGCTCCGGCCAGACGACAGGCCTGGTTTCGGCACTTGCTTTCAAACGCAGTGTCATGATTTCTATATCGCAATCTTCCAGAATATGTCCATAAGCCTGTTGATGTTCCAGCATAAATGCATCTGCGAGCATATCGGTATCATCAGTGTAGGGAATGGTTAGCTGAAAGCCCTGACCCTTGAAACGGAGATCGGCAAAATATTCAAATTTGAGCTTCATGCCCGGCATGGCCGTAGCCGCCTGATCTTCCAGCTCAGAATATATCTTCCCGGCGGTGGTTGTTGTCTCCGCTGAGCTAATGTTTAAGCGTCTGGAGCGGGAATAATCACCCTGTTGTTGGCCAACCATCATACCAAGTGCCGAAAAGGCACCACTTGCCAGAGGCAGTATTACCTTTCGGATGCCAAGCTTGCTGGCGAGAGAACAGGCGTGCAGGCCACCGGCCCCTCCAAAACAGACCAGGCTAAACCGACGCGCATCATAACCGCGTTGAATGGAAACCAGGCGCAGGGCAGCCGCCATATTTTCCTCGGCCACTTTTACAATGCCCTCAGCCATTGCTTCGAGGTCCAGATTGGCCTTTTTTGCCAGTTCAGCTATCGCCTGCAAAGCTGCCGGCATATCAAGTGGCATGGACCCTGCCATGCGGGCAGTGGCCGGGATGCGTCCCAGAACCAGATTGGCATCGGTAACAGTGATTTGTTTAGCGCCAAGGCCGTAACATACCGGGCCGGGGTTTGCTCCGGCTGATTGTGGCCCGACATGGAGGATTCCCGCTTCATCAAGCCAGGCAATCGAGCCGCCTCCCGCGCCAATGGTGTGAATGTCGAGCATCGGTATCGCTATTGGCAGGCCGGCAATCGAGCCTTCAATAGTAATGCGGGGCTCACCGTCGATTAGAGCGACATCAGTGCTGGTACCTCCCATATCAAAGCTGATCAACCGACTTTCCTGTAGTTGTTCTCCGACAGTTTTTGCTGCCACCATGCCACCTGCAGGGCCGGAAAGGATCATGCGAACTGCCTCTTTACCGGCCTGTTCAGTGCGCATCAGTCCGCCGGCCGAGTGCATAATGAACAACTGCCTGGAGCCCAGTCTGGTGCTTAAACGCTGGAGATAACGTTTTGTCAGCGGCCCGACATAGGCATTAAGAAAGGTAGCTGTGGCACGCTCATATTCTCTGTATTCAGGCAGAATGTCATGGGAGAGGGACAGAAATTTTCCTGCCGGTATCCCGGCGGCGATACTTAGTTCCTGTTCCGGATTCAAAAATGAAAACAGGGTGCAGCAGGCGATTGCTTCATAGGCATCGCTTTTATCGCCAAGCGCTTCCATTTCCCCGGGCAGGCAATCCTCGATAAATTTCCCATTCGTATCTACACGCCCGTGCAAGCCAATGCAATCTTCCGGCCCGATCCAGGGCACAGCAGGCTCGGGAGAAAGATCATAAATCTCCGCCCTGGTTTGCCGGCCAATAAACAGGATGTCCTCAAGGCCGTGATTGGTTACGAAGAGTGTTTTAACACCCTTGCGTTCGAGAATGGCATTGGTTGCTACTGTTGAACCATGAACCACATCAACTTGTACCGGCTCAATTCCAAGTTGCTCGATTCCCTTCAGGATGGATCGTGAGGGATCATCTGGCGTCGACAAGGTCTTGTGAAAGAGAATTTGTTTGCCATCAAAAT
>JBHHTX010000011.1:0-22243 GCA_046753585.1 Mariprofundaceae bacterium
GCTTTCCCCCCGCTTTCGTGGTTTACATGCTCTGAGGCGTTATGAGAGTGGTGAAGAACGTTGCATTGCCTGCAAGCTTTGCGAAGTCATCTGTCCGGCTCTGGCTATCAGCATTGAATCTGAGGAACGTGAGGACAGAACCCGCCGCACAACGCGATATGATATTGATTTGACCAAATGCATTTTCTGCGGCTTTTGTCAGGAAGCTTGCCCGGTGGATGCTATTGTCGAGACCCAGGTGTTCGAGTTTGCAAGCGAAACCAGGGGTGAACTCTATTATACAAAAGAAATGCTTTTGGCTGTTGGTGATCGTTACGAGCCTCAAATCGCCGCCAATATCGCCAAAGATGCGCGATACAGTTAGGGGAAGGGGATGCTTGAAACCGTTTTTTTCTACCTTTTTGGGGGCTTGATGGTTGTTGGCGCGCTGGCAGTGGTTGGATCACGCAACACGATGTATTCGGTGATGTTCCTCATCTTCTGCTTTTTTAATGCCGCCGGATTATTTTTTCTTCTGGACGCAGAATTTGTCGGTATCATCCTCATACTTATCTATGTTGGTGCCGTCATGGTGCTGTTTATGTTTGTCATCATGATGCTGGAAATCAATTTCTCCCAAATCAAGGAAGGCTTTCTGCAATACCTGCCTACGGGGGCAGTCATTGCTGTTATCCTGCTGGCTGAGATGGTGGCTGCGGCATCAAGCGGCGTGTTTTCCGTTGAGAAACTTGGAGAAGTGAAACATTTGCCACAGGAAGTCAATAATACTGTAGAAATTGGGAAATTATTGTACACAAAGTATATTTTAGGCTTTGAGATAGCAGCGATTATTCTTCTGGTAGCTTTGGTGGGTGCGATAGTCCTAACGCTCCGCGCACGCTCGGGTGCTAAATATCAGCAGATTGGCCGACAGGTGAAGGTGCGTAAGGAAGATCGCTTGCGCAAGGTGAGTATGTAAATGGACCTTAGCGCGTATCTCATTGTAGCAGCCTGCCTCTTTTCAATCGGCGTAATTGGGCTGTTCCTGAACCGGAAGAATGCTATTGCAATTCTTATGTGTATCGAACTGATCCTGCTTGCGGTAAATATCAATTTCGCAGCCTTCAGCCATTTCCTGCAGGATCTGACCGGGCAAATCTTCATCTTTTTTGTACTTACGGTGGCAGCGGCCGAGGTCGCTGTAGGTTTGGCTATTCTGGTGGCTTTCTACAGAAACCGGCGCTCGATCAATGTTGAAGATATCAACACCTTGCAGGGATAGGGGGGGACGATGACGCTAAGTATCACCGAGCTTCTGATTATTCCCGCTCTGCCATTGATGGCTGCGATGGTCGCTGGCCTGCTTGGCGGGATCTTAAAGGAGAAACTGACGCACTTGATATGTTGCGCCGGGGTAATACTCGCTTCTTTGCTGTCCATC
The DNA here is from genome assembly GCA_046753585.1 of Mariprofundaceae bacterium. Classification (GTDB taxonomy): domain Bacteria; phylum Pseudomonadota; class Zetaproteobacteria; order Mariprofundales; family Mariprofundaceae; genus CAYLYU01. The sequence continues at coordinate 1,421 of JBHHTX010000011.1, forward strand.
CATATATTCATACAGGTCCTGGGCGGAGCCAGCTTCCATGGCAACATCTGGACCTGGATGCTTTCGGAAAACTTTGTTGTGCCCGTAGGACTGATGATTGATCGGCTTACGGCCATCATGATGATTACCGTGACCATCGTTTCTTCCTGTGTTCATATCTACACGATTGGTTATATGCATGGCGATCCCGGTTATACCCGTTTCTTTTCCTACATTTCGGCATTTACCTTTTCCATGCTGGTTCTGGTGATGGGAAATAATTTCTTTACTCTGTTCTTTGGTTGGGAAGCTGTGGGCCTCTTCTCCTATCTGCTGATCGGTTTCTGGTTCAAGCGTGAAAGTGCAAATGTAGCAGCCATGAAGGCCTTTATTGTTAATCGTATCGGCGATTTCGGTTTTGCCATCGGTATTCTGGCCGTATGGTATTATTTCGGCACGGTGGAGTATGCGAAGGTGTTTGAGATTGTGCCTGCCTTTGTCGAACAGAATATCAGCCTGCATTTTGTCGGTTGGGAGGTCTCCGCCATAACCTTCATGTGTCTGGCTTTGTTTGTCGGAGCCATGGGTAAAAGTGCGCAGGTCCCGTTGCACGTCTGGCTACCTGACTCCATGGAAGGTCCGACACCGATTTCCGCCCTGATTCACGCTGCCACCATGGTGACCGCCGGTGTGTTTATGGTTGCGCGACTGTCGCCGATGTTTGAATTCTCTGAGACCACATTGGCTGTGGTGACGGTTATTGGCGCCATTACTGCCTGGATGTGCGCCACCATCGGCCTGGTGCAAAACGATATCAAACGCGTCATTGCATATTCCACCTGTTCTCAGCTCGGTTATATGTTTGTTGCCTGCGGTGTTTCAGCCTATTCAGTAGGGATTTTCCATCTGATGACCCATGCCTATTTTAAGGCCCTGCTCTTTCTGGCTGCCGGCTCTGTTATTCACGGTATGATGGCCGAGCAGGATATTCGAAAGATGGGCAGGTTGAAGAAGTACATGCCATGGACCTATGCCACCATGTTGATTGGTGCGATTGCCCTGGCCGGCGTGCCTCCATTTGCCGGTTTCTGGTCCAAGGATATGATTATCGAGGCAGCGGCTTTCCGCGAAATGGGCTGGGTTAGCGAGTTCGCTTACTGGGCAGTGCTTTCAGGCGTGTTTATGACCGCCTTCTACACCTTCCGTATGTTTTTTCTCACCTTCCACAATTCCGACCGTGTACCAGAGGAGAATAAACATCATCTTCACGAATCACCCAGGGTAATTACTGTGCCGCTGATGATTCTGGCAGTCGGTGCAATCTTTGCCGGATGGTGGGGCGCTTCGGTACTTGGTATTACCAAGGCCGAAACGATAGCCAACTATTTTGGCTCCTCTATCTTTGTCATGGATGCACATAATCCTCTGCTGGCAATCGAGGCACATGGTCACCATGCCTGGTATTCATTTCTGTTCTCCGCACCTTTCTGGCTGGCCATTGGTGGTATCGGTCTGGCCTATGCCATGTATTTCAGGGAAACCGTCTATCCGGCCCGAATTGCCGCTGCCATGCCCTGGTTGCACTCCTTCCTGATGGACAAATGGCGTTGGGACGAAGCTTTTCAGAAAACCATTGTTATGCCGGCGCGTTGCCTGGGCAATATTTTGTGGAAGAGGGGTGATCTGGGCATGATTGACAAAGGTCTGATTCATGCCGGCATTATTGGCAGCGTCATGAAAGGTGCTGCCCGGGCGCGCGCTCTTCAAACCGGGCGGATCTACAATTATGCCTATGCCATGGTTATTGGTGTTTTCGGCCTGCTTACCTATCTGGTACTGGTTTCCTAGGGGCTGATGATGGAACTGAATAACGTCCTGGACTTCCCCATCCTGAGTCTGGCTATTTTTCTGCCGGCATTCGGTGCCCTGGCCATGATGCTCTTTGTCAAAACAGACATGGCAGCTCGCTGGTCAGCACTTGCCATTTCTGTTGCCACATTCCTCATTACCCTTCCTTTGTGGACGAGTTTTGATATCTCCACCCACCATATGCAGTTTGAGGAGTTTCATCCATGGATTGAGGCCTTCAATATCAATTACAGGCTTGGCGTGGATGGCATCTCCATGCCGTTTATTATTCTGACCAGCTTCCTTACAGTCATCTGTATTATCTCCGCCTGGGAGTGTATTCAAACCAGAGTGAAGGAATACATGATGGCTTTCCTGGTCCTGGAAACGACGCTTATCGGCGTCTTTGCATCCATGGATTTTGTCTTGTTCTACATTTTCTGGGAGTCGCTGCTTATTCCAATGTATCTGATTATTGGCATCTGGGGTGGCAAGAACCGCATTTACGCGACGCTGAAGTTCTTCCTCTACACGCTGGCCGGCTCTGTGCTTATGCTGGTGGCGATTCTGGCCATGTACTTCAAGGCCGGACACACCTTCGATATTCAGGAGTTGATGGCTTATGCCTTTGACTTCCGCTGGCAATTCTGGATATGGCTGGCCTTCTTTGCCGCCTTCGCGGTGAAAGTGCCCATGTGGCCGGTGCATACCTGGTTGCCTGATGCCCATACCGAGGCACCGACGGCCGGTTCGGTAATCCTGGCCGGTATTCTGCTGAAAATCGGTGGTTACGGGTTTCTGCGCTTCTCCCTGCCAATTGCTCCGGATGCATCCGACTACTTTGTACCGCTGATGGTGGCGCTGTCGCTGATCGCTATCGTTTACATTTCTCTGGTGGCCATGATGCAGAAGGATATGAAACGATTGGTAGCTTACTCCTCCATTGCCCACATGGGTTTCGTTACTCTGGGAACCTTCATGTTTACGCAGCAGGGCATTGAGGGCGCTATCGTCAATATGATCTCGCACGGCTTTGTCGCTGCCGCACTCTTTCTTTGTGTTGGCGTTATGTATGATCGCCTGCACACACGCGAAATTTCGGACTATGGTGGTGTGGTCAATGTCATGCCTGTATTTGCTGCCGTGATGCTGGTCTTCGCCCTGTCGAATGTGGCCCTGCCGGGTGCATCCTCCTTCATCGGTGAGATATTGGTGTTGATCGGAACCTTTGCCGCAGATATGACGGTATGGGGCGTCTCCACCAAGTGGATCGCTATTATTGCCACTTCCAGTGTGGTTTTATCCGCCTGCTATACACTGTGGATGTATAAACGTGTGATCATGGGTGATCTGATCAAGGACACGGTAAAAACCATGCCGGACATGAGCTTTCGCGAATTCGGATATTTTATCCCGATCATTCTTTTGGTGCTGTGGATCGGTTTTTATCCGATGCCGGTACTGGACGCGTTGCATGCCAGCGTCACTCACCTGGTTGAACAGGTGTCCACCAGCAAGTTGGACGCAGCTGCAGCACTTGCTACGCAGACCGCGCATGACATTGCATTGAGGTAGGACGATGGCCGATATCCAGTTTCCATTCCCCATTCCGATCATCCTTCCCCTGTTGCCGGAGATTATTGTGGCCGTGATGGCCATGGTGATTTTGATCTGGGATCTTTTTCTGGAGCAGAGCAGGAAGCAACTCACTGGCTATGCAGCTATTGCCACCTGCATCGTCGCGGGCATTACCACGCTGAATCTTTCCGGGCCCGGGGCTGAGGAGGCATTTTACGGTTTCTTTGTACTCGACCCTCTGGCCAGTCTGTCCAAGCTCCTACTCTATGCCGGCACGATTCTTGGCATTATTTTGAGCCTGGACTACATGAAGACAGAGAACAATCGGGGTGAATACTACTGTCTGATGCTCTTTGCCCTGCTTGGCATGATGCTTATGGTTTCAGCTGCTGACTTTATCATCATGTATCTTGGCATGGAGCTGATGGCCTTATCTGTTTATGTGCTGGTGGGTTACCAGCGTGATGTGCTCAGATCCTCGGAGGCAGCCTTAAAATATTTTGTTCTTGGCGCACTCTCATCGGGCATGCTGCTCTACGGTATCAGCTTCTTTTATGGTCTCACCGGAGCCACAGACTTTGCTACCGTTGGAGAAGCCTTGAGTCACCTGGATTCAAGTTCCCGTTTTGCCACGATGCTGGGTCTTGTCTTCCTGATGGCGGGTATGGCCTTTAAGGTATCTGCTGCACCTTTCCACATGTGGACTCCGGATGCCTATGAGGGCGCACCCACACCCATAACTGCCTTTATATCAACGGCGCCGAAGGTAGCCGGCTTCGTATTATTTTCCCGTTTTCTGATGGATGCCTTACCGCCTCTGGCGCATGACTACAGCACTATTCTCACCATCCTGGCTGTACTCAGCCTGGCCATCGGCAACCTTGCTGCAATAGCACAGCGCTCGATCAAACGCATGCTGGCCTATTCCACCATCGGTCATGCAGGCTTCGCGCTTCTGGGCCTGTTGGCGGGAAGTGCGGATGGCTATGCGGCTATCCTGTTGTATCTGTCTATTTATATCGTTATGAACATGGGGGCCTTCGCTATCATCATTCTGATGCGGCGCGATGGTATCCAGGGAGAACTTCTGGACGACTTTGCCGGACTGGCCAAAGCACGGCCAGGTTATGGTCTGGCCATGGGAATCTTCATGTTTTCACTGGCGGGAATTCCCTTCATGGGTGGTTTCTGGGCCAAATACGCTATCTTTGCGGCCCTGATTGATGCCGGTCATATCACATTGGCGGTCATTGCCGTACTTTTTGCTGCCATTGGAGCCTTCTACTATCTGAGAGTGGTGAAATACATCTATTTCGATGAGCAGCGCGTCGCCTTCGACTTTGTGGAAAACAGAATGATGCAGGCTACAGTAGCCGCCGCCGCTATTGTGATCGTCATCCTTGGCATCTTTCCGGGGCCATTGATGGATATCTGCAAGGCCGCCCTGGCCGGGATTGTTTAATCGTTTCCTGCAATCATTCATAAGAAGCTCAAGCCGAAAAGGGCTCTGACCCATTGATAAATGGTTAGATGGCTGGTTCCCCGACTAATCAAGCTTGTTTTTCTTTTTTTTGAGAAAACAATTCGATGGGATGTGGTTGGCAAAGCGCCGGTAAAGGGTGATGCGGAATGTTATCTGTACGCCTTCTGGCATGCGCGTTTATTAATGATTCCCAAATTGTCCCGCAATATCTGGCATGGTTATATGTTGATTTCCGAACATCGGGACGGTGGGTTTATTTCCGATGCCCTGCTTCTGTTGGGACTGGAGACTATTCGTGGTTCGAGTTCTCGGGGAGGAGCAAGGGCAATGCTGCAAATGTTACGGGCAGTGAAAAATGAGAACAGGAGTTTGGGAGTGACACCAGATGGCCCCAGGGGGCCAAGGGAGAAAATAAAAAAAGGAACTGTTCAGTTAGCAATGAAGTCAGGGTTGCCTTTTGTGCCAGTCTGTTATGCCACTAAAGGTCACTGGCGTATCAATTCATGGGATCGTTTTTATATCCCTAAGCCTTTTACTCGCGGTGTCTTTATTATTGCTGAAGGGATTAAAGTGCATGACGATGAAGATTTTAATGAGGCTTTCGCACGCCTGCAGCAGGCAATGGACGATGCCCAGAGGCAGGCGGATGCTTATTTCTCCTGAGTGAAGAGCTCTAAGGCTATGAAAGGTCTATCTATTGAATTTTATTTCGACTTTATTAGTCCTTACAGTTATCTTGCGTCAACCGGCTTATCTGAATTTAGCAGCCGATTTCAAATCGATATCGAGTGGATACCGATTAATCTTCCCAAGCTGATCAAATGGTCGGGCAACACTCCACCGACGTTAATCAAGAGCAAGGCGATTTACTGTCTGCGTGATCTCAAACGCTGGGCAAAGTATCTGGGAGTCCCTTTCAAAATGATTAAACCGTTAAGCTTTGACAGTCGTCCGGCCATGCGCACAGCACTGGCTTTAGAGGGGATGGATCGGGTTTGCTTCTCACAGGCAATCTTTAACAGTATCTGGTCAGGCGAGGTTGATCCGAAACAGCAGGATTGGCTGGAACAAGTGGTTGCTTTGAATGAACTGCCCGGTGTATGGCTGTCACAACAAAATGACCGACTTGATGAACTAACTCAGAAGGCACTGGATAAAGGAGCTTTTGGAGTGCCTACTTTTTTCCTGAACAAGCGTGTCGGTCGCCCTGAGATGTTTTTCGGTCTGGACCACATGAATCTTTTAGCCCGGGCTTGTGAAGCCTCGGGCTAAATTTCATCCTCACATCAGTCCGACAACAGTGTTACATCATCATACCATAGTGAACGATATCATTCCCTGAAACTGTTGCCATTTTTTTGCTGAATAATTTCTTGCGCTCATCTGATATCTCTTCAAATGCGGCCTCTGTCAGGAAAAGTTCGTCAGCTTCGGCAAGGTCCTCCCCCAGTTTGGAGGAAAGATTCATTTCCTTGCCGAAAAACTCACCATGGCCGCCAGTGACCAGCAGTGTTCCATAACCGATTCCAGCACATATTTTATAGGGCCGATCTGGAGTCAGCATGAGTTTCTCATCACGGATGATTTGGACAGATTCAAGCATAGAATCTATGGCGTGATCGACGTCGGGGAACAGGGAAATGAAACTGTCCGCTTCAGTGACATAAGTATCACATTTATGCTTTTCCAGAGTCGAAATGACAATACTCCGCATCTGCGTCAACTTGCTTAAGGTATGCATAATGCCACACTCATTGGTTGTACGGGTAAAGCCCGATGAATCGAGAGCTACTACCGCACGTTTACGCCCGTATCGATCCCATAGCTCATCTCTCCTGCTCCTAGGTTCAATACCGTTGGCGAGCATTTCATCCATTACTTCCAGTAAGGGTTTATCCATAGTAACTCCTATGATTCCAGTAATTCCACCTGGGAAATGGCATATCCCTGGAACGCATCAATATCTATCTGTTTCAACATTGATTTAATGTCGTCACTTTCGACATGTTCGGTGATGACGCCGATATCAAGACCATGCGCTATATTGGTAACAATTCCCAGAAACATTTTATGATCATCGTTTTCAATGATATCTCTAATATAGCTTCCATCCAGCTTTATATAATCGGGCTTAAGCTGTCGCAAGGCAGTAAATGAATTTAGCTCTCCGCCAAAGTGATCCATGATAATGCGCCCTCCTGACTGGCGTATGCAATCGATATGTTTTTTTGAGGCAGCAACATCTCTTATAAGCGAAGCCTCGGTACAGGTGATAAACATGTTACCGGACACCGATGAATACTGTTTCAGCAGGCCAAGGAGCCACTCCTGAAAGCCTTCGTCGTACCATGATGAGGCCAATAACTTGATTGCCCATGAGAAGCTATCGCTGTGGCTGGAGGCATGCTGAAAGATTTTGCCAATGACCAGTTGATCAAACTCACTGGCCCTGCCAAGGCGCTCGGCCATTGCTATAAAGCTTGCTGTGTGAACATCTTTTTCACCCGGCAACTCGGGCCTGGCCAGCAGACAGCGGAAAAGTATTTTACCCTCCGGATCTTTTACATCCTGGCTGGTGAGCTTGATAGATCCATCCCGTATTATATTATCAATTAGCCCTCCCCAATCGGTGGATGAAATAGGTAAAGGTTCGCGATCATCACCCAAATAGACAGCCGTCTTTTCCTGATGCATGGCCATTGCCAGGGCATGGTTAGCTTTAGCCAGTATCTTGCTCATACCTTGTTTTTGATCATAGGAAGCAATACCAGCAATGATCTTCGGATTTTCCTTGCCTTCGGGTACAGATAGCGACGCCAACCTTGATTCCAACTGTTTATAAATATTGAGGAACTCTTTCATACTTAGCCCGGGTGTTACGATGGCAAAATCCGAACCTGATATGCGCCCTGTAAAGGCTTCAGCATATAACTCCTTCTCCTTACGAAGTACTTCCGCAAGCGCGCGAAGCAGTTCATTGCCCGCTGGATAGCCATGCATGTCATTAATATGGCCAAGGTTGTGAACATGAATGATGCCAATGACCCCGTTTTCATTCATAACAGCATGGAGACTATCCATAAAAGTTTGACGGTTCATGAGTCCGGTTAATAAATCAATACGTGTCTCACGCAATAATTTTTCAGCCTTCTCAGTCAGTTCATCAATGAAGCGTTTCAGTTTTTCAGACATGCTGTTCATGGCCAGCACTACCCGGCCCAGTTCACGCGCCCTTGGCATTTGATGGTTTGTTGAAAATTCCCGACGACTGATTGCAATAGCCTGTTCTTCAATCGCTCTCAAGGGGGATAGCTGCCAGCGTATCAGGTATATCAATAGCAGGGTTCCTGTAACAATCAACAGGACTGAGAGTATGAACCATTTTTTAGTGGTCAGCCAGAGTTGTTCATAAGCGTGGGAGCTTCTTGCTTCAAGAAGGACTAAATGTCTTTGCCGATGCCCTGAGTCGTAAAAAAGGACCTCCGCCTTTTTGACAGGGGCATGCAATGGAATCATCTCGACGAACCAGTCTGGAACCTCATTAATCGCTCTGGGGTGGCTTCGAACAATGATTGTTTTCTTGTTGCGTGCATCAGTCACTGAAAGTTTTTGGTAAAAGCCATGATTGAAAAAACCATCTACAAAAGTTTTAGCACCCTCAATGTCATTGTAAGCCAGATATTCCTTCAGGGACAGGGCTAGCGAATCCGCTGAATTTTGTGTTTGGGCCTCCATTTGCCTGGACAGAAGATTTTGTACATGCTTGAGATTAAGGCCAAACATGCCGCCAAACAGAATGAGTATCAAACACAAGAGTGTTAAAATTAATTGACGTGATAATGTCATTTATCGCTCCGGTTTTCCTTCGTCTAAGGGGAGTTGCGTAACCGCACAAAGGGTTTTCATGGTTATAAACCCTGGAATCAGCTTCCTGTTCCTTTTTATCTTATCTGGAAAATCAAATGTTTGAGTTATATGATCTTTTAGACCCCGCTGTTGTAAGCAAGTGTGCAGTTTCTCCAGTATGTCATGCTGCGCATCCTTGTTGGAAATCACGACCATGCAGCTGACGTCGTTACCCCCTTCAAGCACCTGATCTTCCCGGAATGATTCATGGCAAAAGAATATCTTGCCGGCATCAAACTTTTTTTGTATTGCAAGCATGTCGCGCTTTCCGGGCAGAAAGTGATTCTCCTCATCCTTGAATACAATGATTCCGACCGAATTCAGAGAGTCGTTTTTTGCAATCCTGTCCAGATAAGAGGTCGCTCCCATAAAGATGGTTTCAGCCATCTCATGATGCGTTCTGCCAATGGTGTAATAAATCAGGCCATAAGTAGCCATGGGCATGATATCAATAAAATATGTTGTATAATTGATGGCCAGGGCCATGATCAGCACAGCCCCTACCTCTATCGCGATAAAGCTGCTATCCAGATCTCTCTGGGCTCGCCTGAACATAAACAGGAAGGCCATTCCCCAAATAAAACCAATAGTCAACAGAAGGCTGAGCCAATCTGGAATGGATTTCAAATAGGTGCCGTTAATGGCGTCATCCAAAGCAGTAGCCAGAATTTCGCCATCATCCATTAAACCTATCGAAGTAGAATTCTGAATGGTCAGACCGGGCGCGGAGGCGGCAATAATCACATGTTTTCCTTTGAAAAAGTCGGGTGCAATCCGGTCAGCACCTTCCAGTGTGGCAAGGTAATCCGAAAATGAAACTCTCAAGTACCTGTTCTTTTTGTTTCTCCAGTTCAGAGTATAGGACTCATCTTTATCTACTCTGGCTTCAATATGTGCCAGCGCGATAGCCCCTCCGACCATTGTGGGCATTTTCCAGGACTCTTCCTCCCATAAGAGAGTCCAGTGTCTTAGCGTTCCATCATCATCCAGCCGATGGTTCATCATCCCCAGATCATGTTGCATACCTGGCAGAGCGGGTAAGATAGCGGCCATTGTTTTGTCAGTTTTGCATTTCATCACTCCGGCAGGAATCAGGTCACACACCTTCAGTTTACTGTAAACATCATTCTTGGCGGATAATCTGACTACAGGATAAACCGTGACGAAGGACTCGCTAGCCACAAAGCTAAGTATAGCATCGCTGTGTGGATGTTCCGTGTCCCGATCAGTGATCAGTACTGTAAACATGATCGACTTTGCCTCTATATATTCGAGCTCGGCCAGTGCCTGAGCAAAAACTTCCCGCTTCCATGGCCAGCGTCCGTATTGAGATGCCATTTCAGCCAGGGATTTTTCATCGATATCCAGAATTGCAATTTCCTGTGAAGCCGGTGGCGATGTCCACCTCATTTTCATGACAGTGTCAAAGGTTCCCTCATCCATTGCGGCGAGATCAGCATCGATAAAATTTGAAGCAGCAATAAAAAGAGTAAGGAATAACGCTACTGCCCAGTAAAAATAGGAGGTGCTACGATGACAAAAGACCGATAGTGACAGTTGCCACTGAGGCAAAACATCACTAATCAACCAACTGAGACGGTTTGGAGGACTACTCAATTAGTAAGTCCTTGCAGGATCATTGCTTACTTGCTCAATTTCCCGGAGCCAGGCGACCTGTATCATGTAGTGTGTCAATTGGATCCATCCACGTTATCATCTCTTCCATTCTCACGTTGGATAATTTGGTCCAGCCAATCACATCCCCGGATTTAACCTTCACCCAATAGCCCCGCCGTTTTACAATAGAGACGGTTCCTTGTGCTGCCACGCCGGTTTTTTCAGACTGCCCATCGGGCTTGGAAAATAGCGCCTGACTACCATACATTTCAGCGGCACTTAAAGATGCGCCACAAAAAAAATACACAGCCACAGCTGCTGGGATAAGCCCTCGTTTAAATGTCAATTCAGGCTACCAACTTGTCTAAAATATCAAATTCAGGACGACCGGGGTAGTAATCACTGCTGGAACTGTAGTGGTAATCGGTGGCTGCACAGGTGGTACGGCAGCAGCAGCGGGCTGGTTAGCTATGACTATTGGCTGGATCTGTGGCGTTGAAAATGAAATTGGTGTCGGTGGTGGCGGGGCAACAGGAACAACCTCAACAGAAGAGAATGTTGCTACTGACTGAGAAGTTGCGCTGCTTTGACCACTCTGTTGCCGGACTCCATCCACACCGCCAGCTACTCCGGTAGCTACTGTCGGTGTGGTTTCTGCAATCAGAACCTCTTGCATCTGAGCAGGAACAAACGCGGGTAAACTCGGAGCTTTATTTTTGGCAACGGTGGTTTTCTGGCCGGCTCTGACCATAACCTGTCCTTTAACATCCGGATCAATATTGCGAACCATCACAGCACCTTCAAGAACGACAATGATGGTTTCCATTAGTGAGTTTATTTTTACGATAAAGTCTGTTCCCCGCACAGAGGCAATTGCAGTAGGCGATTCCACTTCAAATAATGAATCCCCATCTCCCCCCATCTTGGACACTGTTGCACGAACTGTACCGCGCAGGGAGCTGAGAACCGCTTTGCGCACCCCATTGTCTTCGTCGTATACGAATTCCTTAACCTTTACCATATGGTTTGCACCCATATTCAATACACTGTCATCAAGGAATTTCAGCCGTGTTCTGGAGCGGCGTTTTGTGCGAACAACATCCTGCAGGAATGCATCCATACCGATTTCTGCTGCAATCGGAGCATCCTGTTGTTCCCTCAAGGCATCCACCGCGCCTGACACCACCGTGAAATTCCCAACTTTATTGGCTGCATATGAAGCTTCAGGAGAGCCAAGCATTACCATGGAAACAGCAATAGCCCAAAACCAGGGCGAGATGCCCACTTTCTTGCTTCTTGCTATATTTATTCTACAATCAATGTCATTCCGTTCAGCCATAACCTTCTCTCCTGCAAACTTTCTATCAGTACTGTCAATAACGGTATTCAAAACCGGCACCCACAATATTTCTGTTATATTCATAAACCCCGATATTCGAAGTCGCCCGTATATGCGAATAATGCAGCTGTAGCTGTACCCATCTGGTGTCATAAGTCACCATGGGTGAAAGGGTGAAGATTTTGTCATCTCGCTTCACACCGAAGATCGTGTGTAAATTTCTGTACTTCTGCAAATAATAGTCACCATTAAACCGGAAGCCGATACCCTTGCCTAAGGGATACAATACTGAGCCAATAATGCGGTGGCCAGTATAGTCCCAGTTACCACCTTTGGCATTTTCAAAATCAAAGGCATAACCGAGGCCCACATAGCCCTGCTGTCCCTTTGTGTAGACATAGTGCATATATCCGGCTGCATAATTAATGGCATCCCGATTTTCGGCGCCAATATTCAACGGCTGGTTGAAAAAATTCTTTTTTTGAACAGCGCCATTCAGAATACCATGCTGGCTTTTGCCGATATCAAAGCCAAAACTCGGGTAAACGCTGAAGTTTTGCAGGTAACGATTGCCATCAACCAGATAATAATCCAGCCGGCCCTCGACAGAGAAAGTACCCGGATCAGTAATGTAACTTGGAGTTAATGAGAGGCCAAAACCATCTACATCCATATGGGAAAGTTTGTGATGCAGGCTCCTGTAGTAGCTCACATCCGCACGAAAATCAAATGCCCCTTTAACCTCGGGTTTATATCCGGCGTGCAGGTTCAATACATGTTTAAAATCATTCTGATCTGTTGGCAGAGCGCTGATCCCGCCCGGGTTGAGAATGACATTATCGTCATATAGAAAACTATAACTCAGATCGACATGCCACAGACGCTTTTGTGGCTTGTTCAGGTATTGCAGGCCAAAATCTGCGTACACACCGACTGCTGACTTGGGGTTGATGGCTATGGCTTCCCTGAACGACTTTTCTGCAGATTTTTTATCATTCTTTTTGCTGTAGACCATGCCAATTGCGTATATAGCCTTCTGCCTGAAGCTGGGCTCCAGTTCCTGTGACTTGTTCAAGTTGGCAATAGCAGCGTCATATTCTCCCAGCTCCGTTAGAACCAGCCCCTTGATATAGGCTGTATAGGCTGGCCTGGCTCCGTTGGCCTCGGCATTTTCCAGTGCGGCTTTTGCCTCGGTATGCCTGCCATTACGGTAAAGCATTTCACCCAGATGAGACCAGCCATCGCCCATGGATGGATCAATCTCAACAGCACGCGCGAAAGAACTCTCAGCCTTCGTATAATCCAGCATCCCCTGATAGGTCAGGCCAATGTTGTACTGCACCTCCCCATTTTCAGGCTCCGCTTTCTCAGCCGCGAGAAAGTGCTCCAGCGCCTCTTCATAGTTGCCCAGCACATAGTGCTCGCGCCCCTGTTTAAGATCACTTGCTTGCTCGGAGGCATGAGCCAATTCCTTAGCACTTGCCAATGAGCCTGGTAAACTGAACAGGCCCAAACACAAGGCACAGCATGTTGCCGTAATACATCTTCTCTTCATCCTCTTCATCACGTTCAATTATCCCCTTTTTACCGACAGTGCTATTAAAGTTCAAACGTCTTGATGAACCGGTTCAAAATCAGTAGATCGCTATGGAATTACCACTAGTCGCAGCCACTGGCCATGGAAGACCCATCGATATCATTGCTCCGGTAGCATCCATGGTGAAACCTTCCACCTGTCCTGCCTCTGTTGCATACACCCATAGACCATTAGGATGTATTGCAACATAGCCTTTAACGAACGCGTTAGCTTGCAGAGCAACAGGGGAGCCGGGGTTCATAGTCAGAAGGCCCGCAGGGCTGACATCCACAACACTCAGGGTTGAAGAAGTGCCCCCCGAAGTAATTACCCTTGTCCCGTCCGGAGTAAAGGTTACGCTCTGGTTATTGGCAGCTCCCACATCCAGAGTGCTACCAGTTGATGTATTATTGATAAAGCTCTCCAGACGTCCCCCTGTACCTGCGACCACTTCAATTCCAGCCGTATTGCTTGTAACCGATGTTGGTGAAGCCACAATAGCACCGAAGTAGGGAAACGGGTTGCCAACATTCGGCGTCAATACTCCGTTGCCGGCTATATTGAATCTGACAATTACTCTACCAGCGCTGGAGGTTCCTACAGTCAACTGGGTTTCATCTGCTGAAAGATTAAGACCGTTGACGCCTTTTTTGATCGTTGTTAAGCCCAGACCATTGGCAAAGGGTGATCCGGGAACTGCCGTTAATGTACCTGAGGCAGCAATGCTAAAGACAGAAATATTACCTGTATTGTCATTGCCAACAAACAACAACGTTCCAGCATTGTTTACAGTCACCATGCCACCGGAGCCCATCTTGGCCCCAGCCTGATTGGCAAAAGGTGAGCCTGCCACCGGCGTCAATGCTCCCGTAGCAGGATTAATACTGAACACCGAGATGGTATTGTCTCCCCCGGCTGCGACAGTGGTAACAGTGCCCTGATTAGTCGCGAAAAGCAGGTTTCTTGCCGGGGAAACGGCAATCCTGTTGCTTCCGAAATATCCACCAGTCAATGACAAGCTACCGGTAAGGAAGGGCGAACCTGCAATCGGAGTCAGGGCGCCTGTCGTTTGATTAATGGAAAAAGCAGAAATTGTATTTCCCGCAGGCTGCTGCGGGTTTTTATCATTGACATACAAAAATTTCCCTGCGGAGGCAACGATGACAGCATTCACCGTCACGTTAATGGTTACCGGAGCGTTAAGGCTACCGCTATCTGTCACTGTAACTGTTATCGAATCACTGGCAGCGGCAGAAATAGTCGGTGTATAGGTAACCAGCCCTGTCGTACTCACCGTCGCCGTGCCAAAAACCGGTTGTGTGGTAATCGCATAGGTATGGGTATCACCGGCATTGGGATCATTATGAGTAATCTGACTGTTACCCGGCGTTGTGCCTGTAGTAGTAATGGCTGGAGCAGTTGGTGCCGGGGCCAGATTAGCACCGACCGTCAATACTGAACTATCCGAATAGCCACTAAGCGTATGAGTTGCAGTAATGGTAGTGGTTCCAGCCGTCAGATTAGTTGTCAACCCCGTTGCGCTGACCGTAGCAACCGCGGGATTACTGCTAGTCCATGTCACTCCGGTAAGCTGAATAGTTGAAGCACTGGCACTGTCTCCACGGACTGTAAATTGAGTCGTCGAACCAGTTACAGCAGTAGAAATCGCGGGCGTGAGCACAACCCGAACCAGGGAAGTAACAGCATCCTGAATTGTATTGACCGGAGTAATGGCCCCTGTTGTACCATCCATGTCAAAGACATGCCATGAATTGCCGACCAAACCACCGGCGGGCACCGTAAATGTTGCGGCCGGGGCTACCGCGGCCCCCTGATACACATTAACCGTCGCGCCTGAAAGTGACAGTGCTGTGCCAGTTGCTACGCCGCCAAAGTTATGAACATGATAGCTGTAAACACCTGGCGTTTGCTGAGAGATGGTCACGGTCTCCGGTCCGAAACCATTTATTACATCTACATCAAGAACGGCAAATGGAGAAGCTACCGACGAGCCTTGGTTGCCGAAATAAACATGAAATCGTCCAGCCTGAGGATCAGGGCCGATCAGGTGTGCATCCAGATCTCCCGGAGTAGCGCCCCATGTCAGTACAATTCGCGCCTGCCCGGCAAGCTGTAACGGAGATAATGGGATAACGTTCACATTTGTCGTTGCCCCTGCTGTGACAACTGCTGGCGCATTACTCTGGGCATAACCGGTCGCTGTGACAGTGAGAGTATAAGTGCCTACAGCCAGATTATTGATGGTGTAGCTTCCATTTACTCCGGTTGTGGCAGTGCCGGCAATTGGCCCCGTTGTTACACCTGCTCCCAGTCTTGCATCCACAGTTGCACCGGTAATAAGTTGATTCGTTGTCGCATCCACAACCGTTCCGGTCACGGCCCCAACAACAGCTGGCAATGGAGGTAAAAGCATGGCCGGTGCATTGGTGGTTGCGCCTGCAGTTATTATTACAGTCGCACCCACTTCACCATAACCATTGGCTGTCGCCGTAGCTGTATAGGTGCCTGCGGGAATATTATTGATGGTATAGACACCCGTCGCATTCGTAAGCCCGGAACCAACGACAGGATTGGCCAGCGGTGCATTTGCACCCAGACGCAGATCAACAGTCGCGCCGGTAACCGGCTGATTTGTCGTCGAGTCCAGCACCGTTCCGGTTACTGCTCCGGGAAGCACGGGAGGAGGTGGAGGAGGTGGTCCAACAGCAGCGACCACATTAACTGTGCGAGTCTTCTGTACTGCAGCATTCCCGGCAGCGTCGCTCACATTATAGGTAACCGTGTAGGCACCGATAATATTCGTATTGACCCGGTTAACGGTAACGATCCTGGCAGTGATATTGCCGTCAACATTATCCATCGCGGTGGCACCGGGATCCACATAGATCATTCCCTGCGTTATCGTAGCAGGGTTAGCGCCCAGCAGTGTAATTACAGGTGGAGTAACATCAGCTGGAGGAGGGGTAGCCACTACATTGACCGTACGTGTTACCGGAATTGCCGGATTTCCGGCAGCGTCGCGTACATTGTAGCTTACTGTATAGGTTCCTAAAACTGCGGTATTCACCGGGTTCACGGTCACGATTCTGGCGGTGATATTTCCATCTACATTATCCAGAGCGGTCGCACCTGCATCAATGTAAACCGAATTTAGCAGAACCGTAACCGGCGTTATGCCCACCAGGGTGATAACCGGAGCAATGAGGTCCTGACCAGCGGCTGGAGCCATCGGTATGTTCAGCGTAACCGGCACGCCAGCCTGCAGATTGGCAATGAGCTGGGTTCCGGCAAATAGTAAGTTGCCATTAACATCAAATGCCTGAATAACGAAACTTACGTTCGGTCCAACAGGAACGTTGTAAGTACGCGTTACGGGGACACCCGGCGTTATAGGAATGTTATCCACGATTGAAGTCATGCCTGGCCCGCTGATTGTCACTATAACGGAAGCAACACCCGCTGGTGGCGGTGCAGCCTGAGCGTCAGGAATCAGGAGGTCGGCCAGTGACCTGCCGCCAATGTACAGGAGAGGGTTATCATTTTTGGCCAGGGCAAGCTGTGCCTCCTCGTCCGGTAGTAATACGGCATCATCCAGAGAAGCAACTTTCGCAGCGGGCACGGTAAAGCTTAATGTGACCGGAGCTACCCCAGAAGAAGCCGACTCACCGCCACCTCCACAGCCCGCAAGCCATAAAGACATAAATAGAAATAAATAAAGCCACGTACGGTGGCCGAATGTGCCGGTAACTGAATCGCTTCTCACTTGATGATCCCCTTCAAAATAGACTAAGTCGTCGGTTTATAAGCATACAATGCTATTAATGCAAGCTTTCTATTGCCTCTGGAAGAAGGCACAGCGAATTTGTTCAAATTTCAATCGCTACGGGGTTTTGTGTTTTAGTTGGCTTGTTCCACACAATTTGAATGGTTTCCCGGCTTTCAATGATAAAGATGGGGTCATGCAGGCCTTCCACATTTTACCGGACAGGTTTCTAGCTATTCAGCTCCACACCGACAATTTTTGAGACTCCCGGCTCGGGCATAGATACACCAATCAGGTGATCAGCTGATTGCATGCTGACCTTGTTATGTGTCACGTTAATAAACTGTACATCAGATGCCAGCTCACGCATCAGCTCACCAAAGCGGCCAACGTTGGAATCATCAAGCGGGGCATCAACCTCATCCAGGATACAGAAGGGTGCCGGCTTCATGCGGAAAATGGAAAATACCAGCGCCACAGCAGTAAGAGCCTTTTCGCCTCCGGAAAGAAGACCGATATCCTGTAGTCGTTTCCCTGGCGGCTGGGCCACGATGTCCACACCTGCAGAAAGAGGATCATCCGAGCTTAATTTGAGCTCCGCCCTTCCTCCCCCGAACAGCCGTGGAAATGTCTCCTTAAAAATGGCGTTGGTACGTTCAAATGCCTGTTGAAAACGTCGTTTGGTTGTTCGGTCAATGCGACTGATGGTATCAGCCAGTGTTTGCAGGCTTGCCTCAAGATCAGCCGATTGCGCTGCCAAAAACTCCTCACGTTCAGAGGATAGGCGGAATTCCTCAATTGCCAGCAGGTTTACAGGACCAAATCTGGATAATCGATCCTCCAGCTTTTGCACCTTTTCAATGATTTCCTGAGCCTCAGGGAGGTCTTCCATGGCATCCAGACGCCCGGCAAGTGATTCGGCCTCTACATGGCACTCGCGCAAAACTTCAGCAACTAAATCTTCGAGCCTTGTTTGCTCTGCTGTCAGGCGAATCTGTATCTGCTTGCGGGCCATCGTTGCCTGATTTGACTGATGCTGTGCCTTCCGTTGAGATTGTTCGATATCCCAGAGCTCCTGCTGCAATTTCCCCCCGGCTTGCCGCTTTTCATTCAATGTCAGATAGACGGCATTGACCATGTCTGCCGCCTCGCTCAGGGCTCTATCCAGGGTTTTCCTGTCTTCGGCTTGTGCCAATTCCTCCGTAATTTGATGCAGACGTTGATTATCCCCGGATAGTTGATGGCACAATGTTTCCTGTTCCTGTTGAATACGTTGTATGTCCTCCTGAATGGAGTCGGCCGCCTGTCGCCGCAAGGCCAGTTTCTGACCGGCGGCAGATAGTTCAGACCGGGATTTTTCCAGGGTTTGTTCTGCTTCCTGCCAGACCAAGGTCTGAGATTCCAATGCCTGCTCGGCAGTACGTAGAATTTCGGGATCAGTGACACCGGGATTCGCAAGCGTTTCCTTTGCCCTCTTTTCTTCTTCAGCAAGCTCCGCCTGTTCGGTTTGTAACCGCAGCTGTGAAGCATGCAGGTCAGATGCGGCAGACTGCAGTCGTTTCAGATCCTCTTCGGTTGATGCCAACAGACTCCGGGCCTGAATAGCCGTTAACTGTGTCTCTTCCAGTTCCCGCTGCTGTTGCTGTAGGACTTGTTCGGCCTGTTCAAAATCGTGCCCGGATTTTTCAGCCTGCGCATCGGCCTCGGATGATTTCTTTTTCAGGATCTGCAAGCGCCTTTTCAGCTCCAGCTTGTGAGCGGTTTGTTGCCGGGAAGGTGGGGTTAGCCAACCGTCTCGCCCAAGTAGCCAGCCATCCTTGCTGACTACGGAATAGCATTGTGCTTGTTGCTGCATAAGATCCGGTGCATCTGAAATATCATCGACCACGGCCACGCCGGAGAAAAGTTTCCACAATGGATGTTGTGTATCCAGGGCAAGGGTCTCAGCAAGGTTGGTTGTAACCGTACCCGGACTTTCCATAAAGACGGCAACGGGAGCATCTGCAATCTTTTCCTTAAGCTCCTGAATCGCCTCGAAAGAAACAGCGTCAGGCCAAAGGGCATCACCAGACTGACCTCTCAGAGCCGCTGCAACCGCATGTTCAAACCCTTGTGGAACCTGAATTTCCTCATCCACCCACAGCAGGCCTCTGGAACGCAGTGTCTGCCTCAGCTTCTCATCAATATTGCCGCTGGAGAGCCGGGCAGATAACTCGTAAACATCACCTGACAGTTGACGTGCCTGGCCTCTTTTCTCTGCAAGCTGTGCCTCCATAGCAGCTCTGTGAATCCTGCTTTCTTCCAGAGTAGCCTGCTTTAAACTGTATCTGGACTCAGCCTGCGTACAATCTTTGTCTGCTTGCTTCGCAGCCGATTCGCCCTGATTAAGCCGGGTTCGGAGCGCTTCAGCCTGAAGCTCCATCTGCTTCAGTTGTGCTACAATAGCTTCATTGCGTAGCGCCAGTCGATTCAGGGCGGACTGCGCAAACTTGTGACGTTCGGTAACGGATCGTTGCTCGTTTTTCAGGCGTTCATATTTAGCCAGTGCCTGATCACGGACAATCCCCTGCTGCCTGTGCTCTGTCAGGGCCGCTGCAACTGCCGTCTCCATCTCCTCAAGTTCACGTTCAAGTGTTGTTAAATCATCTTTATGCAAACGATTATTCAGATGGAGCAGTTCCTCATCAAATTGATCGGTTCGTTCCCTGTTTTCAACAAGACGCTGTTCCAGATGTTTTTTACGTTCGGTTAGCAGACGGTACTTGCCCTGGCTCTGCTCGATCTGTCTTTGAATTTCAGCCTGGTGAAGTTCCGCTGTCCGGACCGCATCCTGAGCGTCTTGTACATCTTCCTCATATCGGATCATTGCTCGGCGCTTTTCATCAAGTTGATGCTCAATGCCTGTTTGTAGCCGGCCAGCCTCAGCTTCGGCAACTCTGGCTTGCTCAAGCTCTTGCTCGATGCACGAACAATCCTTCTTCATCTGCTGATAACGAAGTCCCAGGCTTATGGATTTAAAGTTCTGCCAATCCTCCTGTAATGTTTTGAAGCGCTCGGCTCTCGATGCTTGCTGCCTCAGGCTGCGGCACTGTGAACGTACTTCCCCTAAAAGATCCATGGCCCGATCAAGATTTTGTCTTGTGGTGTTCATTTTGCGTTCAGATTCTCGTCGTCTCGAACGATATTTCATGATGCCCGCAGCCTCTTCCAGCATAAAGCGGCGTTCCTCGGGTTTGGCAGTAACCATACGGGCAATCGAACCCTGTTCGATAACTGCATAAGCATGGCTGGAAATGCCTGTATCAAGAAACAGATCGATAATATCTTTAAGGCGCACCATTTTGCCATTGATATATGCATCCGAGCCAAGTTCCCGATTAAGCCGCCTGCGCACACTAATTTCCTCCGCCTCGTGATAGGGATGTGAAAGCTGGCCAAGACGAATGGCAAAGGTTAGCTCCACATCGCAAAGCGCTACGGGAGGGCGGGTATCCGAACCCTGAAAGATCATGTCATCCATAACTCCGCCGCGAAGCTGCCTGGCCGAGTGTTCCCCGAGCACCCAGCGCACGGCATCAATAATGTTCGATTTGCCGCAGCCATTGGGACCAACGACAGCTGTAATTCCGTCGCCAAATTCAATTCGGGTTGGATCAACAAAGGATTTGAATCCGGCTAATTCCAGACGTTTGAGCCTCACGGGCGAAACAACC